>NZ_SUEG01000192.1 GCF_005063415.1 Mesorhizobium sp.
ATCCTTCACTGAGTTCGCCGAGGTGCGGAGCCTTCGTTCAAGCAACTTGGCTGCGCGTAGAACGCTCCCGGCTACATCCGTCAAACAATCGACCGGATCGATCCTCCATCGACGCCCCAGACCGCCGAAGTCACGAAGCTTGCAAGGTCGGAAGCGAGGAACACGAGGACGTTTGCGACCTCGTCGGGATCGCCAAGCCGCTGGAGCGGCAGCTGGCGAAGCTTCATCTCATGCTCTACGGCGGCTTGCGGCTCCATCTTGTGATACTTGCCCATGGTCTCGGCGAACCCGCCTGGCTTCGTCCAGAACGGCGTCCAGATGGGACCTGGCGCCACCGCGTTGACGCGGATCCTGGGGCCTTCCGCGCGAGCAAGCGCCTTGGTCAGTGCAAGCACTGCGGCCTTCGACACCGAATAATCGATCGGCACCGGTTCGGGTTGGCGGGCGAGATCCGATGCGTTGTTGATGATCACGCCACCCTTTTCGCGAAGGATTGGCAATACTTTGCGAATGGCGCGGACGTAGCTCATGAAATTCAGGGCCAGGGTGGCGTCCCAAGCGGCATCATCTACGTCGTCGAAGGAGCGGATCGCCCCCGATCCGACATTGTTCACCAGAATATCGATACGGTCGCCAAAGGCGGCGAGCAACTTGTCCATGCCGTTGGATACGCCGCGCGCGGTCGAAAGGTCTCCTGCCGCGGTGTGCACCGTGACCCCGAGAGCCTTGGCTGCCTCGGCTACCTTCTGCATTTCGGCCTCATCAATGTCCAGGATGCCGACGTGCGCACCCTCCTTCGCGAACGCCAGGGCCGTCGATCGACCAATTCCGTTCGCACCGCCAGTGATAAAGGCGACTTTACCCTTGAGACCAGTTTCCATTGCTCTTCCTCCCTATGGGCCGGTCAGACTGAAGCCCCTTCGGCTCCCGTGCGAAAATCAAAGCCAGCAGTCAGGCCACCGTCTGCGATCAGGTCTGCACCCAAGATTGCGTGGGCGCCATCAGACAACAGGAACAGCGCTGCCCGAGCGACCTCGACCGCCTCCAGAATCTTCCCCTCCGGCTGCCTGTTCGAGCGGGTCGCCAGGAATTTGTCGCCATCGGTGGCGGATTCCAGGTGGCGTTTGAACAGTCCAGCCATCATAGGACCGGGGCTGAGAACGTTGATGCGAACGCCGGCGCGGGCATGGTCGAGGGCTGCAGTTCGAGCAAGTTGCCTTACCGCAGCTTTGGTTGCGTTGTAGACAGCCAATTGCTGCTCAGCCAATCCCGCATTTACCGATGCCACCGCCACGACTGAGCCGCCTCTCCTCTGCATCAGCGGGATCAACGTGGCCATTGCAAGCGCAGTGCCCGTGACGTTCACGTCCATCGCACGCGCAATAATCTCTGGGGTTGTGTCCGGTATGAAACCCGTGTCCAGGATCCCTGCCGAGGTAACTAGACCCAGCTTCCCGGAGCCGGCGGAATTTATGGCGTCTTGCACCTTCGCCCAGGTGGTCTGGCTGGAAACTGAACCCGTAACCTGGGCGTAGCCTTCACGATCAGACAATGCGGACGACGTCAGATCCACTCCGACGACCTTCGACCCACAATCCAGCAGCAAAGTCGCGATCTCACTTCCAAGGCCGGACCCCGTGCCAGTAACGACGACTACGTCGGGCAATCCGAAAGTGACCGTTGGCATTGGGTGTCCTCCAATCTTGAAACGGCGATCGCGTAGGGTTCAGGCCTATCCGACGGCGGTATGCGATTACACAGCGCTCGGGAGCGCGCGCCCAGACGACGAGGCGACTGCTTCTACGTCCTGGACGTAGTCAACCTGGTGCCTGGCGATGCGCATGCCCTCCAACTCATCTCGGACTTTCAAATGAGCTGGGTGGCTGGCGTATGCAGCAAGTGCTTCCTTGCTGCTGAACTCGGAATATAGGACCACATCGCAGGCGTAGGATACCCGGCTGAAATCCACACCAATCTCCAGGTGGAGGAGCCCAGGAATGACGCGCCTAAGGCCCTCGAACCTCGACTTTATTGCGGCCGCAACGTGATCCTTCTCTTTCTCATTTGCGCCGGCAACGTTCCACATGACGATGTGCTTTATACAGTCGCCAACAGTTCGGTTTTCAATGCTGGGGAGACCCATCCGATCCTCTCAGGCGTGTGACAACTGATATCGTCAGCAGGAATTGCATTTGCCGTAGAGACGATAAAGACTGCCATCGAGAAAACACCTTCCCGCTGGGCGCAAAAATGGACCGCTGGACCGAATTGGACGTGTTCGTAAGGATCGCGGAAGAAGCGAGCCTAACTCGAGCCGGAGAGGCGCTCGAAATGTCTGTTTCGAGCGTAAGCCGCTACCTGATGAACTTGGAGACACGCCTTGGCGTTCGCCTCGTGCAGCGATCCACCCGCCAATTGAGTCTCACGAGCGAAGGTGAGCAGTTTTATGGGCAAGCACGGGAAATCATACACAGCCTCCTCGACGCCGAAGCGAGCGTGTCAGCGAAAGCGGCTAGCCCGAATGGTCGACTGCGGGTCGGAGCCTCTCTTTCATTCTCCCTGCTGCATCTGATGCCTGTCGTGCAGCAGTTTCGCGATCGATACCCTAACGTCATTATCGATATCGTGTCCTCAAACCGATACTATGATATCGTCGAGAATGGCCTCGATCTCGCAATCAGAACGCGCCGTGTCGAAGCGGACAGTTCCATCACAATCAGGCGCCTTGCCGAGACGCGGCGTCTTTTAGCGGCATCTCCCGCCTACTTGGAGCGTCGCGGCACTCCCCGCCATCCCAGTGATTTGGCCCAGCACGATCTCATTCTCTACACACTCGCCGATAACTGGAACCAATTCAATTTCCGCAAGGGCGATGACCAGGTCAGAGTCGACGTGGACGGCATCATCAATGCAAATGATGGCCAGTTGATCTGTGTGGCGGCACGAAACGGCTTGGGAATTCTGGCCCAGCCAGCCTACATCATACAGGCCGATCTTGACGCTGAGCGGCTCGTCAGGGTTCTGGACGATTGGGACTTGCCACGCCTTACCATGAATATTGCGTTCCCTACGAAGGTCATGCTCCCGACACGAACCCGATTGTTCATAGATTTCCTGGTCGAAAGCTTCCGCGTCGGCAACTACGAAAAAATCTGGACGAGCTAAGCAGTCTCGGCTCGCACGATCGCACAAACGGTGGCATTGGCGGCATTTGCCTATGCTCTCTCCAGTGCCACCGCGATTCCCTGTCCGACACCGACGCACATGGTAGCGAGTGCGCGCCTGCCGCCCGACAGCGACATTTCGATTGCGGCCGTGCCGGCAATGCGGGCGCCCGACATGCCCAAGGGATGACCAAGTGCGATCGCACCGCCATTGCGGTTAACCCGATCATCATTCGCAGCTACCCCTAGCTCACGAAGCGTCGCCAGACCTTGCGAGGCAAAAGCCTCGTTGAGTTCGATGACGTCGAAATCATCCGCTACCAAGCCCAAACGGCTCATCAACTTCTGAGATGCGGGTGCCGGCCCGATGCCCATAATCCGCGGTGGAACGCCTGCGGTAGCGCCGGCGACGATGCGTGCAAGCGGGGTCAATCCATTCTTCTTGGCCGCAGCCTCGGTTGCAATGATCAAGGCCGCTGCGCCGTCGTTTACTCCTGAAGAGTTGCCAGCTGTGACGCTGCCACCGTCGAAGAGCGGCTTGAGCTTGGAAAGCGTTTCGAAGGTCGTGGCACGTGGGTGTTCGTCACGGTCGACGATAAGTGGATCACCCTTGCGCTGAGGAACGACAACAGGGATGATTTCACGTGCCAGTCGCCCGTTCGACTGAGCGTTTGCCGCCTTGTTCTGAGAAGCGAGCGCAAACAGGTCTTGATCCTGCCGGCTGACCCCGAAATCATTCGCAACGTTCTGGCCAGTCTGCGGCATCGAATCGACACCGTAGCGCGCCACCATGGCTGGATTCACGAAGCGCCAACCGATAGTCGTGTCGTGGACCTCTGCATGTCGAGAGAATGCCGTTTCTGCTTTGGGCAATACGAAGGGCGCCCGCGACATGGATTCGACGCCCCCTGCGATCACGAGGTCTGCTTCCCCTGCCTTGATAGCGCGGGCCGCGGTAATCAGAGCATCCATGCCTGAGCCGCAGAGGCGGTTCATCGTCGTTCCAGGCACCGTTTCAGGTAGTCCGGCTAACAGCAACGACATTCTGGCGACGTTGCGATTGTCTTCGCCAGCCTGGTTTGCGCAGCCGAATATCACCTCATCCACCGCTTGCCAGTCGAGGGACGCGTGCCGCTTCATCAGTTCCCTCAGCGGAACGGCTCCGAGGTCGTCAGCTCGCACCGACGAAAGCATGCCGCCGAAGCGGCCGATCGGCGTGCGGATGTAGTCGCAGATAAACGCTTCGCTCATGTCAAACATCCGGAACGATAAGGTCGGCAACCGCGCCGACAACGTGCAATTCAGCGCCAGTCAGCGCTTGCAATTCGTCGATTGAAATGGAGGACAGTTTTTCACGAAGCACGAAGTGCTCGTCCTCGATGTCCATCAACGCCAGGCTGGTGTAGATGCGTGTCACGCACTGGACGCCGGTGAGCGGCAGAGTGCATCGCTTGACGAGCTTGGCCTTACCGTCCTTCGTGATGTGGCCTGTAATCACTGCTACCCGTTTGGCGCCGTGGACTAGATCCATGGCCCCACCGACGGCAGGCACGCCTTTTGGCCCGGTCGACCAATTTGCAAGATCGCCATTTTCAGCCACTTCGTAGGCACCGAGGATAGCGACATCCAGATGGCCGCCACGAACCATTGCGAAGCTGTCGGCATGATGGAAGAAGGCGGTCCCTGGGTTCAGCGTCACTGCCTTCTTACCAGCGTTGATCAGATCCCAGTCCTCTTGTCCGGCTGAAGGAGCTTCGCCGAAAGCCAGGATTCCATTCTCGGTATGAAAGATCGCTTGTCGTCCGGGCGGCTGGAAGCGCGCGACGAGCTCAGGGAGCCCTATGCCGAGGTTCACGTATGCGCCATCAGCTATGTCCTGGGCAGCGCGCCACGCGATCTGAGTGGGGTTCAACTTGTTCATTGGACAAACTCCGGATAGACGGCATTTGCCCGGTTAAGCGCCTCCTCTTGCGCCGGCTCCGCGACCTCCACGAGGCCTTGCACAAAGATGCCGGGGGTCACAACGGTCTCTGGGTCGATATCTCCGGGACGAACAATGCCGGACACCTGGGCTATCGTCGTCTGGGCTGCCATACACATCAGAGGATTAAAATTGCGCGCGGCTTTGTTGAAGGTGAGATTGCCAAACGTGTCGCCAAGATGCGCTTTCACCAATGCGAAGTCGGCTTTCAGCCAACGCTCCCTGATGTAAGGGCGGCCTTCAAACTCCTCGACCGGCTTGCCCTTCGCAAGGTCCGTTCCGTATCCTGTAGGCGTATAGAATGCGGGGATGCCGGCGCCTCCCGCACGAATGCGTTCGGCGAGTGTCCCCTGCGGCACGAGTTCGAGTTCGATCTTGCCGGCCAAATACAGGTCCGTGAACACGCGCGGATCGGCCGACCTCGGAAACGAGCAGATCAGCTTGGAAACCATTCCCTGCTCGATTAGGGCCGCGAGCCCAACATGCCCGTTGCCAGCGTTGTTGTTCACGACCGTCAAGTTCGTCGGATGACCGGTTTGCACGAAACGGTCAATCAAGGCGTGGATCAGCTCGATTGGTGCCCCGGACCCTCCGAAGCCGCCGATCATCACCGTCATACCGTCTTCAATACCACTCACCGCTTCGCGAAGAGACGCGATAGTCTTGTCCATACCAACTCCTCTTGGACCGGCCTTACTCCCGCGAAGGCGAGGAAGTATCCGCCCACAATGTTCAAGCCTGCGGTGGTTCTCCGGCATAAGCCCGGGCGATCAGTTCCCTGATTGGCTCGCGCTCCAGGGCACGGGGATTCCAATAAGGATTTGCGAGCGCACGGTCCGTTGCGATGTCGATCCCGCTCTGCGGCATACCGATGTCCGAAAGTGCACGTTTGGCCCCAATCTGTCCGGCGAGGTCATAGAGCGCCATCGCGGGATCGGCCTTCAGGACGGCACGCAAATTGTCGATCACTGTCGGAATGGCAGGAGCGTTGTAGGCTAGCGCATGCGGCAACACGATCGTGTGGGTCTCCGCATGTGGCAGGTCAAAGGTGCCTCCCAAAGTGTGGCAGAGCTTGTGATGCAGCGCCATTCCAACCGAGCCAAGACATATGCCACAGAGCCAGGCGCCATAGAGCGCTTTCCACCGCGCCTCCGGATCCTGTGGCCGTTGCGCAATGACCGGCAAAGAGTCAGCAAGAGCACCAATCCCTTCTTTCGCCATCAAGCTGACTACAGGGTTCCTTTCCCGCGCATAAAGAGCCTCAACCGCGTGAGCGATCGCGTTCATGCCGCTTGTTCCGGACATAGCGGCGGGAAGTGTCATCGTGAGTTCCACGTCATAGATGACAACCTCTGGCAGAACCTTCGGGCTCGACTGAGTAATCTTCGCGCCGTCCTTGGTTTCACCCAGGATCGGCGTCATCTCCGAGCCGGCATAGGTTGTTGGGGCTACGATCTGCGGCAAGTCGGTCCGCAGCGCGATTGCTTTGGCGAGCCCCGTAGTTGAACCGCCTCCAACTGCAACCAGCCCGTCGACATTGAGATCGGCCACCATGCGCATCGCGTCTTCCGTAACCGAAACAGGCGTGTGCATTGTCGCCTTTGTATAGACACCGGCCGCCCGCTCGCCGATGGACTCGGCAAGGCGTAAAGCATCGGCCTCCTGCGGCGGGGTCGCCAGCACGAGAACGCGTTGCAAACCCATCCGTTGGACCTCTTCCGGCAGCGTCGAGATCGTCCCGGAGCCGAAGATCACTCGAGCGGGTTGGCCGTTATAGACGAAGGTCTTCATTGTCGTTCCTTTCGCGTCAGAGGCGGTTGTCCACACGCATCAGGAAGGGATGGATGTTCACGCTCTCCCAAACATTGGCCGAGGCGAATGGATCTGCAGCATTGAAGGCCTTTACGTCATCGATACTGTTGGCCGAGAAAACGAAGAGTGACCCGATCATGGTCACACCGTGCTCCGCGACCAACGGTCCAGAAATCACTGTCGCAATGGAGCCGCTCGCAAGATGGGCCTTGTGTGCGTCGTAATTTGCGAGACGCCGCGGAAGTGCATCTGCATGGTCAAGGCAGTGGACGGCAAAAAGCAACGTGTATCTCCCGATTTTCGATCGGCGTGCTGATAATCCCTGGGTGGATAGAATTGACGCGTATGCCGTCGCCCACATACGCGATTCATGCCATTCCCAGCGGGCGGGATAAAGGCGAGCCATCGGGAAACAGTCTTGCGCCCAGCGCAAAACACTTTGAAGCAGCTGATTGTGTCTCGGGGCTACGCCCAGATTTAGCGAGCGTTCTTCGGGATGCCCGAAAGCGAAAGCTTATTGCGGTGGCTGCAACAGTGTTTCTTCAACAGGTCACTTTCTTTCGCCAAATGGCATGATATTGACTTGATGAGAGTGGCCGGGGCGCGCGCTCATGACTGATAGGATAGCAAAGATCGTGGCTGAAGACGTCGAACTCTTGATCTCGTATTTCGCCCTTTCAGGCGACGTTTACCCTCTTGCCCCAGTCGAGATAAGCCCGTTTCCATTCAAGGACAGGGTGGAGGCGGCAGCGCGGGCCGGCTTTAAGGGCTTCGGACTTCACTACGAGGACACGATGGCCACGCAGAGCAAGATTGGCTTTGCGGAAATGAAGCGCATCCTGAAGGCAAACGGGATGAAATATCTCGAGATCGAGTTCTTGCTGAACTGGTATCGCAACGACGAGAAGCGCAAGGAGTCGGACAAATTCCGCCGCCAGTTGTTCGATGTCGCCGCAGAGCTCGGTATGCGGGATATCAAGATCGGTCCCGGCTTTCACGAACAGACTGCGGACGTTCCGCTTATGGCTGCTGAGTTCGCAAAACTGTGCCAAGAGGCGGCGGTCTACGGCGCGGATATCGTGTTGGAGATCATGCCTTGGTCGAACGTTCGCACGATCGAGACTGGCCTCGCCATTGTCAGCGAAGCAGACCAACCGAACGGCGGCCTGCTTGTCGACATCTGGCACCTGGCACGCGGAGGGATCCCGTTCAGCGACATCCGCAAGATCCCGATGCGCTTCATCAAAGCGGTAGAGGTCGATGACGCCCTCAAAGTGCCGCCGGTTGACGACCTCTGGGAAGACACCATCCACCATCGTGAACTCTGTGGGGAGGGAGAGCTCGATGTGCCGGCGTTCTTGCGAGAAATTCGAGCCGCTGGTTACAAAGGTGTCTACGG
>NZ_SUEG01000193.1 GCF_005063415.1 Mesorhizobium sp.
GGCTCGTCGCGCGCCGCACCTTCGTCGTCGATCCGATCGACGGCACGCGTGGCTTCCTCGAAGGGCTGCCCACATGGTGCGTCAGCGTCGCGGTGGTCGAGAACGGCCGAACGCTTGCCGGCGTGCTCGACTGCCCGGCGAAGGGCGAAATCTATTGGGCGCTGCCGGGCGAGGGCGCATTCCTGAATGGCAAGCGCATCAGCGTGCGTCCGCCCGCGGAAACGGCCGAAATCGCCGGACCGAAGCCGATGATCGACCTGCTGCCGGCGAAATGGCACAAGCGGCTGAAGCGGGTGCCCTATATTCCTTCGCTCGCCTACCGGCTTGCGATGATCGCCGGCGGCCAGCTCGATGCCACCTTCGTCAAGGCCAATGCGCATGACTGGGACATCGCCGCGGCCGATCTCATCCTGCGCGAGGCAGGCGGCGCCTTGCTCGATCGGCACGGCCGCGCGCCGCTCTATGCCGGCGAAGTGATCCGTCACGGACCGCTCGCCGCCGGCAGCGGCGAACTCCTCGCCGTGCTCGCCGGCGTCATCGCCGGGCTGGACAATTGACCACTATCAATAGTTCCAAAGTCGGCGGCTTTGGTCTAGACCTGTCCCAAACTCACGATATGTGAAGGATCGACATGGCCGCTGAAGACGGAAAGAAACAGCTTTTGCACCTGGTGTTCGGCGGCGAACTCAAGAAGCTGGGCGGCACCGAATTCCGCGATCTCGACGCGCTCGATATCGTCGGCATCTATCCGGACTACCAATCGGCGCACGCCGTCTGGAAGGCCAAGGCGCAAGCCAGCGTCGACAATGCCCATATGCGCTATTTCGTCGTTCACCTTCACCGCCTGCTCGATCCCGAAAACAAGGCTGTCGGTTGACATCGATGAACCATGAAGCGGTCAAGCGATCAGCCCCGCGGTCGGCGGTCAGACGTCGCAAGCCGAAGACGTTCTGGCGCAAGATCCGCGAACCGCTGGCGCAGTCGCGATTCGTCAAGAATGCGCTTGCCGCGCTGTTTGCGTATTTCGTCCGCCTTGTCCGCGTGACCAACCGCCTGGTCGAAGGATCGGCCAAGTTTTCCGGCGGCGCCTATGCGCAGCTCGAGCCTGGCATCATCGCGCTCTGGCACGGCCAGCACCTGCTGACCCCGGCCTATTATCCCAAGGGACGGCCGCTAGTTGCCATGGTGTCGCGCAGCGCCGATGCCGAGCTCAACGCGCTGATGGTCGAGAAATTCGGCATCGAGGCGGTGCGCGGCTCCGGCGGACGCGAAAGCGCAAAGCATCTCGACAAGGGCGGCGCCAAGGCGCTCATCGCCCTCAAAAAGTCGCTCGCCACCGGCAAGAATGTCGCCATGATTGCTGATATTCCCCACGGCACGCCGCGCGATGCGGGGCTCGGTGTCGTCCTCCTGGCGCGGCTGTCCGGCCGGCCGATCCTGCCTGCCGCGATAGCCACCAGCCGCCGCAAGGTGATCGAGGGCAGTTGGGACAAGACGACGATCAACCTGCCCTTTGGCCGCTCCTCGATCGTCGTCGGCACGCCCGTCTTCGTGCCGGCCAACGCCGACGCCGCGGAAATGGAACGCAAGCGCCAGGAGGTCACGGCCTCGCTCAATGCCGCGACCGCCGAGGCCTATCGCCTTGTGGACGGTTCGAAATGAGTATGCGCTGGGCCCGCGCCTTCCTGACGGCATACCGTTTCGCCGGGGCCGCCGCCTACCCGCTGGTCGGACCTTATGTCGCCTGGCGTACATCCAGAGGCAAGGAGGATCGCATTCGCCGACGCGAGCGCTACGGCGTCGCCGGGCGCGAGCGCCCCGAAGGCCCGGTGATCTGGATCCATGCAGCCAGCGTCGGCGAGACCATCGCCGTCGTGCCGCTGGTCGAGAGCATTCTCGATTACGGCGTCAACATCGTGCTGACGACGGGCACCGTCACCTCGGCACAGGTCGCCGAAGAACGGCTGGGCGACCGCATCATCCACCAATATGTGCCGCTCGACCTCAAGCCGGCGGTCAGCCGCTTCCTCGACCACTGGCAGCCGGACCTGGCGATCATCGCCGAATCGGAGATCTGGCCGATGACCATCCTGGAACTCGGCGCCCGCCGCGTGCCGCAGGTTCTGGTCAACGGCAGGCTGTCCGACCGCTCCTTCAAGTCCTGGAAGAAGCGCGCCAACATTGCCGAAGCATTGTTCGAAAATCTTGCCCATGTCGTCGCCCAGTCGGATCTCGATGGCGAGCGCTTCCTTTCGCTCGGCGCCCGGCCGGTCACCGTGTCCGGCAATCTCAAGGTCGACACCGCGCCGCCGCCGGTCGACGAACGGGCGTTGGCGGCGCTGAAACGCCAGATCGGCGGCCGCCCGACCTGGGCGGCGATCTCGACCCATGACGGCGAAGAGGCGGTCGCGGCCGAAGTTCACGCCATGCTGCACAAGCGCCACCACGGGCTTTTGACCATCATCGTGCCACGCCATCCCGATCGCGCCGGGCAGCTGGCCGCCCAGATTTCCGGCATGGGTCTGAAGCTGGCGCAGCGCAGCAAGGGCGACAGGATCACCGCCGACACCGATATTCTGCTCGGCGACACGATCGGCGAGATGGGGCTTTATCTGAGGCTGACGGAAATCGCCTTTGTCGGCCGTTCGCTGACTTCCGAGGGCGGCCAGAACCCGCTGGAACCGGCCATGCTGGAGACAGCGGTGCTTGCCGGCCGCAATGTTCAGAATTTTCGCGAGGCCTATCAGCGCCTGCTCGACAGCGGCGGCGCCAAGTTGGTGCGCGACCGCGATATGCTGGCCGGCGCCGTCAATTTCCTTTTGACCAACGAGGCGGCCCGCCATGAGATGATGGCGGCGGGTGCGGCGACCGTCGACGAGATGCGCGGTGCGCTGGCACATACGCTCAGGTCGCTCGAGCCCTATATCCAGCCGCTGGTCGTCAAGTCGCGCCTGAAGGGCGCGAACGGGCGCTGACGTGACCTCGGAAGCGCCACCCTTCTGGTGGGAAGAGCCGGACTGGCGGGTCACGGCGCTGTCGCCGCTCTCCGCCGTCTATGCGCTTGTCGCCGGTCGCCGCATGCGGCACGCGCCGCGCGAAAAAGTCGAGGCGCCGGTGCTCTGCGTCGGCAACTTCACCGTCGGCGGCACCGGCAAGACACCGGTGGCGATCGCGCTGGCCGAGCAGGCCCGGCGTATGCAGCTCAATCCGGGTTTCCTGTCGCGCGGCCATGGCGGCTCCTTCGCGCAGCCGCATATCGTCGATCCGCACCACGACGCCGCCAAGCATGTCGGCGACGAGCCACTGCTTTTGGCCGAACACGCGCCGGTCGCGGTGACGCCGAACCGGGCCGCCGGCGCCAGGCTTCTGCTGGAGAAGCTCGGCTGCGATTTCCTGATCATGGATGACGGTTTTCAGAGCGCGCGCATCCACATCGACTATGCGCTGGTCGTCGTCGATGCGCGCCATGGCATCGGCAATGGCCGCGTCATCCCCGGCGGGCCGCTGCGGGCAAACATCGTCGACCAATTGGTCTTCACCAGCGCCTTGCTGAATATGGGCGACGGCATCGCGGCCGATACGGTCGTGCGCCAGGCAGCGC
The DNA here is from genome assembly GCF_005063415.1 of Mesorhizobium sp. Taxonomy (GTDB): domain Bacteria; phylum Pseudomonadota; class Alphaproteobacteria; order Rhizobiales; family Rhizobiaceae; genus Mesorhizobium. The sequence goes on from NZ_SUEG01000193.1 coordinate 3,602, forward strand.
GCGCCGGCAGGCCGATCTTCGAGGCGCACACCGCCCCGAGCAGCAAGGTGACGCTGGCCGGCAGGCGGTTCCTGGCGTTCGCCGGCATTGGGCATCCCGACAAGTTTTTCGACACGGTAAGCGAGGCCGGGGGCGAGGTTGCGCTGACCCGACCATTTCCTGACCATTATTTCTACAGTGCGGACGAGCTTGCCGAATTGGCGGCGACGGCACGTAAAGCCGGGCTTGGCCTCATTACCACCGCCAAGGACGCTGCCCGCCTGCGTCACGGCGCAGCACCGCCGGAATTCCTCGACCGGCTCGACGTGCTGGAGATCGACACCGTCTTCGAGCTGGACCATGTGCCGCAACGCATCATCGACGAGACGCTGGATGCCTGGCGGCAGCGCCGGCTTAAAGGCTGACCAGCAGCTTGAGCACCCCAGTAGCTTGAGCACCAGGGCGATGCGGAACCGGAATTTGCATCTTTCCGCCGGTCGAGCGTATTTTTGTTCTTGCTTTGTGCCGGCAGCTATGCTAGTAATATGGGCATGGTGATGATTCGCCGGGTGACCCGCGCTCGTGCCCCGAGGCGGGTTTTTTATTTCAAGATGGCCTCTAAGGTTTCGGTGTTGCCGGCCTGACGCCGCGGCAGAAGCGGGCGCGAAGCGTCGCAACGGGCGGCGTCCATTTTCACTGGACTAGCGTCGGCGGCGCAGTTCCGGATGCGCTTCGATCTCGCGGCGCAGCGAGGCGGCGGCATTCACATAGGGTTCCTGCCTGGCGACACTCCAGTATTTGAGCTCGTCGAGCGGGATGCTCTCGCCGGTCACCGCGCAGCGCACGAAGGCGCCGGGGCTGGTCACCTGGAAGTCGCCGTCGAGATAGCGGATGCGGGCTTCCTTGCCGCCGGGCCCTTCAAAACGGTTCATCATGAGGTGGTGCCGAAATTCATGACGATGTCATCGCCACAAATTGCGGCGAGGTCAAGCTTGGTTGGCTTTGCCTGCTTCTGTTTCTGGTGACACTTGCTCGAACAAGCCGGCAAAGCGGATGCCAATGCATGTCGCGCAAAAGTGTGCAGCGGTTTTGCTCGACATGCATAAACACAAGAACCTGAAGCGCGTCGCATCAGGCCGGTCGAACGCGACGCGCCTTAGGCATCTCATTCCTCGGCGATGATAAACTCTTCGATCTTCTCCGCTGCCAGTCCGGCCTGGACGGCGATGCGCCGTGCGAGTTCGGCGGCAGCGGTGCGCGGCCGCCCCAGCGGCCGGTCGAGCCAGTAGGATATCGGGCTCAGCGCACGGCGTTCGTCTACGGCGACGATGCGGCCCGATTTCAATTGGTCCACCGTCAACGGCGGACGTGCCAGCGCAATGCCGAGCCCGTGCGCGGCGGCGTCGAGCACGAGGTTGTAATCTTCGAAACGCCGGTCGTGCGGCCGCGGCCGATAGTCCATCTCCTGCGCTGCAAACCAGGCGCGCCAGGCCGAAGCGTCGGAATCGTTGATCACCGGATAGTTGAGCAGCCGGGCAGGATCTCCGCGGCCGATCCCCCTGGCCAATTCCGGCGAGGCGACCGGGAACACATATTCTTCGAAAAGCTGCACCGAGATCCGGCCCGGAATGCGACCGCGCCCGCAGCGGATCGACAGGTCGATGCCCTCGTCGGCAAGATCGCCCTGGCGGATGTCGACGTCGAGCACGATACGCAGCTTGGACGGATGGTTTTCCAGCGTCGCCATGCGCGGCATCAGCCACAGCCCGCTGACCGAGGGGATCGAGGTCAGCCGCACCACCGCCGTGCCGCGCGGCTCAACCCAACGGTCCGAATTGCTGGCGATAAGGGCGAAGGCTTCGGTGGTGCGCAGATGCAGGCGATTGCCCTCGACGGTCAGCGAGACGCCGCGCGCGCCGCGATCGAAGACTTTCAGCCCGAGCCAGCCCTCGAGCTTGGCGATCTGCCGGCTGACGGCGCCATGGGTGATGTTGAGCTTCTCGGCCGCCGCCGAAAAGCTGCCGGTGCGTGCCGCGGCGTCGAAGGCGCGCAGCGTTTCAAGCGGCAGCATCGAGTCTGAGCTGTGATCCATAGTCACAGGTGATCCTCGATTTGTTCGTTTGTCAACCGGCCCACAATAGCGTTTCTCTACTTCGTGGCATTGGATCGCGAGGACATCGAGATGAGCGCTTACACCGGCACGTTGAATACGACACAGCGCATGGATGCCACGGCGGCCATCGCGGTGGCGCTGACGGTGGTTGGCTGGGCCTCCGCCTTTCCGGCGATCCGCGCCGGCCTTGCCGCCTTCGGGCCGCTGGAACTCGGCGCGCTGCGCTTTGCCATCGCCGCGGTTCCGGCGGCGATCTTCCTCGCGGTCAAGCGGCCGGCACTGCCAAAACTCGATGAACTCTGGCGCTTTGTCTTCGGTGGTGCCGTGTTCGTCGCGCTGTACACGGTGATGCTCAATTTCGGCGAGCTGACTGTTTCGGCCGGTGCGGCCGGCTTCATCATCAATGTCAGCCCGATCTTCACCGCCATCATGGCGATGGCGCTGCTCGGCGAACGCTTCTCAGGCCTGGCCTGGGCCGGCACATTCCTGTCCTTCGCCGGCATCGGCATCATCGCCATGGGCGAGGGGCAGGGGCTGCATTTCAACAGCGGTGCGCTGCTTGTCCTCGGCTCGGCACTGTGCTCGGCCGTCAACACCATCGTCCAGAAGCCGCTGTTTGCCCGCCACCACCCGCTGACCATCTCGGCCTCGAACATGGTGCTTGGCGCGCTCTGCCTGTCGCCGTTCCTGCCGAGCGGTCTGGCGCAGGCAGCGGTCGCCGATACGGCCGGGCTCGGCGCGGTCATCTTTCTCGGCATCGTACCCAGCCTGATCGCCTATGCCGCCTGGGCAACAGCGCTTTCCCGGCTGCCCGCCGCGCGCGCCTCGAACTTCCTCTATCTGGTGTCGCCGGTGGCGACGCTGATCGGCTTCTTCTGGCTGGGCGAGGTGCCGACGCTGCTCGGCATAATCGGCGGCGCACTGGCGCTCGGCGGCGTCATCGTGGTGAATTTGAGGAGGTGAATCAGAGGGTTGGGGCTGTCTCTTGACTCGAAAGAGCCGCTATGTAGCGGCTCTTTTCGTACCCTCACCCCGCTGCTTCGCAGCGACCCTCCACACAAGGGGGAGGGTAAGCTCCTCGCGAGACGTCGGCGGCTAGGCGCCCTACCTCCCCCTTGTGGGGAGGTCGGACCGAAGGTCCGGGTGGGGGGCTGCGCCCTGCGAGTTCCTTATCGCCGCCCAAACAGCCTCTCGATATCCGCCAGCTTGAGCTCGATGTAGGTCGGGCGGCCATGGTTGCAGGTGCCGGAGCCGGGCGTCGCCTCCATCTGCCGCAGCAGCGCGTTCATCTCGTCCGGTTTGAGCAGGCGGCCGGAACGTACCGAGCCGTGGCAGGCCATGGTCGCGGCTATTTTGTCCAGCCGCTCCTTCAGCGTGTCGACTGTGTCATTGTCGGCGATCTCGTCGGCGAGGTCGCGCACCAGCTGCTGGACATTGGTTTCGCCGAGTAGCGACGGCGTTTCGCGCACGGCGACCGCACCGGGGCCGAAGCGCTCGATGCCGAGGCCGAAGCGGGCGAGCGTCTCGGAGTGCATGGCGAGCCGCTCGGCATCATCTTCCGGCAGGTCGACAATCTCGGGCAGCAGCAACATCTGCGACGGCACCGCGCGTGAGTGAAGGGCGTTCTTCAAGGCCTCGTAGACCAGCCGCTCATGCGCCGCGTGCTGGTCGACAATGACAAGCGAATCCCTGGTCTGGGCAACGATATAATTCTCATGCACTTGCGCGCGCGCCGCGCCCAATGCCGTGCCAAGCAGCGTATCCGCCGCTTCGTTTTGGCCGGCGCGCGTGTCGGCGCTGTGCAGTGGCCCGGCGTCGAAGGCCGCCTGCTCGTCCTCGCCGAACCCGCCGCCCATATCGAGCGGCCGTTGTGGCGAGCGGCCAGGATCGTACCCGGCAAAGCCGGAAGCCCGGTAGGCGGCCTCGTAGCTGCGGTGACCGTTGGCCGGGCCGCCATGCGCATAGGATGCCGCGCCGGGCCGGAACGCCGCCATCATGCCGGCGGCTCCCGTGGTGGCGGCGCGGATGCCGGCGTTGGCCAGCGCTTCGCGGATGGCGCCGACGATCAGCCCGCGCACCAGCCCCGGATCGCGGAAGCGCACGTCGGCCTTGGCCGGATGGACATTGACGTCGACGATCGCCGGATCGAGCCTCAGGAACAGCACGGTGACGGCATGGCGGTCGCGCGGCAGCACGTCGGCGAAGGCGCCGCGGATGGCGCCGGCGATCAGTTTGTCACGCACCGGGCGGCCGTTGACATAGGCGTATTGCTGCAGCGCGTTGGCGCGCGTGAAGGAGGGCACCGAGACATGGCCGGCGAGACGCACGCCGTCCCGCACCGCGTCGATGGCAATCGCATTGTCGGGAAAGTCGGCGCCCATCACCTGTGCCACCCGGCGCAGCCGGCCTTCCGGGCTGTCGTCGGTCGCCGGCAGTTCCAGCGTCGAGCGGTCCGGGCCGGCAAGGGTGAAGCGCACGGCGGGGAAGGCGATGGCGATGCGCTTGATCACGTCGCCAATGGCCGAGCTTTCGGCGCGCTCGCCCTTCATGAATTTGAGCCGCGCCGGCGTGGCGAAGAACAGGTCGCGCACCTCGACCGTGGTGCCGCGATTGGCCGCCGCCGGCCTGACGGCGGAGACGCGGCCGCCGTCTATGCC
>NZ_SUEG01000194.1 GCF_005063415.1 Mesorhizobium sp.
GGGAGGGAGTCAGGCCGCCGCCTTGAGCGACGCCTTTTGCGCGGCAAAGGCCCAGTCGAGCCAGGGCAGCAGCGCTTCGAGATCGGAGGTCTCGACTGTCGCGCCACACCAGATTCGCAGGCCGGGCGGTGCATCCCGGTAGGCACCGATGTCGTAGGCGACGCCTTCCTTGTCGAGCGCCGAGACAATTGCCTTGGCGAACGCAGCCTGTCCGTCGGCGTCGAGTGCAGCGACTTGCCGGTCGGTAAAGGAAAGGCAGACCGATGTGTTCGAACGCGTCGCCGGGTCTACGGCAAGATGGCCGAGCCAGGAAGATTTCCCGACAAAGCGATCGAGAACAGCGGCATTGGCATCCGCTCTGGTGACCAGCGCGTCGAGGCCGCCGATCGACTTCGCCCAACGCAGCGCGTCGAGATAGTCCTCGACGCACAGCATCGACGGCGTGTTGATCGTCTCGCCCTTGAAGATGCCTTCGATCAGCTTGCCGCCCGAGGTGAGGCGGAAGATCTTCGGCAGTGGCCAGGCCGGCTTGTAGCTTTCCAGACGCCCGACGGCGCGCGGGCTGAGGATCAGCATGCCGTGCGCGCCCTCACCGCCCAGCACCTTCTGCCAGGAGAAGGTGACGACGTCGAGTTTCTGAAAATCGAGCTTTTGCGCAAAGGCCGCCGAAGTGGCGTCGCAGATGGTCAGGCCCTTGCGGGCGGCCGGGATGAAATCGCCGTTCGGCACGCGCACGCCCGACGTCGTGCCGTTCCAGGTGAAGACCACGTCGCGGTCGAAGTCGATTTTGGTCAGGTCGGGCAGTGCACCGTAGTCGGCCTCTAACCTGCGCACATCGGCGAGCCTCAGCTGCTTGACCACATCGGTTACCCAGCCGGAGCCGAAGCTCTCCCAGGCGACCATGTCGACGCCGCGTTCGCCGAGCAGCGACCACAGCGCCATTTCGACCGCACCGGTATCCGAGGCCGGCACGATGCCGATGCGGTAATCCGCCGGAACCTGGAGGATTTCCCGTGTCAGCTCGATCGCTTGTTCGAGCTTGGTCTTGCCGATCTTGGCGCGGTGCGAGCGCCCGAGCGCGGCACTTTTGAGCGCCTCGACCGACCAGCCGGGGCGTTTTGCACAGGGACCTGAGGAAAAATTGGGATTTGCCGGACGGAATCCGGGCTTCGTATGCGTCGTCATCGTGGTCTATCCTTCCAGATAGTGGCCCCTCGTTGGGGAGGGGTGGCCCACGGACGGCGATATGCGTTCAGGCTTTCGGCGTCAAGGGGAAAGTTTTTGTCGCTGTCGGGATATTGCCGGCGGCGAAACGCAAACGGCGGGCCTACGACCCGCCATTGTTAACGCCTCGGCTTCGATCGAGCCTACCAGAGATCGTAGCGTAGTCCGACTTTGACTTGATGGTTGTTGATCCCTTTGCGGATCGGAAAGGAAGTCAGGCTCTCGGCAGTCACATATTCGGCGTCTGGCGCGGAAAAATACTGATAGCCCAGATCGACTGAGACATTCTTGGACACTTGGTAGGCAAAGCCGGCATTCAGCGTGTAGGCGAAGGAGTACTGGGTCTTGTTGTCATGCCGGACGAAATCGTCGGTGGGGTCGGCGTTGTCGGTGAAGTAGCTCGCCGAGAGGCGACGCTTGCTCTGCAGGATACCGATACCAGCGCCGAGATAGGGCGTGATTCCGACATACGTGCCAAGATCGACATAGCCATTGAGTATTCCCGAGAAGGCATAGTTCTTCAGGGTCGCCGATGCCACGGTCGTTCCGTCGTCGTAGCCGATGTCGATCTTGTTGCCGGGCAGATAACCGACATTGAGATCGGCGCGCAGATAGTCGTTGAAATGGTAGCCGAAGCCAATGCTGGCGAAGATGGGATCTTCCTTTTCGTCGAAGCTCGCGGGCGTGAAGGCGAAATCCTCATCCTTGAAGCTCTTCTGCACCAGATAGGAGACATCGCCGCGCAGATACCATCCCGAGCCAACCTCGACCGGTACATAGTCGGGCGCCTGGTCGACATAGACCGGCGGTTCGTAATCGGCGCCAAGCGCCGGCGTCAGCGGCATCAGGACGACTGCTGCAAGCGCCAGTGCTACAGGCGATTTGAATGTCATGGTCCTTGGCTCCCGAACTTGGCGCATTCGCGATCGCGCGCCGTTTCAGGGAGCATTGTTAACCATAGTGGTTAAGTGCGGGTTAAGGATAACAAGGCGTTAGCAATTGATTTGATCCGTTTTCGCTCCTTGGGCTGGACGGTGTTACATAACAACGCAGCATCTTCAGGCAGCCAAACGAAACCGCCCGGCATCAGCCGGGCGGTCGACAAATTCCTCGATTTCGAAGTGACTACTTGGTGTAGACGGGCTCGGGTTCCGGAACATAAGGTTCCGGTTCGACGCAGTCCGATCTGCCGAACTGATAGCGCAGGCCGCCGCGCACCTCATGAACATTGATGCCGTCGTCATAGCCGGGGCCGACGCCGCTGCCGAAGTCGAACATCTTCCCACCGTTTATATGGCTGTAGCGGTAGCCGACGTCGAGCTTGACGCGATCGGTCAAACAGTAGGATGCGCCAACCATGGCAGCATAGGCAAAACGCCAGCCCTTGCCGCCGTGGTGGAAGAATTCACCGTCTTCATCGCTGTTGTGGAGTGTATCCCACTTGACCCAGGCACCGCCGATGCCGGCACCGACATAGGGCGTGATACCGTGCCATGTGCCGATATCGACATAGGCGTTGGCGAGCAGCAGCAGCGCCGTATAGGACGAGGTGTCGACCGAAGTACAGGGATCTCCATCGAGGCAGATGCCGCTGGTAGAGCCGCGGAAAGTGGATTTGCTCATCCAGTCCGCGGTCAAGTCGGTGCGGAAGTGTCGGTCGATTTGATAGCCGACGCCGGCACCGGCCGAGAAGGCACTCTTCAGCTTGCCGCTGTCAAAAGTGCCGGTTCCGGGAGGCGGTCCGTAGGTGATGTAGTCGGCGCCGCGAAACTTCGACCAGTGATAGTCGATGTCGCCACGGATATACCAGCCGCCAAAGTCGGCCGGCTGCTCGTAGGCAACCGGTGGCGGCGCCTCCTCGACGACGGGCGGCTCGACGAAATCGGCGGCGAATGCCGGCCCGGCGCCGGCAAACAACGCGGCCAGGAGAGCCATTCTTGCTGTGTTGAACATGCTTATCACCCCTGAGAACCCTCGAACGTCGAACGCGCCCGAAATGTGATTGACCTCAGTTGTGGATAATGAATCGGAAAGGTTAAAAGGCGTTTAACCGTATTGATTAACCACGAATCTCTAAAAGTCGAACAATCTGGCGGCCGTTGCTGCAGGCGGAGCTGGCCGCGACCCAATAAAAAGCCCGCCGGCAAGGCGGGCTTTTGAACCGATGTTGGAGGGAGATCAGGCGGCGCTTCGCGTTTCTGAAATGACCTCGACGATGTCGTTGACGACGGACTCGACAAGCTGCGGGTCGTCGCCCTCCGCCATGACGCGGATGAGCGGCTCCGTGCCGGATGGCCGGATGACCAGGCGCCCGGCCTTGCCGAGGCGATTGCGCGCATCTTCGATCGCCGCCTTGACCGGCGCCTCCTCCAGCGGCTTGCCGCCGGAAATATGCACATTCTTCAACAACTGCGGCACCGGCTCGAATTTCTTCGACAGTTCGCTGACCGGCCGGTTCTGCCGCTTGATGCAGGCGAGCACCTGGAGCGCCGAGACGAGGCCGTCGCCGGTGGTCGAGAAATCGGACAGTACGATGTGGCCCGACTGTTCGCCGCCGACATTGAGCCCATGGGCACGCATGTGCTCGACGACATAGCGGTCGCCGACCTTGGTGCGATGCAACTGCAGGTTCATGTCGCCGAGGAAGCGTTCGAGCCCGAGATTGGACATCACCGTCGAGACGACGCCGCCGCCGGCCAACCGTCCGCTCTGGTGCCAGGACTCGGCAATCAGCGCCATGATCTGGTCGCCATCGACGATCGCGCCGTTCTCGTCGACGATGACGACGCGGTCGGCATCGCCGTCGAGCGCAATGCCGATGTCGGCGCGCACCTCGTGCACCTTCTTTTGCAGGCCGGCCGGATGGGTCGAGCCGCATTCCTTGTTGATGTTGAAGCCGTTGGGCTCGACATTGATGGCGACGACTTCGGCGCCGAGTTCCCACAGCGCGTCAGGCGCCACCTTGTAGGCGGCGCCATTGGCGCAATCGACGACGATGCGCAGGCCCGACAGCGACATCGAGCGCGGCAGCGTGCGCTTGGCGAATTCGATATAGCGGTCATGCACGCCGTCGACGCGTTTGGCGCGGCCGAGCCCATCGGAATCGGCGAGCGCCAGTTCGATATCCTTGTCGAGCATCCCCTCGATACGCTCCTCGATCTCATCGGACAGCTTGTAGCCATCGGGGCCGAACAGCTTGATGCCGTTGTCGTAATAGGGGTTGTGCGAGGCAGAGATCATCACGCCGATATCGGCGCGCAGCGAGCGCACCAGCATGGCAACAGCGGGCGTCGGGATCGGGCCGAGCAGGAAGACATCCATGCCGGCGGCGCACAGGCCGGATACCATCGCGTTCTCGATCATGTAGCCGGAAAGCCTGGTATCCTTGCCGAGCACGACGCGGTGGCGGTGGCTGCCGCGCTGGAACGAGAGGCCGGCGGCCATGCCGACCCGCATGGCGACCTCCGCCGTCATTGGAAACTTGTTGGCGCGCCCACGAATGCCGTCCGTACCGAAATAATGTCCTGCCATGTTCGCCAGCTTCCCGATGGTTCTTTCCGAGCATCTCATGCCATAAAATCGGCCGAGCTCTGTCATCACATTGTATGATTATCGACGACCAATCCTTAGAAAATTGTTGTCTTGTGTGTTTTGCGTCACGCTAGTGTGTTGATTTTCAAGTTTCGAGCCCTTGTTGCGGCAGCAGCATCAGAAACGTCAACCTCAAACCTCGTCTGGATCCTTTGGTTAGTGGCAGTGTGGCCTTGAACCCGAATCCGCATCGTGCTGCTCCAGACAGAGGTAGGCTCAGGTCCGTCGCACCCGCCGATTTGACTGGCTGTCATGCGAAGCAGTTGTCCTCGCTGGGAACCAGCCATATGCGCGATCTCCGTGCAATGCACCCGGACGAACTTGGCTGGGAGACAGTCCCGGCAACGAATTCATCACCTTAAAGAAAACAATGCACCTCTAAATTGTCTCTACGCTACTTAGCATCTGGCGCAACCAGCCGTTGAGCGCTATTGCTGCACTGGGACATATCATGAACCGCCATAGGGAGAAAACGCATGCTCATCCACCGACTTGCCACTTTGACGGGTCTTACCGTCGCGACCTTATTCCTGGCGGCGCCTGCCAATGCGCTGACCATGGCCGAGTGCAGCACCAAGTATAACGCGGCCAAGGATGCGGGCACGCTTGGCGGGCAGAACTGGAACCAGTTCCGCAAGGCCCAATGCGGCACCGATGCCACCGCCGCTACGACCGATCCCGCCCCAGCCAAAGCCACGGCCAAGGCCGCCGACACCACCAAGGCAGCCGCCGGCGACGATGCGGCGCCTGGCCTGACGGCGAAGGAGTGCAGCACCAAGTACCAGGCGGCAAAAGCCGCCGGCACGCTGAACGGCATGAAGTGGAACGATTTCCGCAAGACCGAATGCGCCGCCGGCGCCACTGCAGCCGCACAACCGGCCGCCACGACCAAGGCTGCGGCAGCCGCCGCCGACGACGCTGCGCCTGGGCTGACGGCCAAGGAATGCAGCACCAAATACCAGGCCGCCAAGGCTGCCGGCACGCTCAACGGCATGAAGTGGAACGACTTCCGCAAGAGTGAATGCGCCGCCGGTGCAACTGCAGCGGCACAACCTGCCGCGGCACCTGCCAAGGCAACGACAGCCGCCGCGACCGATACCGGCAAAGGCCTTAGCATGGCGGATTGCAGCGCCAAATATCAGGCTGCCAAGGCCGGCAACACGCTGAACGGCATGAAGTGGAACGATTTCCGCAAGAGCCAATGCGGCGCCGGCGCAGCCGACGACGACACGCTGCCGGCTCCCGATGCGAAGTACACCGGCGATCCGCAACCGCCGACCATCACCGCCCCCCAGGGCGTGAAATTCCCGACGGCGATCTCCAAGAAGTATGCAGCCGAGACCCCGGCCAAGGGCCGCATGCACACCTGCCTCGACCTCTATTACGCCAACAAGGACGCCAACACGCTGGGCGGCCTCAGGTGGATCCAGAAGGGCGGCGGCTTCTACAGCCTCTGCAATGCCAAGCTGAAGAGCTAACCGGCACCATCATCCGACGATAGGAGACCGCGAGCCGCAAGGTTCGCGGGCTTTTTGTTGGCCGACTCCAAGGAGAGAGGCCCTGCGTTGCAAGGTGGCAGCGTCGACGACGCTGCCAATCTCCCCCCTCGTGGGGGAGATGCCCGGCAGGGCAGAGGGGGGCGCGAAGGATCGCAAACCTTTAATTTGTTTTCCCTGATTGGGATCAGATCAGTTGTGGCGTGGCTGCGATACGTTGGCAGGTCGGCGGGACAGCGCCCCCTCTGCCGGACATCTCCCCCACAAGGGGGAAGATTAGCCATCATACCGGCTTTCGCCAATCGCCAACGTTGGCGCAAGGTTGCGGACAACTCCCTAATCAGAAAGGTGCCTGAAACAAAAAACCCGCCTCGGCGGGCGGGTCGTTGGAGCCAATTGGCACCATACGCAAATTAGTAGCATAGCTGCCGGCACAAAGCAAGAACAAAATATGACGCCGTCGGTAGAAAACTGCGGATTTCCTTCACCGCCGCGCCTTGTCGATCTTCCTGAAGTCGTCAACGATAGAAGGCCGCGTTCCTTCGCGCCCCTCTCTGTCCTGCCGGACATCTCCCCCACGGGGGGGAGATTGGCCGTCATCGTCACTTTCGCCAATTCAAGCGAAGCGGCGCATTCCCAAAAGAAAACGCCGCGGTCAAGGCCGCGGCGCTTCGAAGTCAATCTGTCCTGGGCCGGAGCCTAGCTTGACGGCTGGGGTTCCATGCCGCCTTCGGGCTCGGGGCCCTTCTTGCGGCGTCCGGACTTTGGCACGGCCGAGCCGCGGCTCGGCGGTGTGTCGTCGCCGAGGTCGCGTGCGGGCTTATTGCCGGCGATCAGCTGCTTGATCTCCTCGCCGGACAGCGTCTCGTATTCGAGCAGGCCTTGCGCCAGCGCGATCCATTCCTTCTTTTTCTTGGTCAGGACGGACCTTGCCGTCGAATAGGCCTCGTCGATCAGCCGGCGCACTTCGGCGTCGATGATCTGCGCCGTCTCTTCCGAGATATTCTGCGTGCGCGCCACCGAATGGCCGAGGAACACCTCCTCCTGGTTGTCGCCATAGGCGACATGGCCGAGCTTGTCGGAGAAGCCCCAGCGCGTCACCATGGCGCGCGCCAGCTTGGTCGCCTGCTCGATATCGGAGGAGGCGCCGGAGGTGATGTTCTCCTTGCCGAATTTGAACTCCTCGGCGACACGGCCGCCCATCATGATGGCGAGACGCGAGATCATGTATTTGTAGCTCATCGAATAGCGGTCGCCTTCCGGCAGCTGCATGACCATGCCGAGTGCCCGGCCGCGCGGGATGATGGTCGCCTTGTGCAGCGGATCGGCCGACGGCACGTTGAGCGCCAGGATGGCGTGGCCGGCCTCGTGATAGGCGGTCAGCTCCTTCTCGGCCTGCGTCATCGCCGACGAGCGGCGCTCGGCGCCCATCATGATCTTGTCCTTGGCGTCCTCGAATTCGGCCATGGTGACGAGACGCTTGTTGCGCCGCGCCGCCATCAGGGCGGACTCGTTGACCAGGTTCATCAAGTCGGCGCCGGAAAAGCCCGGCGTGCCGCGCGCGATCACCTTGAGGTCGACATTGGGCGCCAGCGGCACGTTGCGCACATGCACTTTCAGGATCTTCTCGCGGCCGACGATGTCTGGGTTCGGCACCACCACCTGGCGGTCGAAGCGGCCCGGCCTGAGCAGCGCCGGATCGAGCACGTCGGGCCGGTTGGTGGCGGCGATCAGGATGATGCTTTCGTTGGATTCGAAGCCATCCATCTCGACCAGCAGTTGGTTCAGCGTCTGCTCGCGCTCGTCATTACCGCCGCCGAGGCCGGCACCGCGATGGCGGCCGACCGCGTCGATTTCGTCGATGAAGATGATGCAAGGCGCGTTCTTCTTGGCCTGGTCGAACATGTCGCGAACGCGGCTTGCGCCGACGCCGACGAACATCTCGACAAAGTCCGAGCCCGAAATGGTGAAGAAC
>NZ_SUEG01000195.1:0-2784 GCF_005063415.1 Mesorhizobium sp.
CTGGCCGGCGCCGACCGTGCCCATGCCGCAGGCCGAGGCCGCGTTGTCGCCGGCCAGGCGTTCGTCTCGCTCGGCACGTCGGGCGTGCTTTTTGCCGCCAACGCCTCCTATCTGCCCAATCCGGAAAGCGCCGTGCACACCTTCTGCCACGCACTGCCCGGCACCTGGCACCAGATGGGCGTCATCCTGTCGGCAACCGATTCACTCAACTGGCTGTCGGCAATCGCGGGAAAAAGCGCCGGCGAACTGACCGCCGAACTCGGCGATGCGCTGCAGGCGCCGACCGGCGTCTCCTTCCTGCCCTATCTCTCGGGCGAACGGACGCCGCACAATGATTCCGCCATTCGCGGCGCCTTTACCGGGCTTGCACACGAATCCGGCCGCGTGGCGCTGACCCAGGCCGTGCTCGAAGGCGTCGCCTTCGCCTTCCGCGACAGCCTCGAAGCCCTGGCCAAGGCCGGCACGACGCTGACCCGGGTGACGGCGATCGGCGGCGGCTCGCGTTCGCGCTACTGGCTGAAGGCTATCGCCACAGCGCTTGGCCTGCCCATCGATATTCCAGCCGACGGCGATTTCGGCGCCGCCTTTGGCGCCGCCCGGCTTGGCCTGATCGCGGCGACCGGCGCCGATCCGCGCGCCGTGTGCACGGCGCCGGCGACGGACACCACGGTCGAGCCGGTCGCCGCCCTCGGCGATGCCTATGCGGATGCTTATCAGCGCTACCGGGCGCTTTATCCGGCGATCAGGGCTGTAACCGCGTGAGCGAGCGCGAGGCACCCCCCTCTGCCCTGCCGGGCATCTCCCCCTCAAGGGGGGAGATTGGCAGCTCCGGCGCCCCGCTCAGTCCTGCAACGCTGGAGAGTAGCGAAAGCCGGCGCGACACCCGATCTCCCCCCTTGAGGGGGAGATGGCCGGCAGGCCAGAGGGGGGTGCCTGGCACCTACCTCGCCGGGGCGGCTTTATTGTGCCGGCACCTTGTCGAGAAAGCCGGTGACGCTTTTCAGCCGGCCATTTTCGATGACGCCGATATCGGTGCCTTCGATGACGGACTCGGTGCCGTCCGGTCCGAGATTCCACGAGAAGCGGATGGTATCGGCAAAGCCGTCCGGCTTGCCTTTCAGCGAGAACCTGAAGCCGGCAAAGCGCTGTTGCACGCCGTCGATCAGCGCCGCGATGCCGTCATGGCCGTCGCCCTGCATGATCGGATCGCGGTAGCCGACGTCCTCGGTGAAGGTCGCCTCGAGCAAGGCTTTCCTGCGCGCGGCGTCGCTCTCGTTCCAGGCGGCGATGTAGTTTTCGGCAATGGTGTTGAGGTCGGTCATGGTCTGTCTCCTTCGTTGAGTGGCTTTGACATGAGCCTTTTCGACCAGCGCCAGCGCAAAACCAATTACGCCTGAGGTAATCAGGCCGAACCATGCGAGAGGAAAAGAACATGAGCAGCGGTTTTTTCGGCGACATCCAACAGATCAAATACGAGGGACCGGATTCGACCAATCCGCTGGCCTACCGGTTCTACAATCCCGACGAGATTGTCGCCGGCAAGCGGCTTGAAGACCATCTGCGCTTTGCCGTCGCCTATTGGCATTCCTTTGCCTGGCCGGGCGGCGATCCGTTCGGCGGCCAGACGTTTGAGCGGCCGTGGTTTCCGAAGGCCGGCGGCACCGACACGATGGAGTTGGCCAAGCTCAAGGCCGACGTCGCCTTCGAGATGTTTTCGTTGCTGGGCGCGCCTTATTTCTGCTTCCACGATGCCGATGTGCGGCCGGAGGGCCGGGACTTTTCCGAAAGTGCGGCGCGGCTCGACGAGATCGCCGATTATTTCTCCGAAAAGATGAAGCAGACCGGCGTCAAGCTGTTGTGGGGCACGGCCAACCTGTTTTCCAACCGCCGCTTCATGTCGGGCGCCGCCACCAATCCCGATCCGGATGTCTTTGCCTATTCGGCGGCGACGGTGAAACACTGCATCGACGTCACCAAGCGGCTGAACGGCGAGAACTACGTGCTGTGGGGCGGCCGCGAGGGCTATGAGACGCTGCTCAACACCGACCTTGGCCGCGAGCAGGAACAGGCCGGCCGCTTTCTCAATCTGGTCGTCGACTACAAGCACAGGATCGGCTTCGAAGGCACCATCCTGATCGAGCCGAAGCCGCAGGAGCCAACCAAGCACCAATACGATTACGACGTCGCCACCGTCTATGGCTTCCTCAAGCGTTTCGGACTGGAGAATGAGGTCAAGCTCAACATCGAGCAGGGCCACGCCATCCTGGCCGGCCATTCGTTCGAGCATGAACTGGCGCTGGCCAATGCGCTCGGCATTTTCGGCTCGATCGACATGAACCGCAACGACTACCAGTCGGGCTGGGACACCGACCAGTTCCCCAACAATGTACCGGAGATGGCACTGGCCTACTACCAGGTGCTGCAGGCCGGCGGCTTCAAGACCGGCGGCACCAATTTCGACGCCAAGCTCAGGCGCCAGTCGCTCGATCCGCAGGATCTGCTGATCGGCCATATCGGCGGCATGGATTGCTGCGCTCGCGGCCTCAAGGCGGCAGCGCGCATGGTCGAGGACAAGGCGCTGTCCGCCCCGCTCGCCGAGCGCTATGCCGGCTGGGATTCGGCCGAGGCCAAGGCGATGCTTGCCGGCAAGCGCACGCTGGAGCAAATCGCCGAGCGCGTCGTCAAGGAGAAGATCGAGCCGCAGCCCAGATCCGGCCGCCAGGAACTGCTCGAAAACATCGTCAACCGGTACGTCTGAGGTGTCGCACCGGCGGGTCTTTTGAC
>NZ_SUEG01000195.1:2794-8188 GCF_005063415.1 Mesorhizobium sp.
CCCGCCGGTCCGGAACAGCTTTGCGCGAGGGCGGAACCGACGACAAGGTTTTGCCTCGCGCCGCCCCTCAATCGCCTCGCTCTTGCCTTCAAACAGCCGTCACGAATCTCGTATATGTGGTTCGTGGCGGGAACAGAAAGAAGGAGGCGAAACGATATGCAGCACGAACGCGAAATCGACGCCCTGCTCTCATCTGGCGAGGCCGGATCGATCATCGACCGGCTGATGGCGCTGCCGCACCCGAAGCATGGTGCGCTGAGTGCAAACGAATGGGATCGCGCGGTCGCCAGCCGCTTCGAGACCCATCTTGCGAGACAGATGCGCTCGCAGATCGGCGGCAACAGCGTCCGCCAGGACGCTGCCTGAACCACCTTTGTCTATGCATGTCGTTACCCCAAAACCGCTACGCACTTTTGGGCGACATGCATTATCTCTGGCGCAGCCTGACCGGCGCTTCGCCGAACGCTCTTGAAAACGCTCTGGAAAATGCCGCGGCGGACGAAAACCCCGTTCGCCCGGCAATGTCCGCCATGGCGATGCGCGTGTCGACCACCAGCCGGCGCGCGGCGCCGAGGCGCAGCCTGAGGTAATAAGCGCCGGGCGTTTCGCCGATCGACTTGCGAAAGATGCTTTCCAGCGTCCGTGCCGTCACCCCGGCGCGCTTTGCCACTGCGGCGATGGTCAGCGGCTGGTCGACATGCGCTTCCATCAGCCGGATGGCTTGCGCCAGCCTGGGATCGTAGCCGTCAAGACGACCGAGCGAGACCAGCGGCTGGGCGTCGGTCGCGGCGCGCGCCTGGTCGTAGATGAAGACGCTCGCAACATCGAGCGCCACGGCCATGCCGAGCCGCGTGCGGATCAGATGCAGCATCAGGTCGAAGGTCGGCGAGGCGCCGCCGGAGGTGAACACCGGGCCGTCGATGACGTAGCGGTCGGGGCGCACGTCGACACCGGGAAAGGCCGATGAAAAATCCTCCATGTCCTCCCAGTGGGTGGTGGCGCTGCGCCCTTCCAGCAGACCCGCGCGGGCAACCAGCCAGGTGCCGGCCTCGACGCCGCCGCAGGCGCGTGCCGCGCGCGCCGCCCGGCGCAGTCCGGACAGCAGAGCCGATGTGGCGTAGTTCTGCGTGCCGAAGCCGGCGACGACGACCAGCATGTCGGTTGTGTCAGCCGCATCGAAGCGGCCGCTGACGGCCACCGGCAGGCCGCATGTGGTGACCGGCGCCTCGCCTGTGACCGAGACCAGCCTGAAATCGAACAGCGTCTCACCGGCAATACGGTTGGCGGCGCGCAACGGATCGACGGCTGAGGCGACGCACATGATCGACGAGCCGGAGAATACCAGCAGCGTCACCTTGAGCGGCAAACGCTCGACCCGAAAGATCGTCGGTTTTTCGTTTTTAGTCACACGATCTTCGTAAAACGCAAAACAGTTTCCGGCAAGTCAGGCATTCTTGCCCTACGTTCTATTGGGAGAGAGTCCGATGCCGCTAGCGATGAACCGTGAGGTTTTCATTACCTGTGCCGTGACCGGGTCCGGCAGTTCGCAAGACCGCAGCCCGCATGTGCCGCGTTCGCCCAAGCAGATCGCCGATTCGGCCATCGAGGCAGCAAAGGCCGGGGCGGCGATCGTGCACTGCCATGTGCGCGATCCCGAGACCGGCAAGCCTAGGCGCGACGTGCATCTCTATCGCGAAATAACCGAGCGCATCCGCGCGGCGGACGTCGATGTCGTTTTGAACCTGACCGCCGGCATGGGCGGCGACATGGTATTCGGCCCGCCGGAGAAGCCGCTGCCGCTGAACGAAAAAGGCACGGATATGGGCGGCGCGACTGACCGCATGGAGCATGTGCGCCAGTGCCTGCCGGAAATCTGCACGCTCGACTGCGGCACGATGAATTTCGCCGAAGCCGATTATGTCATGACCAACACGCCCGGTATGCTGCGCGCCATGGGCGGCATGATGACGGCGCTCGGCGTCAAGCCGGAGATCGAAGCGTTCGACACTGGGCATCTGTGGTTCGCCAAGCAATTGGTCGAGGAAGAAGTGCTGAAGCCGGACGCCTTGGTGCAATTGTGCATGGGCGTGCCGTGGGGGGCGCCGGACGACCTCAATACCTTCATGGCCATGGTCAACAATGTGCCGTCGACCTGGAACTGGTCGGCCTTTGCCATCGGCCGCAACCAGATGGCCTATGTCGCTGCCGCGGTGCTCGCCGGCGGCAATGTCCGCGTCGGGCTGGAGGACAATCTCTGGCTCGACAAGGGGGTGCTGGCGACCAATGCGCAGCTGGTCGAGCGGGCGGTCAGCATCGTGTCGAATATGGGCGCCAGGGTCATCGGCCCGGACGAGGTACGCAAGAAGCTGAACCTGACGAAGCGCGCACCGCTTTGAACAAGGGCGGGAAGAACCCGGTTGGGAGGAGCCGCCGATGAAGACCGTGAAATTCACCGCCATGAAGGACGGCGACCGCGAGGACTATGCCTTCCTCACCGAGCACGAGATCGACTATGCGGCAAAGACCGGTGAGCGTCTGCTCGACGCGCTGGTCCAACTCGACGAGGGCCTGTCGGGCTACAAGATCACCCGGCTCGGCCATTCGCTGCAAGCGGCAACACGGGCCTGGCGCGACGGCGCCGACACCGACTGGATTGCCTGCGCCTTGCTGCACGACATCGGCGACATCTATGCACCCTATAGTCACGACGAGTATGCGGCGTCGATCCTGAAGCCTTTTGTGCGCGAGCAATGCACCTGGGTGGTGGAGAAGCACGGCGACTTCCAGCGTCTCTATTACGCCCATCACCTCGGCGGCAATCCGCACGCCCGCGACCGTTTCGCCGGGCACACCTACTTCGACGATTGCGATGAGTTTTGCGAACGCTGGGATCAGTCGAGCTTCGATCCCGACTACGAGACATTGCCGATCGATTTCTTCCGGCCCTTCGTGCTCGAAGTGTTCGCGCGCAAGGCCTATGACGCGTCCGTTATCCGTGCCGGCGAGCGTGTCGCCCTCACCGACCCCGCAACAGCCAGCGCAAGAACCGGAGCCTCCGCATGAGCATCATCAACAAGGCGGCCGCCATCGGCGGCGGTGTCATCGGCGCCGGCTGGGTGGCGCGGCTGCTGCTCAACGGCATCGACGTATCGATCTTCGACCCCGACCCCGAGGCGTCACGCAAGGTCGGCGAGGTGATGAAGGGAGCGCGACGCGCCTACAAGCAGATGCTGCCCGGCGGCCTGCCGAAGGAGGGCAGGCTTACCTTCGCCAAGACGATCGCCGAGGCGGTGGCAGACGCCGACTTCATCCAGGAAAGCGTGCCTGAGCGGCTCGACCTGAAGCACCGCGTGCTGGCCGAGATCGACCTTTATGCGCCGGCCAACGCCATTGTCGGCTCCTCCACCTCCGGCATCAAGCCGACCGACATGCAGGTGGCGATGAAGAAGCACCCGGAACGGTTGGTCGTCGGCCATCCGTTCAACCCCGTCTATCTGCTGCCGCTGGTCGAGATCGTCGGCGGCGAACAGACCTTTCCCGAGGCGATCGAGGTCGCCAAGGAGATGTATGCCTCGATCGGCATGAAGCCGGTGGTGATCCGCAAGGAGATCGAGGCCTTCGTCGGCGACCGCCTGCTCGAAGCGGCCTGGCGCGAGGCGCTGTGGCTGATCAAGGACGGAATCTGCACGGTCGAGGAGCTTGACGACATCATGCGCTATGGCTTCGGCCTGCGCTGGGCGCAGATGGGCATGTTCCAGGTCTATCGCGTCGCCGGCGGCGAGGCCGGCATGCGCCACTTCATGGCGCAGTTCGGCCCGTGCCTGAAATGGCCGTGGACCAAGCTGATGGACGTGCCGGAGTTCAACGACGAGCTGGTCGAGCTGATCGCCACCCAGTCGGACGACCAGGCGCACGGCCTGTCGATCCGCGAGCTCGAAAAGATCCGCGACGACAATCTGATCGCCATCATGGAGGCACTGTCGAAGCAGAACAAAGGCAAAGGCTGGGGTGCCGGCGCCTTGCATAAGGACTACACCAGGCAGCTGGCCAAGCTTGCGGCGAAGAAGCCCGTTGCCTCCAAGGCGGCCGAAAAGGCCAAGGCTGAAAAGGCGAAGAAAAAGAAGAAAGGCTGAGACCATGGATTTTGGTCTTTCGGAGGAGCAGAAGCTCATCGTCGAGACGACGCGGGCGTTCGTCGAGAACGAGCTTTACCCGCATGAGCGCGAAGTGGAGCGTACCGGCGTGCTGCGCCGCGAGCTGATCGAGGAGATCAAGGCCAAGGCGATCGAAGCCGGCCTCTATGCCGCCAACATGCCTACGGAAGTCGGCGGCGCCGGGCTCGATACGGTGACCTGGTTGCTCTATGAAAAGGAACTCGGCCGCGCCAATTACGCGCTGCATTGGACCTGCGTGGCGCGGCCTTCGAACATCCTTCTCGCCGGCACGCCGGAGCAGCGCGAAAAATATCTGTTTCCCTGTATTCGCGGCGAGAAATGGGATTGCCTGGCAATGACCGAGCCGGGCGCCGGTTCCGATCTGCGCGGCATGAAGGCAACCGCCGTGCAAGACGGCGACGACTGGGTGCTGAACGGCACCAAGCATTTCATAAGCCACGCCGACCTCGCCGATTTCGCCATCGTCTTCATGGCCTCGGGGGAGGAAGAGTCTTCGCGTGGCAAACGCAAGAAGATCACCGCCTTCTTCGTCGACAAGGGTACCAAGGGATTCACCGTGCGCGACGGCTACCGCAATGTCTCGCATCGCGGCTACACCAATGCCATCCTCGAATTCGACGATTGCCGGTTGCCGGCCAGTCAGGTTCTCGGCGAGGTGCACAAGGGATTCGACGTCGCCAATTCATGGCTCGGCGCAACGCGCCTGCAGGTCGGCGCCACCTGCCTCGGCCGCGCCGAGCGGGCGCTTGGCCACGCCATCGAATACGCCGCGCAACGCCAGCAGTTCGGCCAGCCGATCGGCAAGTTCCAGGGCGTGTCGTTCAAGCTCGCCGACATGGCGACCGAGCTGAAGGCCGCCGACCTGATGGTGTTCGAAGCCGGCTGGAAGTACGATCAGGGCACCGTCACCGATCAGGACATGGCCATGGCCAAGCTGAAGGCCACCGAAATGCTTGCCTTCGTCGCCGACGAGGCGATCCAGATCCATGGCGGCATGGGGCTGATGGATGATCTGCCGCTGGAACGCATCTGGCGCGACGCCCGCGTCGAGCGCATCTGGGAGGGCACCTCGGAAATCCAGCGCCACATCATCTCGCGGGCGCTGCTGCGGGCGGTGGGCGGATAAAAATTACCATGCTTGCGTTCCGTCGCGTCCCCTTCTGTCCTGCCGGACATCTCCCCCTCAAGGGGGTGTTTGGACCTGGGACATCGCGAACAG
>NZ_SUEG01000196.1 GCF_005063415.1 Mesorhizobium sp.
TCCACCATTCCAGGTCTTTGCCGCGATAGACGCGGGGCGCCCGGATGTGCTCGCCCACCGACAGGGTCACTTGGCGCCCCGAACGCTGCAGCTCCTGTGCGATCTGGGTGCCGCTCGACGAGGCGCCCACCACCATCACGCCGCCGTCGGCGACCTGAGCCGGATTGCGGTAGGACTGTGCAGTCAGCATGGCCACCGACGGCGGCACGCGGACGGCCAAATCGGGCAGGCGTGCGATGTTGCACGCGCCCGACGCCAGCACGACAGTTCGGCAGCGCCACTCGCCGCGGTCCGCGCGCACGAGATATCCCGCCCCATCGCTGCGAACCGAGGTAACGGTCGTATGTGTTCTGACTGGAGCCGCGATCGCCCTGGCATAGTTCCCGAGGAAGTCGATCACTTCAGGCATCGTCCGGTAGCCGTCGGGGTCGTCGCCATCGTAGCGGAAGCCCGGCAGCCGGCTCTGCCAGTTCGGGGTGAGCAGCCGCAGCGAATCCCATCGCTCGGTGCGCCAGGTATGGGCGATCTCGCCGCGCTCCAGCAGCACATGGTCGATAGAGCGCTCCGCGAGGCAGCGGCTCATCGCGAGCCCCGCGTGCCCTGCGCCGACGATCACTGTGGTGACGGAACTAATCGCGCCCTCTCATCAGGAGAGTCTACGGCTCGAAGCGCCTTTCAATTCACCACGACCGTGACGTTCGTCGGATTGGTTACAATGTCATAGACAGCCGACCGCTTCTGCGACTGAGCGACGAGAGCCTCGATGTCCTCGCGCTTGGCGTCGGCGTCGATGTTGTACTTCACCGTGATGCCGCTGAAGCCGTTGCGGACGTCGCTGTCGATGCCGAGTATGCCCGCTATATCCATGTCGCCTTCGATGGTTGCCTTCACCGACTTCAACTGAATGTTCCGGTTCTGGGCAACAGCGGCGATGCCGGCTGTCAGGCAACTCGCCAGCCCGACCAGCACGTATTCGACAGGCGTGGCGCCCTGATCCAAGGAAGCAAAGACCTCCGGATGGTCGGCATCGAATGCGAAGGTGGTCTTGCGATGCTGGTCCTGGCCGAGACCGTAGAAGCTCTCGACCGTCGAGTGGCTGTGGGTGCCATCCTTCCATTCGCAGGCCGCGCGCCACTTGAACTGCGCGGCCTCCGGGGCGTTGGTAAGCGCTTCGCGTGCGCCGAGCAGCGCCTCGACGTTAACGCCATTGTTTGCCTGTACTTCGGAAGCCATAGTTCTCCTCCCTACTTTGCACTGGCTTAAAAACCCGACCGATCCCACCGACCTCCTGATCAGATTTCACCAGGGGGTGGCATGCTATGGGTAGCGAAGCGTTTCTTCAAGTTGTTTCCGTAGAGATATAGTCGCCCTCGTGTACCGAGTTGCGCCTTTCCAGGCTAAGGGTGCCCTGCGTGTCTGTCGGGGTTGGTTCCGCAGCCCAGGTGCCGGCCCTAGGCATCGTGAACCCATAGAGATCGCGAGCACGCCGACTGAGGCGTGAGATCATGCCGTCGATAATCCGACCGCCGCCGTGATGGAAGGGTCCGCCGCCTGGTAGAGGTCTTACGGCCTATCCTATCCTTTCCGTGGCAGTTGTGAGCGTCAAGATATCCGGCGAGATCTTATTTTGTGACGGTGATGTGATTGACCATGCCAAGCTTGAAATGGCCCGCCTTGTTACAAAGCAGGATGTAGGAGCCCGGCTCCAGCTTCACCGTAAGCGCGCCGGACTTCCCGGGATCGAGGTCTTCGATCTCGTTTACGACCTCGAGTGCACTCTCCTCGACCTCCTTTTCCTGCTCGTTGTAAAGCAGCGTCTCGATCGGCTTGTCGGATCTGACGACGACGAACTCGTGAGCCAAGGTCTGGGATGTATTGGTCACGTTGAAGGTCACATTGCCGGCCTTGACCTGTTCGGTGCCCAGGTCCATGCGCATGGATTGCATGCCCTTGTCGGCCAAGGTGACGCCAACCGTTTCGTCGGCTCGTGCTGGCAGAGCGGCGATGATAAGCGCGGCCGCAGCGGGCAACATACCAACCCGTGCCGGCCACGCGATGAGCGTGGTGGCTTGCATAGGTGCGTTTCTCCATGTTCTCGCGGCGTCGGTCCAAATCTGCAGAGATCAGGCAAGGCACCGCGACGGTTCGAACTGTCAACGGGTGGCCGTCGCAGTTTATTCCCATCTCATTTGCCAGGAAAAGTCTTCCAGCTACTGCAAGGTCAAGCCGCGCGATAGTCCGGCCGCCGCTAGAATGGAAATGTCCTGGCCCGGGACGACACCAGTTTTCGGAGACGTTTATCGGACAGGCAGCGACTGTCGCCAAAATCCCCGGCAGCAGCGCCACGGTCACACCGTGTACGGCACCTAGGAAGATCGAACATGCCCTCCAACCGGATTGCGATAGCGGTGCAAAGATCGCCAGCGCTAACCCAGGCACACTAGTTATGGTTGTCCAATAGGAGGGCAAGCTGTCTCGCTGCAGCGCTTTCTACGATCAGTTCCTCTAACCCTCCGTCGTTGACGCAGAATGTGTTAACGCGACGCCTGATTACACGGAGGGCCTCAGATATCGAAACTGCGGTGGTCTTTTTCGCGTGATCATCCAGATATCGGCAGACTTCAGTCACGACCCTTGCATCATGTCCGGCCGAGCGGCACTTTATCTCCGCGTATCGACGGGCCGGCAGGCCGAGCACGATCTTTCAATCCCAGACCAGCGTCGCCAGCTGCGGGCCTATTGTCAGGCGAAGGGGATTGCTGTGGCGACGGAGTTTGTTGAGCTAGGTGCATCGGCGACGGATGACAAGCGGCCCGAATTCCAAAAAATGATGGACGCTGCATCGCAACGGCCTGCGCCATTCGACATAATCATTGTGCATTCGTTTTCACGGTTCTTCCGCGACCAGTTCCAGCTTGAATTCTACGTCCGTCGGTTGGCGAAGAACGGTGTTCGGCTGACGTCGATCACGCAGGATCTAGGTGATGACCCCCATGAGCACGATGATGCGCCAGATCATGGCGCTATTCGATGAATATCAGTCCAAGGAGAATGCCAAGCACACGCTTCGAGCTATGCGCGAAAACGCCCGGCAGGGTTATTGGAATGGTTCCCGGCCAGCCTACGGCTATCGGATCGTGACCGCCGAGCAACGTGGCACCCGGACTAAAAAGAAATCGAACCGAACCCTCTGACCGCCGACCATGTTCGCTTGATGTTCCGTTTGGCGCATGCGGGCGATAGTGATCACGGCCCGATGGGAGTGCGTCAGATCGCTAGCTATCTAAACAATCGAGGGATTCGGACACAACCGGAGGACAGTGGGGTCTCGGCGGAGTGCATCAGGTTCTAACGCGTACAACCTACATCGGGCGACTTCGTTTCAATGTCAGCGGCAAACGGAAAGGTGTTGAGAAGGCGCCGGAAGATATCATTGATGTTGCGGTGCAACCGATCATCGAGGAGGACGAATTCAACGCGGTCCAGGATCTCCTCAAGTCGCGAAGTCCGCAATTGCGGGCGCCGCGATCCGTGAACAGTCCGACGCTGTTGGGCGGCGTTGTGTTCTGTGAGGACTGTGGAGGTGATATGACTTTGCGCACCTCGGGAAAGGGCAAACAGTATCGATACTATACCTGTTGCCAGACCGCCCGACAGGGGCATAGGGGCTGCAGGAGCCGAACAATGCCGATGGAGAAACTCAACGATTTAGTCGTGAATCATGTGGATCTGCGGCTATTGAACCCGGCTAGACTTGAGGAATTGCTGTCCGGGTTGTTGCGTCGGAGGGCAGAGCAAGTCGATCGCGAGAAGGATCGGGCGGGTGATCTACGACGACAAGCCGCCGACGCTGAAGGGAAGCTCACACGACTCTACGAAGCGATCGAGAACGGTCTGGCCGATTTAGCCGATAGCAACCTCAAGGGAAGAATCGCCGAATTGAAAAGAATTCGGGATGCGGCCAACGCCGACGCCGAGCGCGCGGAGCACCGAGACAGCCAAGCGATCGAAATTACCCAAGAGGCTGTTGCGCGGTTCGCAGAAGGGGTCAGGCAGCGACTGCGGGCTCAGGACGGAAGCTTTAGGCGTCACCATCTGCAAACGCTGGTGCAGCGGGTTGAGGTTGGAGCCGACCGGATTCTTATCAAGGGATCAAAGGCTACACTCCTGCAGACGCTTGTCGCGTCTAGAGGAAACCCCAGTGTGCATACGGCGGGGCACGACGTTCGCAGTTTTGTACTAGGCCGTAGACTCATAAGCGCGCAGCCACAGGCGCATTGACGCGAGTTGGACCATGGCGAGGAAGTTGTCGGCGAGCTTGTCATAGCGGGTTGAAACGCGACGGAAGTGCTTCAATTTGGAGAAGAAGCGCGTTCGATCAGGTTGCGCTCGCGGTAGAGCCGCTTGCTGAAGCAGGGCTTCCATTTCCGGTTGCTCTTGGCCGGGATGTTGGGCGTGGCACCCTGCTCCTGGATCAGTTCCCGGATGCGGTCTGCATCATAGGCTTTGTCGGCCAGCACGATGGTGCGTGGGCCAAGATGATCGAGAAGTCGATCAGCGATCTGACTGTCATGTGCCTGTCTTGCTGTCAGGCCGAGCCGGATTGGGAGCCCTTGCGCGTCGACGACGACGTGGATCTTGGTCGTGAGCCCACCGCGCGATCGACCGAGACAATGATCTGGACCCCCTTTTTTGCCGTCGCAGCCTGCTGGTGCGCCCGGATGGAAGTGCTGTCGATCATCTGTATGGCGCCGTCGTGGGCGGCGCTGATGGCGTCCATCAGGCGGTCCCATACGCCTGCCTTCCGCCATCGCACAAACCGGTTATAGCAGGTGGTCCGCGGCCCATAGCGCTCGGGCAGATCCCGCCACGGCGCGCCGGATCGCAGCACCCAGAAGATACCGTTCAGCACGCGGCGGTCGTCGACGCGCGGAACGCCTCGCGATTTGTTGGGTAGCAGCGGCTCGATCACGCGCCATTCGAAGTCGGTCAGATCATATCGGCTCATGCTGACGCTGAATCAGCTTCTCTCGGCTCAGGCAAGCTGTTCAATCGACAACGCTGATCGAAACCGGGGTGCCGTCCGGCAGGTCCTTGGTCTGCGCGTAGATCGAGGCCGTATAGCTGATCCACTCACTCCACGAGCACATCCAGATGTTGTCGGTCTTATACTCTCCACCGAACAGGGGGAGCGTCGTGAAGGCGTAGCACTGGGAGGGGGTTGGGTTCATCCCCGCCGACCGGCACTGATCCACCAGCGGGCGCAACAACCAACCATCTTCATCATCGATGCACCGATGACGAAACTCCTCCTTAGAAGTAGCGATCTTTGTGATCGAAGCCGCAGCCACTTCCAGCATGTGAACTGCACCGTAGGCATCAGCTAAAAAATGTGTCGGCGAATAGGTTGGCTCCCACGACACGGCATCGCGCTGGCAAAATGTCCGCCCACCCGCTTAGATCGGCGGCGGTCACCTCATCGGGAAGGAAATCCGAGCGAGCATGGTCCATCACGCAACCATGAACGGTAAGCCGACCGACGACAAGCTGGGACGCCTCAGTCTGTATCGTTTATGAGTTTACGACCTAAAATGGCTCCCCGGGCCGGATTCATTTGAATATCCATTGTGATCCACTGTGTGTACCCGTCATCGCATAAACCCTTGAATTGCAACATTCCACTTGCCCATATCGTCCATGGCGGATACCTATAGCGCACATCCCAATAGCGGGGAAAAAGCGGGGAAGACATGGGCAATCATACGAGAAATGTTCTTACGGTGAAGGCCATCGCGGCCAGCAAGTCGATCAAGCTCCGCGATGGTGGCGGGCTGTGGCTGGTCAAGAAGGGGCACGGCCGATACTGGATCTTGGATTATCGCTTTGCAGGCAAGCGGCGTGAGTTGGGGTTAGGGCCGGTGCACAGTGTTGGCCTGGCCGACGCTCGCGAGAAGGCTGAGGCGGCTCGCGCTCTGGTGAGGCAGGGCATCGATCCAATCGAGCACAGGCACGGCGTAGAGGCGATCGAAGCGGCCAAGGTCAAGGCTGAGGTGAAGACGTTCGGGCAATACGCCGACGACTTCATAGATGCGGCGGTCAAGGCTGGACGGTGGCGTGGTGCCAAAACTGAGGCTGGATGGCGAAACACCATGACCGTTCATGCAGGGCCGATCCGCGAAAACGCTATAGCCGAAATTGGCGTGCCACATGTCTTATCCGTTCTTCGACCGCTGTGGGGTGTAAAGCAGGAGACCGCTGAAAAGCTGCGTGAGCGCATTGAGCGTGTGCTTGACTCTGCGAAAGTCGAGGGCTTGAGAACCGGGGAAAATCCAGCGGTATGGAAGGGCAATCTCGAGCATGTCCTTCACAAGCCGGACGCCCTGACCAATACCAACAATCATCCTGCGCTGCCGTACAGTCGGGTTGCTTCGTTCGTCAAGAAACTGCGTGGCCTCGACGGTACGGGCGCGAGAGCGCTCGAATTCACGATACTGACCGCCACCCGAAGCGGAGAGACGCGTGGCGCCTCATGGCCAGAAATAGACATGGACGGAGCGCTTTGGATTATCCCGGCAAGGCGGATGAAGGAAGGCAAAGAGCATCGCGTTGCGCTGTCAAAAGCCGCGTTGAGGCTGCTCAAAGCGACACCTCGATTTGAGGGCACTGATCTTGTCTTTCCTGCCGTACGCGGCGGGAAACTATCCGACATGACTTTGGCGGCGGCAATTAAGCGGATGCATGCTTCGGAGCTTGAAGCCGGACGGGCAGGGTGGGTCGACCCTAAACAACTTGCCGTTGACGGAAAGCCAAAGGTTGTCACCCCGCATGGCATGCGTTCGACTTTCAAGGATTGGGCCACGGAGGCTTCCGATCACCCGCGTGAGCTTGCCGAGATGGCATTAGCTCACGCTGTCGGCGATGCGGTCGAGCGAGCCTACGCAAGGGGCGATGCGTTACAGAAAAGGCGTGCGCTGATGGAAGATTGGGCCACCTACTGCGGTACCTAGTGGCACTCAACATCTAGTGTAACGATCGCTCGTAGCCACACCATCTTGACACGCAAGGCGAAAACGCCTATAACAACTCTACGGTCTTTGGTGAGTCGAAAACTTGCCCGACCCCGGCCTGCCCGACGCATGCGGAGCCAACTTTCTAAAAACCCCTCCTGCCGCCACCATGTGGCGTCCCTTCATCAATCATATTGGTTCTTGAACCGCCGCGCACTACGGCGAGGAGATTTCTATGCACGCTAACGACAACACCCCCACACTCGTTTCCCTGAACGACGCCGCACGCATGACCAGCCTTTCGAGGACAATGGTCAACCGCTACCGCGCCGAAGGGCGCTTCCCGTCCGCCATCCCGCTCGGGGATCGCCGCATCGCCTTTATTAAAGGCGAGGTCACAAGCTGGATTCAGGCGCGCATCGATGCAGTTCGGCAGGAAGGAGCCGCCGTATTGGCTGAGGCGTCGCGTCAGGTATGACGGCGGCCTAAGCCTACACTCTTAAAAACCTCCCGCGGACCCAACCGCGGCAATTCAACAACAGGAACACCCTTT
This sequence comes from Mesorhizobium sp., assembly GCF_005063415.1. Classification (GTDB taxonomy): domain Bacteria; phylum Pseudomonadota; class Alphaproteobacteria; order Rhizobiales; family Rhizobiaceae; genus Mesorhizobium. The sequence goes on from NZ_SUEG01000196.1 coordinate 7,561, forward strand.
GAAAATCCTCAGTATTCGACCCGAGCCACCCGGCCTCGGGAACATCATTGCGCGCTTCGACGTCGCGCTGACTGACGAATTGCGCCTCTTCGGCTTGCGTCTCACCGAACGCACGGCCGGCGGTTACGCGGTTTACGCACCGAACGCCATGGGACGCCGCTGCGCGACTTTCTCGCCAAATCTGGTTGAAGAAATTTCCCGCGCCGCTCTGGCTGCGCTGAAGGAGCTGAGACCCCATGACCGAAGCGCAGACTAAGACGGCGCCTTATAAAGTTGGCGACCGCGTAGAGCACGGCTCTCTGGGTCATGGCACTGTGGTCAAGATAGTGGCCGCTGGCGGCCAGGTTTGTTTCGACCGCTTCGGCCAGAACGTCAGCTTCGCTCACATGGAAAATCTGTCACCTTCCGATGAGGCGAAGCCCTCACCTATCGCGGCGAACGATAACGATCTGCCATTCATCAATCCAGCAGACTGGCACGGCGTGCCGATGCCGACGCGCGAATGGTTTTTAGACGGGCTTATTCCTAAGCGGCAGGTGAC
>NZ_SUEG01000197.1 GCF_005063415.1 Mesorhizobium sp.
ACGTCGACCCAGGTGCGCAGCAGCGTGGTGGCACGGGTGAGCTTCGTCGACAGGTTGGCCTGACGCTCCTCGACCGAACGGCAGGTACGCATCGCCGGCGCCACGCGGCGCTGGAGAAAACCACCCCAGGTGTCGTAGCCGGGCACCGCCTCTTCCTCGAGCGCCTCCAGCCGTTCGCGGACGATGCCGTCATAGGCGCGGCTGGCGCCGAAGCGGTAGAGGCTGGAGGCGGCATCGGCCTCCAGCTCGGCGGCCAGTTCGGTCAAGTCGGCAAGTAGCGTCTGGCTGTCCCGGGTCTCGGCGACCTTCATCTCCAGCGTGGTCAGGGCCAGCCTGTCCTCGATGCGGCGAGCACGCCCCGAAAGCGTCAGCGCCAGCGGCAGGCCGAGCATGGCCAGCGTGCGGTAAGTTTCGATATCGATCAGGCGCTGCGACAGTGCCCCGGTGCGCGCCGGCGTCAGCCCGCGGTCGAGCACCAGCATGCGGGTCAAGCCGTCGCCATCCTGACGGAAATCGGTGACGATGGCCGCGTTGCCGCGCTCGACCAGCGAGTAGCACAGGCTGGTCGGGTCGAAGCCGGCGATCAGTTTTTCGTTCGCCGGCGTCCATTTGCGGATTTCCAGCCTGATGCCGGAAATCACCGTGCCCGGCGGCGAAAACCCGTTGCCGAAGGGTGTGTCTTCTTGCCCCCTGCCGTTTTCGGCGAGCGGCCCTTCCCAGAGATAGGTCGAGAACTCCGTGTGCCGTTCCCAGCGCAGCGAGCCTTTGCCCCATTTCATCGCGTGGTGGCGGGCGTGAGGGTCGGGCGCGGCGATGCCGAGACGTCGCGACAATTCGGAAAGCACGGCCTGATCGACGCCGGATCCAGCTTCGGTCATGAAGGAAAGTTGCACCAGCACGCGCGGCTTTTCGACCAGCGGCTGCGGCCGGGCGTGGACCTCGCCGAGCGCGCCGGGGCGACCTTCATGCGCCGGAAAACCCATGACGCTGCCGCCCACTGCTTTGGCGCGCAGCTGGAATTCGAGGTTGGACGGGTCGGCGTCAGGCACGGCTGGTCCCCCGGGCTTCTCTGAGCCCTTTGGCAATGATGTCCCTCTAGAGAGGTTTATCGTTTCAAGGAAACGCCGAACCGCTCTATCTCTTTGATTCTGTGCAATTCCGGACGGAAAACCGTTTCACACTTTTCCTGGAATTGCTCTAGAGGCAATCTCGAGAGGACGCAAACGGCAGTTTAGCTCAAGCTGATATGAAGCCGCGGCTGTGAAACCGACCCGGCGCGGGCAAATTGGATAAATAATTTGACCAGTTGGCGACGCTGGCTTTATCTTGCGCGACATCGGTTCAACTCCCAGGCATCCCGTTTGAGCGACATTTTCTTCCGGATCGAGCATTCGCGCACCGCCGACGAGGTGGTGCAGCAGATCGAGAGCCTGATCCTCGAAGGCGTCCTGCGCACCGGCGACCGGCTGCCGGGCGAGCGCGAGCTGGCGCGCCAGTTCGAGGTGTCGCGGCCTATCCTGCGCGATGCCTTGAAGGCGTTGGAAGGGCGCGGGCTGTTGACGACACGGCCAGGCGGCGGCACCCATGTCGCCGACGTCATCGGCCAGCTGTTCACCAAGCCGGTGACCGACCTGATCTCTATGCATCGCAAGGCGGTGACCGATTATCTGGAGTACCGCCGCGAGATCGAGGCGGTGGCGGCGGAATATGCGGCGCGGCGCGCCACATCGGACGATCTGGCGCTGCTCGACCGCATCATGGCACGCATGGACGAGACGCACCGGACCGGCAATTTCGACGACGAGGCGGAAATCGACGTCGAGTTCCACCACGCGATCTGCGAATGCGCGCACAACATCATCCTGCTGCACACGCTGCGCTCCTGTTATCGGCTGCTGTCGGAAGGCGTGTTCCAGAACCGGCGGCTGGTGTTCAGCGTGCCGGGCGCGCGCGAGGCGCTGCTTTCGCAGCACCGGGCAATCTACACGGCGGTCAAGGCCGGCGATCCGGCCGCGGCGCGGCAGGCGGCGATGGACCACATCTCCTTTGTCGAACGGTCGATGGCCGAGGCCGAGCGCAGCGGCGACTGGCAGCGCGTGTCGCGGCTGAGGCTCAGGCAGCGCACCGAGCCCGGTGACGGCGAGGCGGCAAGAAAACAGCCGTAGGCATCGGCCAGAAATTCAACGACGAACCAGCGAAGAACCAGCGGAAAAGGATCCATGAGCAGCATTCTCACCATCGCCGACCTCAAGGACCTGGCGCGCCGCCGCGTGCCGAAGATGTTCTTCGACTACGCCGATTCCGGCGCCTGGACCGAAAGCACCTACCGCGCCAACGAAGAGGATTTCCAGAAGATCAAGTTCCGCCAGCGCGTGCTTGTCGACATGGACAACCGCTCGTTGGAATCGACCATGATCGGCGAGAAGGTGACGATGCCGGTGGCGCTGGCGCCGACCGGCATGACCGGCATGCAGCACCCGGACGGCGAGATGCTGGCGGCCCAGGCGGCGGAAGAATTCGGCGTGCCGTTCACGCTGTCGACAATGAGCATCTGCTCGATCGAGGATGTCGCGTCGGTGACCAGGAAGCCGTTCTGGTTCCAGCTCTATGTGCTGCGCGACAAGGATTTCGTGTTCGATTTGATCGACCGGGCTAAAGCGGCGAAATGTTCGGCGCTGGTGCTGACGCTCGACCTGCAGATCCTCGGCCAGCGCCACAAGGATATCCGCAACGGGCTTTCGGCGCCGCCGCGGATGACGCCGAAGCACCTCTGGCAGATGGCAACAAGGCCGCGCTGGTGCGTCGGCATGGCCGGGACAAAGCGCCGGAGCTTCCGCAACATCGTCGGCCATGCAAAGGGCGTCGGCGACCTCGCCTCGCTGTCGTCGTGGACGAAGGAGCAGTTCGATCCGCATCTGTCGTGGAAGGACGTCGCCTGGATCAAGGAGCGCTGGGGCGGCAAGCTGATCCTGAAAGGCATTCTCGACAAGGAAGATGCGCTGATGGCGGCCAGAACGGGCGCCGACGCGATCATCGTATCCAACCATGGCGGCCGCCAGCTCGACGGCGCCTCGTCATCGATCATGGCACTCGAAGAGATTGCCGATGCCGTCGGCGACACGATCGAGGTGCATATGGACGGCGGCATCCGCTCCGGCCAGGACGTGCTCAAGGCGCTGTGCCTCGGCGCCAAGGGCACCTATATCGGCCGGCCTTTCCTGTACGGCCTCGGCGCACTCGGCAAGGAAGGGGTTACCAAGACACTGGAAATCATCCGCAAGGAGATGGACATAACGCTGGCACTGTGCGGAAAGCGTCTGGTCACCGACATGGGCAAGGATCAGCTTCGGCGCTAAAGTCCCGTGACGGCATGATCGCGGAGGCGACGCAGGCATTGACGGAGCCCGGCATCAGTTTCTACGAGGCGCGCGGACCGCAAGGCATGCGCCTTTACGCGATCGGCGACGTGCACGGCCGGCTCGATTTGCTGACCGCCATGCACCGGCGGATCGAGGCGGAGCTCAGTCAAAGGCCGTCGACCGATTGGCGCGTGATCCATCTCGGCGACTATGTCGACCGGGGCCCAGACTCCAGGGGCGTCATCGATTTCCTGATCGACGCGCAAAGACGCGATCCGCGTCACCTGATGCTGGCCGGAAATCATGATCTCGGCTTCCTCGATTTTCTCGACGTCCCCGACCCGGACGGGCTGTTCATGCGCTATGGCGGTGTCCAGACGGCGCTGTCCTATGGCGTGTCGCTGACCGCGAACGCCTACTGGTTCGGCAAAGCGGAGACGGTTCGGCAAGGGCACGCCGCACTGGTCGAGGCGGTGCCGCAGAACCATGTCGAGTTTCTGCGCTCGCTGCCCTTTTCAGTGACGTTCGGCGACTTCTTCTTCTGCCATGCCGGCATCCGGCCCGGCGTTGCGCTGGAAAGCCAGAGCCTGCAGGACCTGATCTGGATCCGCGAGGTCTTCCACGATCACACCGGTCTTCATCCCAAGATCGTGGTCCACGGCCATACGCCGGTGCCCAAGGCCGAGATCACCGGCAACCGCGTCAATGTCGACACACTCGCCTGGCAATCGGGCAACCTCACAGCGCTCGTGGTGGACGGCGCCGACAAGCATATCCTGACAGTCACGGGTGAGCGGGCTTAGTTTGATATTCAGCCGAGGCCGCGACGCTTGAAAGTCACGGCAGAGATCCCAGGGTCTGCGCTCCGCTCCGCGTTCGCTGCGCCCTGGACGACGAAGGCTAGCGAAGCGCTGCGGTGACGCCGTAGCCGTCGACAGCATTGTGGTCGTTGGCCGCGTCGGCGGAATAAATGCCGAGGCCGCACAAGACGATAGCCGACAACATGACAAAGGACAAAAAGGCTGCTTTCACGGACGTCATCTCTTGTTGAGCTTCCTGCATCTAGACACGAGCGGGTTACCAATGCGTTGAAACGCAAAACACGTCGCAAATGTCTGACGGTTTCGCGCTTCTAGGCATGTTCTGTATCGGCGGTGTGTCGCGCGGGTCACAGGAAAGGTTCATCGCGGTTGCACGCAAGATGCAGAGCGGGCGCCTTTTAGGCTGGCCGACAGACACAGGCCAAGGATGAAACGCGTTATCCCCGGAGGATTTGCCGCCGCGTGCCAAATATGCAACGTCGCCTAATACGCTGACTGTATGAGACGTCAGATCGTCGCCACCCAGGCGCGGGCGATGGCCAGGCCGGCGGCATCGGCTTGCGGTCCGTTGCGGGCCATTTCATCGTCGAGCCGGCCCGCCCATTCAGGATGCCGCTCGGCGATCAGCGGCGCGAAGGAGGTGCTCCAGTCGCGAACCATCGGCCGGTCGGCCTCGAAATGGAACTGGAAGCCATAGACGGCGCGGCCGATGCGGAACGCCTGGTTCGCGGCGACGGCGTTGCCAGCCAGCCGCACGGCCCTGTCGGGCAAGACAAAGGTGTCGTCGTGCCATTGGAAGATCGGGAATTTTTCGGGCAAGGCGGCGAGCACCGGATCGGCCTGCGCTGCCGCGGTAAGCGCGACCTCCTGCCAGCCGAATTCCGAGGCACCGCCTATCTGGTTCTCGCCGCCAAAGGCGCGCGCTACCAACTGGCTGCCAAGGCAGATGCCGAGCACCGAGCGATCCCTCTCGCCAAAGTCGCGCGTCAGATCGAGCAGACCCGGAAAATAAGGACAGAGCTCGTCGTCCAGTGCATTCTGGGCGCCGCCGAGCACCACCATGGCGTCATGCCCGCCGCTATCTTGCGGCAGCGCGTCGCCGCGATAGGGCCGGCGCAGGTCGATATCGGCGCCGGCCTCGACAAGCGCCGCGCCGATCTGGCCAAGGCCCTCATTGTCGAAGTTCTGGACGACCAAGACCCGCATCGAAACCTGCTGACATGAAATAGATGCAGCGAGCGATATCATGGCGCCAGCATCGCAGCCAACAAGGAACGCCTATGCCACTGCAAAACCGGGTCGATCCGTTCGGCGCCATCCATGCTGTGCCGGAGCGCGGCCTGTTCATGGGCAATCGCGGCATCATTCACGACGCCGAGACGAGAACGCTGTTGAAGAAGCGCTGGGCGCTGCAAGCCTGGATCATCTGCGTCTGCGAATTCCGCGACGTGCGGCGCAAGCCGATGGGGCGCAACCGGCAAAGCGACGACCAATTGGGCGGCAAGGCCGGCTGGACCGAGCTGTTTTTCCTCGACGAGGTGACGGCACTTGCCGCCGGGCACCGGCCCTGCTTCTTCTGCCGGCGCGAGCGGGCCAGGGATTTTGTCCAGCGCTTCGGCGACGCCTTCGGCATTGCCGAGCCACGCGCGCCGCAGCTCGACAAGCGCCTGCACAAGGAGCGCCTGGCATCGGGCGGCCGGGCGCCGGGACTGGAACCGGAGGCGCTTGCGGACTTGCCGGACGGCACGATGATCTCGTCAGGAAACAGGGCGTACGCCCTGTTTGACGGCGCCGCGCTGCCCTGGAGTTTCGGCGGTTATGGCGAACCGGTGGGGTTCGATAGCTTTGCCCACCGCCCGCTCGGCCTGCTCACGCCAGCGACAACTGTTTCGGTGCTGCAGAAAGGCTACGAGCCTGTCTGGCATCCTTCCGCCGAGGCTTGACGCCGAGGGTGACCTTGCCGCATTCCTCGGCGATGCGCGCCAATTACAAGATGCAGCGGCTGTTCGTGCCGGACGAGCTTGGACCGGACATCGAGTTCGACGTCGGCCCGCAGCAGAGCCATTATCTCTCGCATGTGCTGCGGCTCGGCGAAGGCGCCGAGCTTCTGGTGTTCAACGGCCGCGACGGCGAATGGTCGGCGGCAATCGCCGCGAAATCGAAGAAAGCTGTACGCCTGAAGGTGATGGAGCTGCAGCGCCCGCAGCCGCCGGTGCCCGATCTCGTCTATTGCTTCGCGCCGCTGAAGCAGGGGCGGCTCGACTACCTCGTGCAAAAGGCGGTGGAGATGGGCGCCGGCATCCTGCAGCCGGTCATCACCCAGCATACGCAAGTGACAAGACTAGGCATCGAGCGCCTGCGCGCCAATGTCGTCGAGGCGGCCGAGCAATGCGGCATATTGGCGGTGCCGGAGCTGCTCGAAGCGGAAAAATTCGAGCGCCTGCTCAGCAACTGGGACCGAGAGCGGCGGCTGATCTTCTGCGACGAGGACGCATCGACCAACAATCCCCTGCCGGCATTGCAGGCGGTGCGGGAGAACAAGCTCGGTCTGCTGGTCGGACCGGAGGGCGGCTTTTCCGACGAGGAGCGCAGGATGCTGAGAGCCCTGCCCTTCGTTACCGCCATTCCGCTCGGGCCGCGCATCCTGCGGGCGGATACGGCGGCGGTGGCGGCAATGGCGCTGATCCAGGCGACAATCGGCGATTGGTGATCAATTCCGGTTACCCTCTGGCTCAGGATTTTTCGCTTGATCGGCTACTGACATTTCGTCCATCTAGCGCCGGCGGTGGCCGCGCGTCCTTTCGGGCGCGCAAAGGACGCTGTAGCATATTGATTGGGCACATGATCCTTTCCGAAAATCGAAGCCGATTTTCGGGGTCATGTGCGGAGGGCTATTATGGCGCGCGATACTACCGATTTCCGGCCGATCGAAGGCGTCGACGAACTCGTCGAGCACCTGGCCGAAGGCAACAAGCCGCGCGACAAATGGCGGATCGGCACCGAGCACGAGAAATTCCCGTTCTATGTCGACGGCAATGCGCCGGTGCCCTATGGCGGCGAGCGCGGCATCCGCGCCATCCTCGAAGGCATGCAGGACAAACTCGGCTGGGACCCGATCATGGATGCCGGTCGCATCATCGGCCTTGTCGAGCCGACCGGCCAGGGCGCGATCTCGCTGGAGCCAGGCGGCCAGTTCGAGCTGTCCGGCGCGCCGCTGGAGACGATCCACCAGACCTGCCGCGAAGGCAATGCGCATCTGGCGCAGGTGCGCGAGATCGCCGAACCGATGGGCATTCGTTTTCTCGGCCTTGGCGGCAGCCCGAAATGGTCGCTGGCCGAGACGCCGAAGATGCCGAAATCGCGCTACGAGATCATGACCCGCTACATGCCCAAGGTCGGCACGAAGGGCCTCGACATGATGTACCGGACCTGCACGATCCAGGTGAACCTCGACTTCGAGAGCGAGGCCGACATGCGCCGCAAGATGCAGGTGTCGCTGAAGCTGCAGCCACTATCGACGGCGCTGTTTGCCAACTCGCCCTTCACCGAAAGCCGGCCGAACGGCTTGCAGAGCTGGCGCGGCGAGATCTGGCGCGACACCGACAATCAGCGCTCCGGCCTGCTCGATTTCTGCTTCTCGTCCGATTTCGGCTTTGCCGATTATGTCGAATGGGCGCTCGACGTGCCGATGTATTTCGTCGTAGCTCCAGCTCGAGGTCAGCGCCTCGGCGGCGTCAAGCGCCGCCGCA
>NZ_SUEG01000198.1 GCF_005063415.1 Mesorhizobium sp.
GCACCTTCTCCCCGTATAGTGACGGGGAGAAGGGGGCTGGCCGCAACGCTGTCGCCACGCTCGACATCGCGCTCGGGCCGGAGATCGGGCAGTGCTGCGGCGGCAGGGTCGAGCTGCTGATCCGGCTGGTCGACGCCGCGGTTGAGGCCAAGCTTGTTGCGGAGGCGGAGGCCGAGGAGGCGCAACTGCCGCATGTTTATATTTTCGGCGGCGGCCATGTCGGCCAGGCGCTGGCCTCCGCGGTGGCCTTGCTGCCGGTGCATGTCGTCGTTGTCGAGACGCGAGCCGAAGCGCTGGAAGGCATACCGGAAGCGGTAGAAACAAGCCTGACACCGATGCCTGAGGCGGTGGTTCGCAAGGCGCCGGCCGGCTCCGCCTTTGTCGTCCTGACCCACGACCACGCGCTGGATTTCCTGATCGTCGCCGAGGCGCTGAAACGCCGCGATGCCGCCTATGTCGGCATGATCGGTTCCAGAACCAAGAAGGCGACGTTCCGGAACTGGTTCCTTAAGTCGGCGGACGGAAGCGAGGCGGAATTTGACCGCCTCGTCTCGCCGATCGGCGGTGATGCAATCAAGGACAAGCGCCCGCAGGTGATCGCCGCGCTCGCCGCAGCCGAGATCATGACGGCGCTGGCCGCCCAAGCGATAGCACCGGCAGCTCCGTCCAAAGCCCGTCGCGGCAAGGCGATGGCCGGCTGACGTTTCCTTCTATTCCTTCTCCTGCGTGTGTGCTTCCAGGAACCACAGCAATTTGTCGAGCGAGCGTGAATAGGCGGTGAGGATGTCGGCGGTGTCGGCGTCGCCCGCACCCGCCGCTTCGTCGATTGCCGCGCGTGCCCGCTTGGCGGTTGCGGCATAGCGGTCGATCAGCGCCGCCAGATGATCTCGGGTCTTGTGAATGTCGGTCGGATAGGCCTCGAGCATAGTCGCCTTCGACACCTCCTGCGATGTGCCGAGCGCCGTGCCGCCGAGCTGTACGGCGCGCTCCGCAATGATGTCGACATGGCCGTCGATCTCCTCGCGGAACGTGTCGAGCATCTCATGGATGGCGATGAATTGCGGTCCCTTGACGTTCCAGTGCGCCTGCTTGGTGATCAGCGCCAGATCGATGGCGTCGGCGAGGCGGGCGTTGAGAAGATCGATACACTCTTTCTTGGCGTTGGGTTGCAGGTCGTTGCGGGTGGCGATGGCATCCATGATCGGCTCCTGTGGCGGTGCGTCCGCGTGGTTTTGAAGAGGGCGAAGTTTGTGGAAGGTCAATCCAACATGCGCGCAGACGCCCTCATCGCCGCGCGGCACAGCATCCCAAAACGGCGATCTCCGGCTTTCGTTCCGTTCGCCGTTTTACGCCGGCCTTTTCAAGCCCAGGTGGTCGCGCAACGTGCTGCCTTCATAATCCGTACGAAACAGCCCGCGCCGCTGCAGCTCCGGCACGACTAGTGTGGCAAAGGCATCGAGTTCGCCCGGAAAATAGGATGGCATGACGTTGAAACCGTCTGCCGCGCCGCCCTCGAAGCGTGCCTCGAGCTCGTCGGCGATCTGGGCCGGAGTTCCGACGACGCGCCAATGGCCGCGTGCACCGGCGAAATGGCGCGCAAGCTGCCGGATGGAGAGGTTGTCCCGGCGCGACTGCTCGATGACGAGCGCTTGCCGGCTCTGCATGCCTTCGCTGGCCGGCAGCTGCGGCAGCGGTCCGTCAATGGGATAGCGCGAGAGATCGGATATGCTGAGATAGCTGGAAAGCAGCGCGACGCCGACATCGTCCGGTATCAGCTCCTGCAGTTCATCATGTTTTGCCCGGGCTTCCGCTTCGCTTGCCGCGACGACCGGCGCCACGCCAGGCATGATCTTGATGTCGTCCGGCTTGCGCCCATGGGCCGCGAGTCGTCCCTTGAGGTCGTCGTAGAAGGCCTTCGCTTCCTCGAATGTCTGCGCCGCCGTAAAGACCACGTCGGCGGTCCGGGCGGCGAGGTCGCGACCCTCGTCCGACGCTCCCGCTTGCACCATGACCGGTGCACCTTGTGGCGAGCGCGGCAGATCGAGCGGGTCGCGCACCGAAAAACTTCTGTCTTCGTATCCACCCTGGCCTCGCCAAAGGCCGGCAACCACCGCAGCGAATTCGCGCGCGCGTTCGTAGCGGTCCGCATGTGGGCGCAGTCCGGTCGAGCCGAAATTGGCGGCCTCGATCTGGCTGGCCGAAGTGACGAGGTTCCAGCCGGCTCGGCCGCCGCTCAGATGGTCGAGCGACAGGAAGGTCCGCGCCAGCCCGTAAGGCTCGTTATAGCTCGTCGACGCCGTAGAGACGAGGCCGATGAGCTCCGTCTGGACGGCGAGCGCGGCAAGCAGGCTGATCGGCTCGAAGCCGATCGAGCGCGACGTTTGGCTGGCGATGTTGACATTGGCCTCGCGCACGCCGGCGGCGTCCTCGCAGAAGATCATGTCGAACTTGGCCGCTTCCGCCGTCCGCGCCAGCTGGATGTAATGGTCGATGTCGATGCCGGCCGTGACATGCGCCTGCGGATGGCGCCAGGCGGCGATGTGGTGGCCTGTCGCCCACAGGAAGGCGCCGAGCTTCATCTGGCCTCGACCGGCGTTCATTGCCGATCCTCCCCTGCAAGCCCGAGATGGGCGCGCAGTGTCGCCGCGCTGTAGCCGGACTGGACAAGGCCGCGGCGGCGAAGCTCCGGCAGCACGAGACCGATGAAATCGTCGAGCGCCGATGTGAACGGCATGGCGATGTTGAAACCGTCGCAGGCTTTCGAGCGAAAGCACTCTTCGAGCCTGTCCGCAAACAGGTCCGGCGCGGCGGTAATTGCGGCGCTGACGGTAACGTTCATCAGCACTTTCAACGCCTCCGGCCTGCGCCCGAAGGCAAGCGCACGGCGCTTCAGATCGCCAGCCTTCGCCGGCTCGATCGATGGCTCATCCAGCAGGACGACATCGGCGGTGCGGGCGGCGATAGCCATGGCGGGCTCGGACAGGCCGGACATGACCAGCACCGGCGTGTCCTGCGGCGACCGCGCCACGTTGAGCGGCCCGCGCACGGAAAAATATTCACCCTTGTGGTCGAGAAGGTGCATCTTCTCGGGATCGAAGAAGCGCCCGCCAAACTTGTCGAACAGCAGCGCGTCTGCGTCCCAGCCTTTCCACAACCCTTGCACGATGCCGATGAATTCCTCGGCGCGCAGGCGGAAATCGTCGCCGGAAAACCCTTCCGGTCGGCTGAAATTGGCCGCCTCGCGCGGGTCGGGCATCATGCTCGCGTTCCAACCGGCGCGGCCATGGCTGATAATATCGAGCGAAGCGAAACGGCGCGCGAGATTGTAGGGCTGGTGGGCTACCGTCGACGCTGCCGCGACGAGGCCGATCCTGCTTGTCACCGTAGCCAGCGCTGCCACCAAGGTCGTTGCTTCGAAGCGCATTTGCCGGTTCAGCCCGCCTGCAACCGGCGCGGAATCGCCGAGCAACACCATGTCCAGGCCGGCCGCTTCGGCTTCTTGCACAAACCGCGTCAGCTGACTGAAGTCCAGGCCGGCGTCGGGCGGATCGGAAGGGGCGGCTTCCGGAGACAGTGAAACGGCGAGACACATGGTGGCGCCGTTGGCCATCGCTTTTCCCTGTTGAGCGAGATTCCTTGGGAATTATCTCGTCGGCTGGACGGAAAGCAACCGGCCAGCCGGCGATCATTTGCCGGCCAGAATATCCCTGATCAGCCGCTGGCAGCGCTCGGCCATGAAATCGAGCAGCAGCCGCACCTTCGGATCCTGCAGCTTCTTGTGCGGGTAGACGGCGGCGAACTGCACCGGCGTCGGCGGCGTGTTGCTCAGGATCACCTTCAGCCGCTGGTCGCGGATAAACGGCTCGACCTCGAAGCGCGGCTTGTTGATGATGCCGCGGCCTGACAGCGCCCAGCCGGTCAGCACGTCGCCATCATCGGTATCGTAGGGGCCGTGCACCTCGAACTTTTGCGGCCCGTTCGGCGTCTGCAGCGTCCAGACATATTCGCGCGCGCCGGAATAGCGCAGCATCAGGCAATCGTGTTTCTTGCCAATCAACTCCTGCGGCTCGGTCGGCTCGCCGCGCACGTCCAGATATTGCGGGGCCGCTACCAGCACGCGCTCGCATTCCATGATGCCGCGCATCCTGAGGCTGGAATCCTCGATGATGCCCAGCCGGAACGCAACGTCGATGCCTTCCTTCATGATATCGACATTGTGATCGGAAAGCCGGAGCCGCACCTCGATATCTGGGTACCTGTCGTGGAAATCCGGGATGCCGGATGCTACCAGCCGCCGCCCGAGGCCGAGCGGCGCTGTCACCTTTATGGTGCCGCGCGGCTGGCCGGATAACGCGCTGACCGCCGCTTCCGCATCGGTGACCGCCTCCAGCACCTGCTTGGCGCCGGAGTAGAACACCGTGCCGTGCTCGGTCGGCATCAATTGCCGCGTAGTACGGTTGAACAGCCTGACGCCCAGGTGTTTCTCGAGCTCCTTGATCCGGTTGGAAGCGACCGCCGGCGAAATGCGCATGTCGCGCCCAGCCGCCGACAAATTGCCGAGCTCGACGACGCGGACAAAAACGGCGATATTATCGAGATAGGCCATGCGGCTTCCGTGGCTCTCATGTGGCTGCGTATGATCAGCCTAGTATTTTCCAATTTTTTTTGAAAGTCATCGTGCGTCTCGGCCCTTTCCGTTTGCGCTCCAGTCCGTAAAGTCAGTGGATCGGCAGGGACGATTTTTCATGATGGATTTCGCGATATTCTGGGATTGGCTGAGTTTCGCCGTGCGCTGGCTGCACGTCGTTACCGGCATCGCCTGGATTGGATCGTCCTTTTATTTCGTCGCGCTCGACCTCGGGCTGCGCCAGCGTCCGGGCATGCCTGCCGGAGCCTTCGGCGAGGAATGGCAGGTGCATGGTGGCGGCTTCTACCACGTGCAGAAATATCTGGTGGCGCCGGCCGAAATGCCCGAGCACCTGACCTGGTTCAAGTGGGAATCCTACGCCACCTGGCTGTCGGGCTTCGCCATGCTGTGCGTCGTCTACTATGCCGGGGCGGACCTGTTCCTGATCGATCCGAATGTCCTTGCCATATCGGTGCCTACAGGCATCTTGCTGTCGCTGGCAACGATTGGCCTCGGCTGGGTGGTCTACGATGTCTTGTGCCGTTCGCCGCTCGGCAACAGCGACACCGGCCTTATGCTGGTGCTCTACGGCGTGCTGGTGTTCATCGCCTGGGGACTGACCCACCTGTTTACCGGGCGCGCCGCCTTCCTGCATCTTGGCGCCATCACCGCGACGATCATGTCGGCCAACGTTTTCATGGTCATCATCCCCAACCAGAAGATCGTCGTCGCCGACCTGATCGCCGGCCGTAAGCCCGATCCGAAATACGGCAAGATCGCCAAGCAGCGCTCGCTGCACAACAATTACCTGACGCTGCCGGTTTTGTTCCTGATGCTGTCGAACCATTATCCGCTGGCGTTCGGCACAGAGTTCAACTGGGTCATCGCCTCGCTGGTGTTCATCATCGGCGTGCTGATCCGGCACTATTTCAACACCAGGCATGCGCGCAAAGGCAATCCGACCTGGACCTGGCTGGCGGCCGCCGTCCTGTTCGTCGTCATCATCTGGCTGTCGACGGTGCCGAAGCTGCTGACCGGCGAGGCGAAGGCGTCGTCGGCGGCCCAGGTCTATGTCGCCTCGGCGCACTTTCCTGCGGTGCGTGATACGGTGCTTGGCCGCTGTTCGATGTGCCACGCGGCGGAGCCGTCCTACGAGGGCATTTACCACGCGCCGAAGGGCGTGATGCTCGATACCGATGCCGGCATCGCCGAGCACGCCGGCGAGATTTACCTGCAGGCCGGACGCAGCCACGCCATGCCGCCCGCCAACGTCACCCAGATCACCGACAAGGAACGGGCGCTCCTGGTGGCATGGTTCGAAGGCGCAAGGAAATGACCAGCACGCTGCTGCGCGGCCGCACGCTGTCGTTTTTGCGCTGGCCCGAAACCATCGACGACCATTCCGCCTGGCGCTACGAGCAAGATGGCGGCTTGCTGCTCCGCGACGGCAGGATCGTTGCCGCGGGCGCCTATGCCGAGGTCGAGAAAAAGGCGGGCGAGGGGACTAAAAAAATCGACCACAGGCCGCATCTGCTGCTGCCCGGGTTCATCGATGCGCACGCGCATTTTCCGCAGATGCAGGTCATCGCTTCCTTCGGCGCCGAGCTGCTTGACTGGCTGAACACCTACACTTTTCCGGAAGAGACCAAATTCCAGAACGCTCAGCATGGCCGCCGTATCGCCAGGCTGTTCCTGGATGAAGTATTGCGTCACGGCACGACGACTGTCGCAGCCTATTGCTCGGTACACAAGGAATCTGCCGAAGCGTTCTTTGCCGAGTCGCACGACCGCAACATGCTCAACATCGCCGGCAAGGTGATGATGGACCGCAACGCCCCGGAAGGCGTGCTCGACACGCCGCAATCGGGCTATGACGACAGCAAGGCGTTGATCGAGGAATGGCACGGCAGGGGGCGCCAGCACTATGCCATCACGCCGCGCTTCGCCATCACCTCGTCGCCCGAGCAATTGGAGATGGCGGGCGCGCTGTGCCGCGAATATCCTGATCTGCATATGCAGACGCATCTGTCGGAAAACCACGCCGAGATCGCCTTCACGCAGCAGCTTCATCCGCAGGCGCGCGACTATACCGATGTCTATGAGCATTACGGGCTGCTCGGGCGCAGAAGCCTGTTCGGCCATTGCATCCATCTGTCGGAACGCGAAGCGGATGCGCTGTCCGATAGCGGCTCGGTGGCAGTGTTCTGCCCGACCTCCAACCTGTTTCTCGGCTCGGGCCTCTTCGATTATCAGCGCTATCGCCGCCGCGAGAAGCCGCTTCGCATCGCCGCCGCCACCGATGTCGGCGGTGGCACCAACTATTCGATGCTGCGCACCATGGACGAGGGCTACAAGGTGGTCGCGCTGAATGGCGAGAAGCTCAATCCGTTCCAGTCCTTCTGGCAGCTGACCCGCGGCAATGCCGAGGCGCTGTCGCTTGCGGAAAAGATCGGCACGTTGGAGGAAGGCAGCGACGCCGATATCGTCGTGCTCGACGCCCGCGCCACGCCGGCGATGCGGCTGCGGGTAGAG
This sequence comes from Mesorhizobium sp., assembly GCF_005063415.1. Taxonomy (GTDB): domain Bacteria; phylum Pseudomonadota; class Alphaproteobacteria; order Rhizobiales; family Rhizobiaceae; genus Mesorhizobium. The sequence goes on from NZ_SUEG01000198.1 coordinate 7,160, forward strand.
ACGGCGGACACGCTCGCCGAGGAATTGTTTCTGCTGCAGACGCTCGGCGACGACCGCGCCGTGCGCGAGGTCTATGTCGCCGGCCGGGCGGCCAAGGCGGATATAGCGGTTTAGCCGTCGTATGCGGCCGGCTTGACCGGGCGGCAGCCATCCGGCAAAGCGTGCGGCGACGTTGATAGGGGAACGACATGGCTGTTGCGGACGACATCGCTCTGATCGAGAAACAGGAAGCCACGCTTGTCTTTTCGGCCTTCGATGAAGCCGTCGCTTTCGAGATCGGCTCGGCGATCCGCGATCGGGCTCTCAAGGAAAACCTGCCGATCATTGTCGATATCAGAACCTTCGACCGGCCGCTGTTCTATGCGGCAATGCCCGGCTCGAACGCTTCCAATCCGGACTGGGCGCGGCGCAAGATCAACGTCGTGCGGCGGTTCCTGAAAAGCACCTACCGCATGGTGCTGGAGCAGCAGCGCCCCGACCGCAGCTTCAAGCCTGGCGAGGGGCTGGACCTTGCCGACTACGTGCTGGCCGGTGGCGGCTTTCCCATCACTGTCAAGGGCGCCGGCGTCATCGGCGTGATCGCCGTCTCGGGCCTGCCGGAGCGTGAGGACCATGGCGTGGTCGTCGATACGCTGTGTGAGCATCTCCGCATCGACGCGCGCGAGCTGGCATTGCCGGCGGAAGCAAAATGACAAAGGTAGACCCCAAGCCCTTTCTCATTTCGATCTTCAACGCCGCCGTTGCCGCCGCC
>NZ_SUEG01000199.1 GCF_005063415.1 Mesorhizobium sp.
CGTCAGCACTGCGCCGCCATCAGCGCGGCCGGTATCGATGGTGTTCCAGGAAAACAACCTGTTTGCCCATCTTTCCGTCGAGCAGAATGTCGGGCTCGGCCGCTCGCCTTCGCTCAGGCTGAGCGAGGCCGATCGCGCCGCAATCGCCGCAGCGCTGAAGCGCGTCGGCCTTGCCGGCAAGGAAAGCCGGCTGCCGCGCGAACTCTCCGGCGGCGAGCGGCAGCGCGTCGCACTCGCCCGGGTCCTGGTGCGCGACCGACCGGTGCTGTTGCTCGACGAGCCGTTCGCTTCGCTCGGACCGGCACTGCGCGACGACATGCTCGACCTGGTGACCGACGTCCATTCGGAGCAGCGCATGACGGTGCTATTCGTCACGCACCAGCCGGCCGATGCGCGCCGTATCGGCCAAAACATGGTTTTCCTGGATGGTGGCACAGTTGCCGCGACGGGCACCGCCGCTGATTTTTTCGTCGGGGCTGGACCGGAGGCATTCCGACGCTATATCGGCTCGGGTCCGTTTGCGGCTGGATCACGAGATGTTGCCCGGAAGCGGACATAATTTATGGTCAAACCGGCGGAAGGCGAAGCGGCGCTTGCTTGCCATGGTCGAGGTAGTGTGGCTAGGTCCGCCAGGAGCTGGTCCGGCTTAGACCGTGATTTGCCCTTGCTGCCTCGTATCTGTCGGACGCACGAAGGACGCCGTAGCACTTGATTTTGCGCGTGATGCTTTCCGGAAATCGCGCCCGATTTTCGCGGTCACGTCCCAGGACTTGAAAGGAAGCCGATCTGCCGACCGGCATCGACAATCGGAGGGTGAAACCGCTGGCGCGCTTTCTGGCGCTGGCCGGTCTTGCCGTGGCGCTGGCAAGCTGCCAAATGTTCACGCCTCGCGACGTGCAGGAATCGGGCTTCCAGCCCTCAGACAAGCCGATCACGGTCGACAATGTCGCCGCCAACAGCAAGCTCGCCCAACTGGCGAAGGCGCAGCACCCGCGCATCCTTGCCACCTATGGCGGCGAGTATTCCGACCCCAAGCTCGAGCGCATGGTGGCCAAGGTCGTCGGCAGACTGACCGTGGTGTCGGCCAACCCGACCCAGACCTATCGCATCACCATCCTCAACTCGCCCAACGTCAATGCCTTCGCGCTGCCGGGCGGCTATCTCTACATCACCCGCGGCCTGCTGGCGTTGGCCAACGATTCAGCCGAGCTTGCCGCCGTCATTGCGCATGAGATGGGCCATGTTACGGCCAATCATGGTCTGCAGCGCCAGCAGCTGGAAGCGGAAGAGGGGTTGGCGACCAAGGTCGTTTCGGATGTGCTCAGCGACAACCCGACGGCCAAGGCGGCGCTGATCCGCGGCAAGCTTAGGCTGGCGCAGTTCTCGCGCAATCAGGAGCTGGAGGCCGATGCCATCGGGATCAAGTCGATCGGCGAAGCCGGCCTCGACCCCTACGCCGCCGGCCGCTTCCTGCAATCGATGTCGGCTTATACCGATTTCCGCTCGATCAGCGGCGCCACCGACGCCAGCCTCGACTTCCTGGCGACGCACCCCAACACGCCGCAGCGCATCGATCTCGCGCAGCGCCATGCCCGCCAGTTCGGCGCGCCCGGTGTCGGGTCGCGCGACCGCGAATCGTTCCTTGCTGGCATAGACGGGTTGCTTTACGGCGACACGCCGGAGGAAGGCTATGTGCGCGGTGAAACCTTCCTGCATCCTGGCCTCGGCGTGTCGTTCTCTGTGCCCAACGGCTTCGTCATAGACAATTCGGCGGCGGCGGTAACGGCGACAGGCCCGGGCGACATCGCAATCCGCTTCGACGGCGTCTCGATCGACAAGGACCGCTCGCTGACCGACTACATCCGCAGCGGCTGGGTTGCCGGCCTCGACGAGAGCAGCGTGCGCCAGGAGACGATCAACGGCAACGAAGCGGCAACCGCGCATGCCGGCGCCGATGGCTGGCAATTCGACATTGCGGTGATCCGTGCCGGCGGCCAGGTCTACCGCTTGCTGACCGCGGCGCCTTCGGCCAGCACCTCGCTGAGCACGGTGGCGCGCTCGGTCAGCGGCTCGTTCCGCATCCTGAGTGCTGCCGAGAAGGCAGCGCTGAAGCCACTGCGTATCCGCATCGTCACGGTGCAGCCCGGCCAGACAATGGGCTCGCTGGCCGCGCAGATGGTCGGCGTCGACCGCAAGCTGGATTTGTTCAGGGTGCTCAACGCGCTGTCGCCGGGTGCCGCCGTTTCGGCCGGGGACAAGGTCAAGATCGTAACCGACAAATAGCAACCGATGCGATTCAGGCGGCGAGAAATTCCGGATTCTGCTTTACCAGCGCCGCCTTGAGCTTTTCCATGGCGCGCGCCTCGATCTGGCGGACACGCTCCTTGGAGATGCCGAGCGTTTCGCCGAGCGCTTCGAGCGTCGCGCCCTCGTCGCTCAGCCGGCGCTCCTCGATAATCCTGAGTTCTCGCGCATTGAGCGCACCGAGTGCCGTCTTCAGCCACACTGAGCGGCGTTCGACATCGATCGTGTCGCCGACGACCTCATCGGGCAGCGGGTCATCCGAAACCAGGAACTCCATCCGTTCGGTTGCGCCCGCATCATCGGCAAGTGGCGTATTGAGCGAACTGTCGGGTGCCGAAAGGCGGGAATCCATCATCGCCACATCGGCCTCGGATACCCCGAGAGCCGCCGACACTTCGCGGTAGAGCGTGGCATTCGACGTCTGCTCGGCGCCGTTTGCCAGGCGGGCGCGCAGGCGCCGCAGGTTGAAGAACAGCGCCTTTTGCGCCGAGCTGGTGCCGCCGCGCACGATCGACCAGTTGCGCAGGATATAGTCCTGCATCGAGGCGCGGATCCACCAGGTCGCATAGGTCGAGAACCGCACCTCGCGCTCGGGCTCGAAACGGGCCGCTGCCTCCAGCAGCCCGACATGGCCTTCCTGGATCAGGTCGCCCAGCGGAAGGCCGTAGTGGCGAAACCGCGACGCCATGGAAATGACCAGCCGCATATGCGCGACGGTGATGCGGTGCAGCGCGTGCTGGTCATTGTTTTCCTTCCAGCGCAGCGCCAGGAGATGCTCTTCGTCACGTTCCAGATAAGGGGCTTTCATCGCCGCGCGAACCATGGTCCGTCCTGCACTGTCTTGCATCATGCCGCGCTCCTGCTTCAGGCGTTGCGGTGCGATCGAATCGTGAGTTGGCGCCGATGGTTGAAATGGCGGCGCCGCGCCCTACAACAGCCAAGAACGTGCCATGCGAGGGAATGTTCCCCGGACTGTCATGTCGATTGCGCTGTTACAGGCGATTCGCCACCGGCCTTGACTCAGCCGGATGGCGCCGGGAGATGCTGGTTGAGAATGGGATTTCAAGGGCGCGAGATTTTTGAAATTTAGTTTCTTATTCTGGCATCGCGCATCTGTCATTTTCCGGCACTCGCAATGACGCCGGACATCGGCCAAGGACGGGATCACAGAAAAATGAAATGGCTCAAGTCGCTCATTATCGCCGGAACGCTCCAGCTTCTGGCCATCGCCGCAAGTCATGCCGGCGCCAATCTCGACCAGATCAAGCAGTCCGGCATCTTCAAGGTTGGCACGGAAGGAACCTATGCGCCCTTCACCTATCATGATGCTTCCGGCGCGCTGGTTGGCTTCGACGTCGAGATCGCGCGGGCCATCGCCGAGCGCCTCGGCGTCAAAGCCCAGTTCCTCGAAGGCAAATGGGACGGGCTGATCGCCGGTCTCGACGCCAACCGCTACGATGCCGTCATCAACGAGGTCGGCATCACCGAGGCGCGCAAGGCCAAATATGATTTCTCCGATCCTTACATCGCCTCCAAGGCGGTGCTGATCGTGCGCGGCGACAACACCGACATCAAGGGTTTCGCCGACCTCAAGGGCAAGAAGGCGGCGCAGTCGCTGACTTCGAATTTCGGCAAGCTGGCTGAAACCAACGGCGCCGAACTCGTCGGCACCGACGGCTTCGACCAGTCGATCCAGCTGCTTCTCACCGGCCGCGCCGACGCCACCATCAACGACAGCCTGTCCTTCCTCGATTTCAAGAAGCACAAGCCCGACGCCAATGTGAAGATTGCCGCCCAGGAAGAAAACGCCGACTATTCCGGCGTCATCGTGCGCAAGGGCGATCCGGAACTGGTGGCCGCCATCAATAAGGCGCTGGCCGACATCAAGGCCGACGGCACCTACCAGAAAATCGCCGACACCTATTTCGGCCAGGACGTTTCGAAGTAAACAGCTTTTCTCGTGTGGGCCGAACGCCGGCCCGCGTCGTTCATATCGCGGCGAGCTGTCTTTTGACGGCCCGCCGCTTTCGCGTGATATGAGCGACGGCAATCTGGCAAGGAGGAGCCTTCGTGCCGCACTGGCTGCAATTGATGCTGGAATCCCTGCCTACGTTGCTGTGGGCTGCACTGATCTTCACCGTCCCGTTGACGCTGCTGTCGTTTGCATTCGGTCTTGTCCTCGGCCTGGTCGTGGCGCTTGTCCGGCTGTTCGGTCCCAAACCCTTAGTCGCCGTGGTCCGCTTCTATGTCTGGATCTTCCGTGGCACGCCGCTTCTCGTGCAACTGTTCCTTATCTTCTACGGCCTGCCATCGATCGGCATCCTGCTCGACGCCTTTCCGGCAGCACTGATCGGCTTCACCTTGAACATCGGTGCCTATTCGTCGGAAATCATCCGCGCCGTCATCGGTTCGGTGCCCAAGGGCCAGTGGGAAGCGGCCTATTCGATCGGCATGACCTGGGCCCAGGCAATGCGGCGCACCATTCTTCCACAGGCGGGGCGCGTCGCGGTGCCGCCGCTGTCCAACACCTTCATCTCGCTGGTCAAGGACACTTCGCTCGCCGCCGCCATCACCGTGCCGGAAATGTTCCAGGCAGCGCAGCGCATCGTCGCCACCACCTATGAGCCGCTGATCCTCTATGTCGAGGCGGCGGCCCTCTATCTGATCATGAGCTCCGTGCTGTCGGCCTTGCAGGCGCGGCTGGAAAAGCGGCTCAACCGTTATGGCGGCTTCCTGGAGGCGCGCGCATGATCGGCCTCACCAACATCGAAAAGCGCTTCGGCGACAATCTCGTGCTGAAGGGCGTGACCGTCACCATCGAGGAAGGCAGCGTGACGGCGCTCGTCGGGCCATCGGGCGGCGGGAAAAGCACGCTTTTGCGCTGTATCAACCTGCTCGAGCTGCCGACGTCAGGCACGGTGCGGATCGGCGACGATGCACTCGAATTCCACCCCGGCGGCAGGGTCTCGACCAGGGATATCCAGCGGCTGCGGCTGCAGACCGGCATGGTGTTCCAGAATTTTCAGTTGTTTCCGCATCGCACCGCGATCGAGAACATCATGGAGGGGCTGGTGACGGTGCTGAAATGGCCCAAGGAAAGGGCGCGCGAACGGGCGCTCGCCCTGCTCGAAAAAGTCGGCATGGCGCACAAGGCCGATGCCTGGCCGGCGACGCTGTCAGGTGGCCAGCAGCAGCGCGTGGCGATTGCCCGGGCGCTGGCGCCTTCGCCGAAAGTCCTGCTCTGCGACGAGCCGACCTCGGCGCTCGATCCGGAACTGGCGCAGGAGGTGGTCGATGTGCTCGGCAAGCTCGCCAGCGAGGGCACGACCATGGTGATGGCGACGCATGATCTGCGGCTCGCCTCGAAGATCGCGCGGGAAGTGGTGTTCCTCGATGCCGGCAACATCGTCGAACAAGGCCCGGCCGCGGTGCTGTTCAGCAACCCGGAACGCCAGCGGACCAAGCGGTTTATCGCGACGCTGAAGCACGAGGCGGAAAGGGAGGGCGGTGGCGAGCGCTAGAATGGCCATCGCCAGTCAGCCAAAACAAAAAACCCGGCGCGAGGCCGGGTTTTTCTGACTTCGAAAGCAAAAAGCTCAAGCAGCCTCTTCCTGCTCGGCTTCCTCGTTGTCGGCCTTGGCGCCGCGCTTCGGGCCCTTGTTGAGGTTCACCTCGATGAGGCGTACCGCTTCGGTCTCCGACATGCGGTTGACGGCCGCGATCTCGCGGGCCATGCGGTCAAGCGCCGCCTCGTAGAGCTGGCGTTCGGAATAGGACTGCTCCGGCTGGTTATCGGCGCGGTAAAGGTCGCGCACCACTTCCGAGATCGAGATCAGATCGCCGGAGTTGATCTTGGCATCATATTCCTGGGCGCGGCGCGACCACATGGTGCGCTTGACGCGGGCGCGGCCCTGCACGACCTTCAGCGCGCGCTCGACATAATCCTCTTCCGACAGCTTGCGCATGCCGATCGAGGTCGCCTTGGCGACCGGCACCTTGAGGCGCATCTTATCCTTCTGGAAGTCGATGACGAACAGCTCCAGCTTGTGGCCCGCGACTTCCTGCTCATCGATCGAGACGATCTGGCCGACACCATGCGCCGGATAGACGATGTACTCGCCGGTCTTGAAACCGTGGCGCGCTGCGGTGGACTTCTTCTGCGGGGTGATCGTTGCCATTACGCCCTGAACTCCTTGTTGTGGTACCGGCATCGTGCCGGCCCGAACTCGTGCGACCGGGGTGACCGGTCCTTAGCCACACAACGATGAACTCACCGGAAAGGCCAGGACCGGCAAATCGCAACATTGCGACCGCCTGCCCCAGATCGCTCTGGTCCGGATTGAGAAATTCACCTTTCAGTGATTTGGGGCGTTTGCGCCATAAATCGACGTTGTGTCACCGGCATGTTTGGTTGATGTAACACAAAAAGTCGGAAGAATCAAGGTTTTGCTGCACGCGCGAAGGCCACGCGCCGTCGCCGCCTGTCAAGGCAGTTAATGTATCACGTCTGTTACGCGACGTCAGGCCGCCGCAGCCGGCAGGCTCGTCAATCGCCTTCGCCGGGCTCCGGGGAGAAATATTTCTCGAATTTGCCAGTTTCGCCATCGAAGTTTTTAGCGTCGGCCGGCGGCTCCTTCTTGGCGGTGATGTTGGGCCATTTCTCGGCATATTCGGTGTTGATCTGCAGCCATTTGTCGAGCCCCGACTCGGTGTCGGGCTTGATCGCGTCGGCCGGGCATTCCGGTTCGCAGACGCCGCAATCGATGCACTCGTCCGGGTGGATGACGAGCATGTTCTCACCTTCGTAGAAGCAGTCGACCGGACAGACCTCGATGCAGTCCATGTATTTGCATTTTATGCAATTGTCGGTCACGACATAAGTCATTGGTCGGCTCCGGGACGTCCCATTTTGTTGGGCTTTTTTGGTGAGGTAACGCCTTTGTCCGCTGGTGGCAAGGGCGGCCCTTGCCAGCGGTGCCGCGGTTTCCGGAATGGAATTCCAGATGGCAGGCAAAGCGGAAGTTCGACCTTGCTCAATCGTCGCCGAGCAGGTGGTCGGTCTGGCGGCGTTCTTTCTTTGTCGGGCGACCGCTGCCGGCCTCGCGCAACGGCGGCACCGCATCGGGAAGCGCCTCGCCCCTGGGCGCAGGGGGCGGCGACATATCCTCGTAGAGCAGGCGGGCTTCTTCGGCCGGCCCACGCCGTACGCCGGTGCCAAGGACTTTCCAGACGAAGATCCGCCGCTCCAGCGTGATTGTCAAAACATCGCCCGGCCGGACCGTATCGGAGGCCTGCGCTGCTTTGTCGCGATTGATGCGGACGCGTCCGGCGACCACCAGCTTGGCTGCCAGCGTGCGCGATTTTACCGCGCGCGAGAAGAACAGCCACTTGTCGATGCGCTGGCGGGCATCAGTGACCATCGGACGAGCAGCTTACTTC
>NZ_SUEG01000019.1:0-1258 GCF_005063415.1 Mesorhizobium sp.
GTCGTGGACGTCGCTGCCGGTCGGCGTCGTCTCGCTGGCCGAGCGTTTTGGCGGCCGCACGGTGACGCGCGATATCTTTGGCGCCATGGTCGAGGATGTCGCAATGCGGCTGCGTGCCTTCGACGGGCGCGACCGGCTGAGCCACCTCCTGTCCAGCCCGAAATTCCATTTGCTCGGCACGTCGGGCACGGTGACGACGCTGGCCGGCGTCCACCTCGATCTCGAACGCTACGACCGCCGCCGCGTCGACGGGCTGTGGATGGATCGCGACAGCGTCGACCGCATGGTCGAAAAGCTGGTCGGCTGGGATTTCCAGCAGCGCGTCGCCAACCCTTGCATCGGCGCCGACCGCGCCGACCTGGTTCTGGCCGGCTGCGCCATATTGGAGGCGATCCGTGCCGTCTGGCCGTCGGAGCGGCTGCGTGTCGCCGACCGTGGCCTGCGCGAGGGCATATTGAGCGAATTGATGGCCGATGACGGTGTCTGGCGGCGAGGCCGGCAATGACCAAGAAACCGGAAAGACCGAGCTCCGCCGGCATTCGCGTGCTGAAGACGAAGATCAAGAAGAAAAGCGGGCTGAAGGAATCGTCGCGCCGCTGGCTGCAGCGCCACATCAACGATCCCTATGTCCAGCGCTCGAAGGCCGACGGCTATCGCTCGCGCGCGGCCTACAAGTTGATCGAGATCGACGACAAGCACCATTTGCTCAAGCCCGGCATGAAGGTGATCGACCTTGGTGCGGCACCCGGCGGCTGGTGCCAGGTCGCCGCCGCACGTACGAAATCTACCGCGGAACACCCGAACGTCGTCGGCATCGACTATCTCGAGATGGACGCCGTGCCGGGCGCGCCGGTACTGCTGATGGATTTCCTCGATCCGCAGGCGCCGCAGAAGCTGGCCGAGACGCTGGGCGGCCAGCCCGACATCGTGCTTTCCGACATGGCCGCACCCACCACCGGCCACAAGCGGACCGACCACATCCGCACCATGCATTTGTGCGAGGTGGCGGCCGATTTCGCGCTGTCGGTACTGAAGCCGGGGGGACATTTCCTCGCCAAGACGTTTCAGGGCGGCGCCGAGAACGAATTGCTGGCCAGGCTGAAGCGGAATTTCCGCTCGGTCCATCACGTCAAGCCGCCGGCCTCGCGCGACGAATCGGTGGAGCTCTATTTGTTGGCGAAGGATTTTAAGGGGTAGCGTCTTGTCCTTCTCCCCTTGTGGGAGAAGGTGGCCGAGCGAAGCTCGGTCGGATGAGGGG
>NZ_SUEG01000019.1:1268-21398 GCF_005063415.1 Mesorhizobium sp.
CGCTTCGCGCCGATCCACCTTCTCCCACAAGGGGAGAAGGCAAGGAGCCCTCAACTCCCTGGCGGGCTCACCGGCTCCAGCGTCTTCGGCGGCGTCAACCTGCCATGTCCCGATACGGCATTGCCGGCGTCCGGCGCCAGCCGCATGAACGACAGCGAGGCCGCCGCCGACACCGCCGCCACGATGAAGAAGGCGGTGTGGAAGTCGCTCAGCGTCAGTGGGCCGCCATGGATCTTGGTCGACACTTCCAGGATGCCGCCGGCCAGCGCCACACCGAGTGCGATCGCCAACTGCTGGAACACTGCCGTGATCGGCGTCGCCTTGCTGGTGTCGGCGGCCGAAATCTCGGCGTAGGCAAGCGCATTGATGCCGGTGAAGAACATCGAGCGGATGAAGCCCCCGGCGAGCAGCATGGCGAGGATCAGCCCGTAGGGCGTGCCGGGTGTGAACAGGCCGTTGATGGCGATGGACGCGGCAGCGATGAGCGAGCCTGAAATCAGCACCCGTCGGAAGCCGGCGACCCTGAATATCAGCGAGGTGACGAATTTCATGCCTATGGCGCCGATTGCCGAGACGAAGGTGATCATGCCGGACTGGAACGGCGTCAGCCCGAAACCGATCTGGAACATCAGCGGCAACAGGAATGGTACGGCACCGATGCCAATACGGAACAGTCCGCCGCCGAGCACCGACGAGCGGAACACCCGATTGCGAAACAGCTCGAGCGCCAGCAGCGGATTCTTGGCGCGGCGCGCGTGCAGCAGGTAAAGCACCGCCGACGCCAGCCCGACGGCTACGGTGAAAAAGCCGGCAGCGGGCGGCAGAGCCGGCAGGCTGACCACCGACAGGCCGAACACAATTCCGGATGCCGCCAGCCCGCTCAGCACGAAGCCGGTGAAATCGAGCGGCGGCGTCTCGGCAGGATCGGTCTTCGGCAGGAAACGCGTGGCCAGCCAGATGCCGATCAGCCCGATCGGCACATTGATCAGAAAAATCCAGTGCCAGGAGAAATAGGTCGTGATGAAGCCGCCGACCGGCGGGCCGACCAGCGGGCCGACCAGAGCCGGGACGGTTAGCCACGACATAGCGGCGACGAGTTCGCTTTTCGGTGTCGCGCGTACCAGCACCAGGCGTCCGACCGGCGTCATCATGGCTCCGCCAATGCCTTGCAGGAAGCGTGAGACCACGAAAGCCGGCAGCGAATTGGAAATGGCGCACGCGACCGAACCGACGATGAACACGGCGATCGCGGCACGGAAGACATTCTTGGCGCCGAAGCGGTCGGCCATCCAGCCGCTGATCGGAATGAAGATCGCCAGCGATACCAGATAGGCGGTCAGCGCGAGCTTGAGCGCAATCGGGTTGGTGTGGATGTCGATGGCGATCGCCGGCAACGATGTCGCAATGACGGTCGAATCCATGTTTTCCATGAATAGAGCGACCGCCAGGATAAGCGGAATGGTGCGGTTCACGATGGATCCGGCCTTGAAAATGTGCGTCGCGATTGCTTGCCGGCCTTGGGGCCAAACCGGAACATAGGGCGGTTATCATGGCTTGGCGCGGTTGTCGCATTAATTTGCTGTCACGTTTGTGCGACCGCAAGTCTTGCAGCACCTGCGGCAAATGCAGCTTTGCGACTACACAACCATCGGCTTTTCAACGGCGACGGGACGTGTTACGAGCCAGCGCCAATCCTGAAAGGGAAGAAGACGAGTCGGCGCTGTCCATCAGGGCGAGCGCCTTTCCTGCATTCCGAGGGCTGGCCATGGCAAAAATCATCGAGACGTCCACCGGCGCATTGGCGCTGACCTTTGACGACGTGCTGCTGCAGCCGGGTCATTCCGAGGTCATGCCTGGCGAAACCGACATCCGCACCCGAATCGCCGGCGACATCGACCTCAATGTGCCGATCCTGTCGGCCGCCATGGACACGGTCACCGAGGCAAGGCTTGCCATCGCCATGGCCCAGGCCGGCGGCATCGGCGTCATCCATCGCAATTTCTCGCCGGCCGAACAGGCCGAGCAGGTGCGGCAGGTGAAGAAATTCGAATCCGGCATGGTGGTCAACCCCGTCACCATCGGTCCCGAGGCGACGCTTGCAGATGCGCTGGGTCTGATGCGCACCTACAGCATCTCGGGCATTCCGGTGGTCGAGAACGGCGGCAGCGGCGGCCACACGGTGGGCCGGCTGGTCGGCATCCTGACCAATCGCGACGTCCGCTTCGCCTCCGACCCGGCGCAGAAGGTCTATGAGCTGATGACCCGCGAGAACCTGATCACGGTCAAGGAGAACGTCGATCAGGACGAGGCCAAGCGACTGCTCCACCAGCACCGCATCGAGAAGCTTGTTGTGGTCGACCGGGACGGCAATTGCGTCGGGCTGATCACGGTCAAGGACATCGAGAAGTCGCAGCTCAACCCGCACGCCACCAAGGATGCGCAGGGACGCTTGCGCGCCGCCGCCGCCACCAGCGTCGGAGATGACGGTTTCGAACGGGCCGAGCGCCTCATCGACGCCGGCGTCGACCTTCTGGTGATCGACACCGCGCATGGTCATTCGCAGCGCGTCCTGGATGCGGTGACGCGGGCCAAGAAACTCTCCAACTCGATTCGCATCCTGGCCGGCAACGTCGCCACCGCGGAAGGCACCTTGGCGCTGATCGATGCCGGCGCCGACGCAGTCAAGGTCGGCATCGGACCGGGTTCCATCTGCACCACCCGCATCGTCGCCGGCGTCGGCGTGCCGCAGCTCTCGGCGATCATGTCGGCGGTCGAGACGGCGCATAAATCGGGCGTCTCGGTTATTGCCGATGGCGGCATCAAATATTCGGGCGATCTCGCCAAGGCGCTGGCCGCCGGCGCCAGCGCGGCGATGATCGGTTCGCTGCTGGCCGGCACCGACGAGAGCCCGGGCGAGGTCTATCTGCATCAGGGCCGCTCCTTCAAAGCCTATCGCGGCATGGGCTCGGTCGGCGCGATGGCGCGCGGCTCCGCCGATCGTTACTTCCAGGCCGAGGTGCGCGACACGCTGAAACTGGTCCCGGAAGGCATCGAAGGGCAGGTGCCGTACAAAGGACCTGTGTCTGGCGTGCTGCACCAGCTTGCGGGCGGCCTGAAAGCCGCTATGGGTTATGTCGGTGGCCGCGACCTTGCCGATTTCCGCGAGCGCGCCACTTTTGTGCGGATATCCAATGCCGGACTTCGTGAAAGCCACGCCCATGACGTCACGATTACCCGCGAAAGCCCGAATTATCCTGGCGGAGCCTGACCGTCATGCGTCTTGGCGCAATCTGGCGGCAATGATCCTGCGGCTGTCGCGCCACGCGGCCGCACTGTGTGTCGCCACCGCGGCGGTTTTCGTCATCATGACGGCGATGGAGTTCCTCTATTTTCGCCAATTGAGCGGCGGCCTGCCGTCGCTCGACATGCGCTATGCCGGTTTCACCCCGGATGAGGGCATGGCCTGGCTGACGGCGCTCGGCCGGCGTGGCAGCGAGATCATTCTCGTCTGGCATTACCTGACCTTCGACCTGCTGTTTCCGGCGCTGCTGTCGCTGACGATGGTCAGCCTGATCCTGGCCTCGGGCCGTCGGCTGAAAAACTTCCGTGCATTGCCTGCGCAAACCCAGTCGATATTCGCAGCCGTGCTGGTGCTGCCCTACACGCTTGCCGACTATGCCCAGAACATCGCCGTGGCTCGTCTTTTGTCCGATTTCCTGTCGGCCAATCCGGATTCGCTGTCCTTCGCCTCGGCGCTGATCGTCACCAAATTCGCGCTTCTGGCTGTGCCGGTGACCGTCATTGCGGCTTTCACTCTGATGGCTCAGAAACGGCCTTGAAGGCTGGGTGACAACGACAGGGGGCGACTTGAACCAGACCGCGATCTTCTGGCCGATGCTGGCGCAGGTGCTGCTGGTCTATGTCGTCTATGTCGTAATGGGCCGGCGCCGCTATGGTGCGGTCAGATCGGGCGAAGCCAAGACCGGCCAGTTCAAGACGCGCTCGACGGAGCCTGGTTCCAGCATCACCGTCGCCAACAATCTGAGCAACCAGTTCGAACTGCCGGTGCTTTTCTACGTCTTATGCTTGACGCTGCACGTGACCAATGGCGTCAATTATCTGACCTTGGCACTGATGTGGATATTTGTCGTCTCCCGCTATCTTCACGCATCGGTCCACTTGACCAGCAATCGGCTAATTCTGCGCAGCAGGGCATTCTACCTGGGCGCGGTAGTTCTCGCACTTGGCTGGATATGGCTGGCGCTGCATCTGCTCGGCTTGGTCTGAGCAAGCCCAAGGCTACAAATCGAACACCGCAATCTTGCGCTTGTCGAACCTGATGGCGAGTTCACCGCGCACCAGCTTGAGCGCGGCCTCGCCGAAGACGGCACGCCGCCAACCTTGCAATGCAGGCACGTCGGCTTCCTCGCCCTCGGCAGCGATGCGGTCGATGTCGTCACTGGAGGCGAGTACCTTCGATGCGACGCCCTCCTTTTCGGCAACGATCCGCAGCAGCACCTTCAGCAACTCCGCAGCGGCGCTCGACCCCTCCGGCGGCTGGAAGCTCTTCGGCAGCTTCGGCATCTCTTCCCTGGGCAGGGCAAGGGCAGCGTTGACTGCGCCAAGCAATGCCGTCGCCGTCGAAGAGCGTTCCCAGCCCTTCGGCGTGGTGCGCAGCTTGCTCAGCGCCGCCGAGTCGCGCGGCGCCTGCTGCGCCACTTCGTAGATCGCATCGTCTTTGAGCACACGGCCGCGCGGCACGTCGCGCTCGCGCGCTTCGCGTTCGCGCCAGGCGGCCACCGCCTGAACGATCGCCAGTTCCTGCGGCTTGCGCAGCCGCATCTTGAGCCGCTTCCAGGCATCCTCGGGATGCGGATCGTAGGTCTCGCGCGAGGTCAGCACGTCCATCTCCTCGTTCAGCCAGTGGGCGCGGTTTTCCCGCACCAGCTCGGCGCTGAGATGCTTGTAGACCTCGATCAGGTGGGTGACGTCGGCGAGCGCGTAGTCGAGCTGCTTTTCGGACAGCGGACGGTGGCGCCAGTCGGTGAAGCGCGAGGACTTGTCGAGCCTCGCGCCGGTGATGCGCTGCACCAGTTGGTCGTAGGAGACGCTGTCGCCGAAGCCGCAGACCATCGCCGCGACCTGGGTGTCGAACACCGGATGCGGCACCAGATCGCCGAGATGCACAATGATTTCGATGTCCTGCCGCGCCGCATGGAAGACTTTGACGATCGCCTCGTTGGCCATCAGCCTGAAGAACGGTTTCAGGTCGATGTCGGGCGACAGCGGATCAATCAGTGCCGTTACCCCGGGCGCTGCCATCTGGATCAGGCACAGGATCGGCCAGAAGGTCGTTTCGCGAATGAATTCGGTATCGACGGTGACGAACTCCGCCTTTTCGAAAGCGGCAATAGCGGTCTCGAGTTCTTTCTGGGTGGTGATGACGTGCATCAAATCGCTTTTGGCAAGGGATAGGGTCTCTTTCAATTTCAGCCGCGCGCGCTTTCGTCAAGCGTAAGCACTTCTATCGGGGCTTTGCGGGTTCATCGGGATCAGCATTCCGCTTCGCCAACCGGGCAAAAACTGTAGACGTGCGCAACAGCGCCGTAAAACGGCTGCGATGGCTTGCCGGCACGGCGGAGCGCGCCTGCATCCGGTAAAGGATGACGGCCACGAAGATCGCATAGACGGTGGCGCTGAACACGAACAGCGCGCTCGGCCCGAAAAATTGCATCACCGTCGAGGCGGCGAACGGCCCGCCGATGGCGCCGAAGGAATAAAACAGCATCAAGGCTGCATTGATCAGCACGAACTCGCCCTTGTCGGCGCGGTCGTTGGAATGCGCCGCCGACAGCGAATAGAGCGGCATGGCGAAGCAGCCGAAGATGAAGACGAGCAGGAAGTTGAGGAACGGACTGCCGCCTGCCACGAACGCCAGCGCCAGTGCCGCCACCATCGCACAGCACGTCGTCATCAGCAGCACCGAGCGCCGGTCCCAGCGGTCGGAGAGATAGCCGAGCGGGTATTGGATGATGGCGCCGCCGAAAATGCCGACGCTGACGAAGGTGACGACGTCGGCGACCGACATGCCGATCTGCTCGGCATAGACCGGCGACAGGGTGCGGAAGGCGCTGTTTGTGACGCCGACGGCGATACAGCCGAAGCAGCCGAGCGGCGAGATCCGCCAGACGCGCGCCAAATCGAGCTTGACGTCTTCCGGCGGCGTCGGATTGGAGCGGTCGCCGAGCGAAACCGGCACCAGCGAAACGGTGATCATCATCGACATGATGGCGAAGATAGCAAAGCCGCCGGCGCCGAAGATCGGGATCAGGAACTGGGCGCCCGTCACCGAGCCGATGTCGACCATGCGGTAGATGGCAAGCACCCGCGCCCGGTCGGTGTTGGTGACGCCGGAATTCAGCCAGGCTTCCATGATTGTGAACAGGCCGGCAAAGCAGAACCCGCCGGCAAAGCGCACGGCGCACCACATCACCGGATCGATGACCAGCACCAGAAGCAGCGTCCCCGCCGAGGCGATCGCCGCAAGTGCCGAAAAGGCGCGCACATGGCCAACGGACTTCATGATGCGGGTCACGGCAAGGCAGCCGAGCAGGAAGCCGGCGAAATAGAACGTGCCCATCAGGCCGATCGAGGAAGCGGGAAAACCTTCCTGCGCACCACGCAACGCAATCAAGGTGCTCTGCAGGCCGTTGCCGCCGAGCAGGATGCCTGCGGCGATCAGGAGCGGGATCAGAGGGCGGATGGAGGACATGAAGGAAAGCCTGTCGTTGATCCCTTCTTGAACCATCGCCTTCGCCAATGCCAGCGGCAATTCCCTGTGGCGTTGGGGCCAGCCGGGGGCTACCGCGTGGCGCCGGACCCTCCGTGTTGGGAACCAAGGCGTATCTTTGTAGTTCAGTGCTGGTGGGCGAATACGCGTCTTGTGAGCTGCCGGTGTGCGGAGACGGTGTCAGGCGTCGACGTTGTTTCTGCTACCCGGCCTGAAGCTCCAAAGGGAGGTCCGCCATCATGAAATTTCATCCCGCATTTGCGGCATTTGCCGTGGCCGCAGTTCTGGCGGCCGGGCCGGCGCGGGCTGTCGACCTCGCCATGGTGTCCGGCGATACCGGCAACGGCCAGAGAATCCTTCGCGAGATCCTCGATCAGTACGAGAAGAAGACCGGCAACAAGGTTAGCGTCGTTCCGCTGCCTCCCTCGGCGACGGACCAGTTTGGCCAATACCGGCTTTGGCTCGCCGCTGGAAGCAGCGACGTCGACGTCTATCAAACGGACATCATCTGGGCCCCCCAGCTTGCAAGGCAGTTCATCGACCTGACCGAAGCGACCAAGGATGTCGTTGGCGCCCATTTTCCATCGATCATCAAATCGCAGACCGTGGACGGCAAGCTGGTCGCCTTGCCGATCTTCACCGACGCTCCGGCGCTCTACTACCGCAAGGACCTCCTCGACAAATACGGCGCCAGGGTCCCGGCCAGCTGGGCCGAGCTTGCCGACACAGCCAAGCTTGTCATGGACAAGGAGCGCGACGCCGGCAACAAGGACATGTGGGGCTTCGTTTTCCAGGGCAACGCCTATGAGGGGCTGACCTGCGATGCACTCGAATGGGTGAAGTCGAACGGCGGCGGCCAGATTATCGAGCCGGACGGCACGATCTCCATCAACAATCTGCAAGCAGCTGCAGCGCTGGAAATGGCGAGGAGCTGGGTGGGAACCATCTCGCCGCCCGGCGTTCTAGCCTACCAGGAAGAAGAGTCGCGCGGAGTCTGGCAGACCGGCAACGCCGTCTTCATGCGCAACTGGCCCTACGCCTACGCGCTTGGCAACAGCGAAAGCTCCCCCATCAAAGGCAAGTTCGAGGTGACCACGCTGCCGCCGGGGTCGGGTGAGGGCGCGCGCCCAGCAGCAACGCTTGGCGGCTGGAATCTCGCGGTTTCCAAATATTCGAAGAACCCGGATGCAGCGGTCGAGCTGGTTAAATGGATCGCCTCGCCTCAGATGCAGAAGTACCGCGCCTTGAAGGGGGCATATCTGCCGACCATTCAGGCGCTCTATGACGATGCCGACATCGCCAGCGCCCAGCCGGTTATCCCGCGCTGGAAGGAAGTCGTCCTCAACGCGGTGCCGCGTCCCTCGGCCCAGGCCAAGACCAGGTATAATGAAGCATCGAGCGAGTTCTGGACCGCCGTCCACAACACCATTTCCGGCGAGGGCACGGCTGCCGACAACCTTGCCGATCTGGAATTCTCCTTGACCAGGCTCAAAGGCACCGCCTGGTGACCTCGCCGCGCTCAGGCTCGCTGCTGGCGCGTCAGCGTGCGCGCTCGGCATGGCTGCTGCTTGCCCCGATGCTCATCGTACTCGCCGGCGTTGCCGGCTGGCCGTTGACGCGCACGATCTATTTCGGCTTCACCGATGCCTCGCTCGCCGATCTGGAGGCCCGCCGCTGGGTTGGCTTCGCCAACTATTTCTCCATCCTGCAAATGCCGAGCGGCCGCGTCATCTATGACGGGCTGCTCGCCGATCCGGTCTGGTGGCGCGCTGTCTGGAACACGGTGCGCTTCGCGGTGATTTCGGTGACCTGCGAGACGGTGCTCGGCATGATCGTCGCGTTGGTGCTCAACACCAAGTTTCGCGGCCGTGGCATCGTGCGCGCCGCCATCCTCATCCCTTGGGCGATCCCGACGATCGTCTCGGCGAAAATGTGGCAGTGGATGCTCAACGACCAGTTCGGCATCATCAACGACGTCCTGCTCAAGCTCGGCCTGATCAGCACAAAAATCGCCTGGACGGCCAGCGCCGACACGGCGATGGTCGCCGTCCTCGTTGTCGACATCTGGAAAGCGACCCCTTTCATGGCGCTTCTCATTCTCGCCGGCCTCCAGATGCTTCCACAAGAAATCTACGAGGTCGCCAAGCTCGACGGCGTCGGCGCGTGGAGAGTTTTCTGGAAGATCACCTTGCCGCTCATCCGACCGGCGTTGATGGTGGCCATGATCTTTCGCGGTCTCGATGCCCTGCGCATCTTCGATCTGATCTACGTGCTTACGCCAAACAACATACACACCAAGTCGATGTCGGTGTTTGCCCGCGAGAGCCTGTTTGAGTTCGACAAGTTCGCCTACGGTTCCGCCGCCTCGACGCTGCTCTTCCTCATCCTAGCTCTGCTGACCATGCTCGTTCTCTGGCTCGGCCGGATAAGACTGGACAAGGACTACTGACCATGTGGATCGTCAAGCGCACGGCTTTCTACCTCCTCGTCGCCGTCATCGTCGTCGTCGCGGTGTTCCCGTTCTACTACGCCATCATCACCAGCGTGAAATCGGGGACGGCACTCTTCCAGATCGACTATTGGCCGACGACGATTACCTTCAGCAACTACAGGACCGTATTCACCGAGGGGACCTTCGTGCGCAACCTCGTGAATTCGCTGTTCATCTCGAGCGCCGTTGTCGTCATTTCGCTGTTCCTGGGCGTTACCGCCGCCTATGCGCTGGCGCGCATCCGCTTCCGCGGCCGCTCGGCTCTGCTCCTCACTATCCTGTCCGTCTCGATGTTCCCGCAATTGGCGGTGCTTGCCGGTCTTTTCGAGTTGATCCGCACCTTCGGCCTCTACAATTCGCCGTTCGCGCTGATCTTGTCCTACATGATCTTCACCTTGCCGTTCACCATCTGGGTGCTCACCGCCTTCGTTCGCGACCTGCCGATCGAGCTGGAGGAAGCGGCGATCCTCGATGGCGCCACGCCCTGGATCATCATCAGCCGCGTCTTCCTGCCGCTGATGTGGCCGGCGCTGGCGACCACTGGGCTTCTCGCCTTCATCGGTGCGTGGAACGAGTTCCTGTTCGCCCTGACGTTTACCTCCAGCAACGAGCAGCGAACCGTGCCGGTCGCGATCGCGCTGCTCTCCGGCAACTCGCAGTTCGAGATCCCATGGGGCAACATCATGGCCGCATCGGTGATCGTCACCGTGCCGCTCGTCATCCTCGTCCTGATCTTCCAGCGCAAGATCGTCTCCGGCCTCACGGCGGGCGGGGTCAAGGGATAAGGTGGATAGTTGAACTGCCGCACAGAGCAGCGAATTAGGATTGAGGCCTCTGGGATAAATTGATGCTGGAGGGGCAGGGGCGGGAAGAAACGCGAAATCGACCCGTGCGCTGCTTGCCTTGACAAATGCACCCTCTCATGTGCTTTTCGCGCAAATTTTCAGGCTGGGCCATCATGCCTCGGCCGCAACCCAACATCCGGACTTTAAGAATGACAATGCATCGTTACCGCAGCCATACCTGTGCCCAGTTGAGGAAGGCCGACGTCGGTTCCTCCGTTCGCCTGTCGGGCTGGGTGCATCGCGTGCGCGACCATGGCGGCCTGCTGTTCATAGATTTGCGCGACCATTACGGCCTGACGCAGATCGTCGCCGATCCGGATTCGCCGGCCTTCAAGATTGCCGAGACCCTGCGCGGCGAATGGGTCGTCCGCGTCGACGGCGAGGTCAAGGCGCGCCTCGCCGACACCGTGAACCCTAATTTGCCGACCGGCGAGATCGAGATTTTCGCGCGCGAGATCGAGGTGCTGTCGGCCGCCAGGGAATTGCCGCTGCCGGTCTTCGGCGAGCCGGATTACCCGGAGGACATCCGCCTCAAATACCGCTTCCTCGACCTGCGCCGCGATACGCTGCACAAGAACATCGTCGCGCGCACCAAAATCATCGCCGAGATGCGCAAGCTGATGGGCGAGGTCGGCTTCACCGAATTCTCGACGCCGATCCTGACCGCCTCGTCGCCGGAAGGGGCGCGCGACTTCCTGGTGCCGTCGCGCATCCACCCCGGCACTTTCTACGCGCTGCCGCAGGCCCCGCAGCAGTATAAGCAGCTGATCATGGTGTCCGGCTTCGACCGCTACTTCCAGATTGCGCCGTGCTTCCGCGACGAGGATCCCCGCGCCGACCGTCTGCCGGGTGAATTCTACCAGCTCGACGTTGAGATGAGCTTCGTCGAGCAGGAGGACGTGTTCACCACCATGGAGCCGGTGATGCGGGGCGTTTTCGAGACCTTTGCCGCCGGCAAGCCGGTGACGCAGAAGTTTCCGCGCATCGCCTATGATGTCGCCATGCGCAAATACGGCACCGACAAGCCGGACCTGCGCAATCCGATCGAAATGCAGGCCGTCTCCGATCATTTTCGCGATTCCGGCTTCAAGGTATTTGCCAACATCCTTGCCAACGATCCGAAGGCCGAGGTCTGGGCCATTCCGGCCAAGACCGGCGGGTCTCGCGCCTTCTGCGACCGCATGAACTCATGGGCGCAAGGCGAGGGCCAGCCCGGCCTCGGCTACATCTTCTGGCGCAAGGAGGGCGAGAAGCTTGAAGGCGCCGGACCGCTGGCCAAGAACATCGGCGAGGAGCGCACCGAGGCGATCCGCCAACAACTCGGCCTTGCCGATGGCGATGCCGCCTTCTTCGTCGCCGGCGACCCGAAGAAATTCGTCTCCTTCGCGGGTGCGGCGCGCAGCCGCGCCGGCGAAGAGCTCAATCTTGTCGACCGTGATCGCTTCGAATTGTGCTGGATCGTCGACTTCCCGTTCTTCGAATGGAACGAGGAGGAGAAGAAGATCGACTTCGCGCACAATCCGTTCTCGATGCCGCAAGGTGGCATCGATGCACTTAACGGCGAGGATCTGCTCGGCATCAAGGCGTTCCAGTACGACATGGTCTGCAATGGTTTCGAGATCGCCTCAGGCGGCATCCGCAACCATCTGCCCGAAACCATGGTCAAGGCATTCGAAACCGTCGGGCTGGACCGCGCAACGGTCGAGGAGCGCTTCGGTGGCCTTTACCGCGCCTTCCAGTATGGCGCCCCGCCGCATGGCGGCATGGCGGCCGGCATCGACCGTGTCGTCATGCTTCTGGTCGGCGCAAGGAACCTGCGCGAAGTGACCATGTTTCCGATGAACCAGCAGGCCTACGACCTGTTGATGAACGCGCCGTCGGAAGCCAGCCCGCAGCAGCTTCGCGAATTGTCGCTGCGCGTCGTGGCGACTAAGAAAGAGGTTTAGGAAACACTCCGAACCGGTACTGTTGATTCATAAAAAAGCCCGGCAGCGCTGCCGGGCTTTTGCTTGGAAGCTCGATCAGTCTTCGTTCGCCGTAACCGTCACGCCCAGCGTTTTCGGCAGGTCGAGCGGGTTGGACATGGCGCCCGCCATGATCAGCGCGAACGGCACCGCTGCCGGCGGCTCGGCCGAGACCTCGATGCTTTGCGGATCGTCGAGGAACTTGTTGACCGCGGCCGAAACCTGCGCCGTCAGTTCCGGATTGTTGAGCTGCGCCATGCCGAATGGCACGATCGCCTTGGCCTGGTTGGCGATGTCCTTGCCGGACATGCCTTGCTGCTTGCCGGCATAATCGAGCACCTTTTTGGTCAGCGAATCGTCGTCGAAGCGGATCGAGGCGCTGTTGAACGATAGCTGCTGCAGCAGCCCGAGCATGGCCATGCCTTGCGCCGAATTGTCGGCGCCTTCGGGCTGCGCTGCCATCTTCTTCTGCATCTCCTGCATCGATTTGATGATATCCAGCGTGTAGCCGCCGAGATCGAAGGTCATGCCGAGCGTGCCGGCATTGTCGACCGATATTTCGTATTTCGACAAGTCCATCCTGCCGTCGGCAGGCTGCCAGGTGCCTTCCATCTCAAGATTGCCTGTTATGTTCTGGTAGCCGAGCGCGTTGATGACTTCCTTGGACTTCGGATCTTCGACCAGGGTCAGGTCGGCAGCGAATTTTTCCGTGGTGCCGGAAAACGCCATGGCCTTGCCGTCGGCCGGGGGCGTGATTGCGATGGCAAGCCCGTCCATCGAGAAAGCGGTCTTGTCAGCCACTTTGACTGTCATGTTGTCGAGCTCGGCCGATTTGTACATCATCAGCGAGCCCAACGGACCGGTTGCGCCTTCGGCCGGAACCGTCATGTCGTGGATGACGAAGGGGCTGAGATTGAGCGTGACGCCATCTTCGCTGTGTTCGAACGGCGACGTCGATACGGTCGCGATTTGATAGCCGCCATTGGCTTCGGTCACACCTTCGAGCTTGACGTCGCCGATCTTGAGCGCCTCCTTTTCGGCCGCCGGCTTGACCGCTACGCCTTGCAGAACCATGCTGGAGGTGTCACCGGTTACTCCGGTCCAGGAGAGGTCGACGCCCTGGGCGGCGAGGGCAGCCTTCAGCCGGTCGGCGACTGCGGTATCCTGCGCGAATGCCGCATTCAGCGGCAGCGTCAGCAAAAAGGTCGAAAAAGCCAGTCTTTTAATAAGTGTCGAGTGTCTGATCGTCATCGAGAGCTCCCCTGAGAGTGTCCTGAAATTCTTTTTCAAATCGTCGCGTCGTCACCATTCGGTGACGAACTGGACCGGAAAAAGGCGGGCCTCGGCACAATGATCGAAAATCGCGGCCAAAGGCAAACCCGATCCATCTGGCTTGCGATAGAAGCAGGATGTAACGGGTTGATGTTGGCCGGCGTCGTGACGCTTCCAATTCCTGTTTCATAACGGATGTCGCGCAAAAGTGTGCAGCGGTTTTGCGATAACGACATGCATCAAAACAAACCTAAAGCGTCGCATGAGGCCGGTCGAACGCGACACGCTTTAGAAGCACGCATACCGGTGTGCCTCTTGCCGCGAATCACCCGCTCGGCTAGTGCCAGCCCATGGGAAAAAGGCTTTTGCCGCCCGAGAGTGGCGGCGGCGACAATATCGAGCCGGTCGATCTGAAGAAGGCGCTGGAAGAGCGCTATCTCGCCTACGCGCTGTCGACCATCATGCACCGGGCACTGCCGGACGTGCGCGACGGGCTGAAGCCGGTGCATCGTCGCATCATGCATGCCATGCGCCTGCTGCGGCTTAACCCTGACCAGGGCTTTGCTAAATGCGCCCGCATCGTCGGCGAGGTGATGGGCAAGTTCCATCCACATGGCGACCAGTCGATCTACGACGCATTGGTGCGGCTGGCGCAGGATTTTTCGATGCGTTACCCGCTGGTCGACGGGCAGGGCAATTTCGGCAATATCGACGGCGATAACGCCGCCGCCATGCGCTACACCGAAGCGCGCATGACCGAAGTGTCGACGCTGCTGCTGGAAGGCATCACCGAGGACGCGGTCGATTTCCGCCCGACCTACAATGAGGAAGACGAGGAGCCGGCCGTGCTGCCCGGCGCCTTCCCGAACCTGCTCGCCAACGGCTCGTCCGGCATCGCTGTCGGCATGGCGACCTCGATCCCGCCGCACAATGCGGCCGAGCTTTGCGACGCCGCGCTCCACCTGATCGAGCATCCGGATGCGCCGGTGACGAAACTGATGGATTTCGTGCAAGGTCCGGACTTCCCGACCGGCGGCATCATCGTCGATAGTCGTGCTTCGATCCTCGACGCCTACGAAACGGGTCGCGGTGGTTTCCGCGTCAGGGCGAAATGGAGCCAGGAGGACCAGGGCAGGGGCACCTGGAACATAGTCGTCACCGAAATCCCCTACGGCGTCCAGAAGGCCAGGCTGATCGAAAAGATCGCCGAGCTCTTGATGGCGCGCAAGCTGCCGCTGCTCGAGGATATCCGCGACGAGAGCGCCGAGGACATCCGCGTCGTGCTGGTGCCGAAGAGCCGCTCGGTCGATCCCGGCATCATGATGGAATCGCTGTTCAAGCTGACCGAGCTCGAAAGCCGCTTTCCGCTCAACATGAACGTGCTGTCGCGCGGCAAGGTGCCGAACGTGCTGTCGCTGAAAGGCGTGCTCAAGGAATGGCTGGAGCACCGCCGCGACGTCCTGATCCGCCGCTCCAAGCACCGTCTCGGCGAGATCGAAAGGCGGCTGGAGATCCTCGCCGGCTATTTGATCGCCTACCTCAACATCGACGAGGTGATCAGGATCATCCGTGAGGAGGACGAGCCCAAGCAAGTGATGATGGCGCGCTGGTCACTCACCGACACCCAGGTCGAAGCCATCCTCAACATGCGGCTGAGAGCGCTGCGCAAGCTCGAGGAATTCGAAATCCGCGAGGAATTCAATGGCCTGACCGGCGAGAAGAAGCAGATCGAGGCACTGCTTGCGTCCGACGCCAAGCAGTGGGCGACGATCAAGTGGGAAGTCGCCAATGTTCGCCAGAAATACGGGCCCGACACCGAGATCGGCAAGCGCCGCACTGAGTTCGCCGACGCACCCGAGCATGACCTGACCGACATCGCCCACGCCATGATCGAGCGCGAGCCGGTCACCGTGGTCGTTTCGGAAAAGGGCTGGCTGAGGGCCATGAAAGGTCATCTGACCGACCATTCGGCCCTGACCTTCAAGGAAGGCGACAGCCTCAAGCTCGCCTTCCACGCCCAGACGACCGACAAGGTGCTGGTCTTCACCACCGGCGGCAAGTTCTACACGATCGGCGCCGACCGGCTGCCGGGTGGGCGCGGCCATGGTGAGCCGATCCGCATCATCGTCGACATGGACAACGACCAGGACATCGTCACCGCCTTCGTCCATGATCCCAAGCGCAAGCTGCTGCTGGTGTCGCATGACGGCAACGGTTTCATCGTGCCGGAAGAAGAAGTCGTCGCCAACACCCGCAAGGGCAAGCAGGTGATGAACGTCAAGGCGCCCGACGAGGCCCAGCGCTGCGTGAGCGTCGCCGGCGACCATCTCGCCATTGTCGGCGAGAACCGCAAGATGCTGGTGTTCCCGCTGGCCGAGATCCCCGAGATGGGGCGCGGCAAGGGCGTGCGCCTGCAGAAGTACAAGGATGGCGGTGTCCTCGACCTCAAGACCTTCACGCTCGCAAGCGGCCTGTCCTGGCAGGATTCGGCAGACCGCACCTTCACCAAATCACGTGACGAGCTTGCCGAATGGATCGGCGCCCGCGCCTCGGCCGGCCGCATGGTGCCGAAGGGTTTCCCGAGGACTGGCAAGTTCGGGTGAAGCGGTAATCTCCCCTCGAGGGGGGAGACAGCCGGCAGGCCAGAGGGGGTCCCCGCGCATGAAGCGCCAGCCTCCTTTGTTCGTGGTAAGGTCGCGTCAGGACGTCCCGACCCCCTCTGTCGCCTTCGGCGACATCTCCCCCTCAAGGGGGGAGATTAGCAGCTCCACCCAAACATTTGGAATGTCGTCACGATTGCTGCACTATATCAGTGCATAACCGACGCGATGGGCCAAGGAGAGTTGGGCGCTTGAAGGAAGTCAGGATACAGAAGCCGGAGCGGCAGCAGCGCTTGTTTGGCCTGTCGACGCCGCTCAGGGCCGCTGTCATTCCGCCGCTGTCGGCGGCGCGCTGGCTCCTGGTGCTGATCGTCGCCGCTGGCGTTTATTTCTTCCACGGCTTCCTGTTCCCGGTCCTTGCCGCCCTGGTGATCGCTTTCGCCAGCTGGCCGCTCTATCGGCAGCTGCTCGCAGGCGTCGGCGGCAACCGCACGATCGCGGCGACGCTTGCGATTCTGTTCATCCTGACCTTCCTGGTAGTGCCGATCGCGCTTGCCGGCACCTACGCCATCAATGAGGTGCGCGAATGGGTCAACTGGGCGATCGAGACCAACCGCTACGGTGCGCCGACGCCGCACTGGATCGCCACCATGCCCGTGGTGGGCGAATGGCTCAATGAACAATGGACGGTCAACGTTGGCCACCCCGGCGGTATCGGCGAACTGATCCAGCTGATCAGTGGCGCCAATATCGGCAGCATCTATCGCGGCGTGCTTGCCGCCGGCGGCAGCGCCTTCGGCCTTTTGCTGACGCTGCTGTTCATGATGATCGCGCTGTTCTTCGCCTATCGCGACGGCGAGCATTTCGCCGGACAGGTCGATCGCCTCGGCGAACGCATCCTGCCGGCCAGATGGGAACGGATCTCACGCGTGGTGCCGGCGACGATCTCCTCGACGGTGACCGGCATGACCGTTATCGCCATCGGCGAAGGGCTGGTGCTGGGTGTCGCTTACTGGTTGGCCGGCGTGCCGTCGCCGGTGACGCTCGGCGCGCTGACCGGCATCATGGCGCTGATCCCCGGCGGCGCGCCGCTGTCGTTCACGCTGGTCTCGATTTACCTCGCCGCCAGCGGCTCGCCGATGGCCGGGCTGGCGCTGTTCATCTGGGGCGCGGTCGAACTCTTCGTCGTCGACAAGACATTGCGCCCGAAGCTGGTCGGCGGGCCGATAAAGCTGCCCTTCCTGCCGACCTTTTTCGGCCTGATCGGCGGCGTCAAGACGATGGGCTTTCTCGGCCTGTTCATCGGCCCGGTGCTGATGGCCCTGCTGGTCGCAATCTGGCGCGAATGGCTGCGCGAGGTGGAACTGACCGATGAGCTCGCTGCCGCCGAGCCGGCGGAGCACGATGACGCACCGCCGCAGATCGAAATTGTCGCCGAACGCGCCGCCGCGAAAACGAATCAGGCCGGGTGACTGACGGCGAACATGGCGCGGCGCCTGCGCCCCTCGTGCAACTGACAGAGCGAATGCCCGATCAAGGTGACGATGAGGATCGCGCCGCCGATCAGGCTGTTGCGCGACGGCGTTTCGGCGAAGATCATCCACACCCAGACCGGCGCCAGCACGGTTTCGAGCAGGTAGAACATCGCCACCTCCGGCCCGGAGATGTATTTCGGGCCGTTGGCGAGGCAAAAGAACGAGATCGGCATGATGACGGCGCCGTTGAAGATGATCCACCAGGGTGCGTTGACGTGAAAACCTACCTTGGAAACCATCAGGGCGGCAACGGCCAGCGGCAGGACCACTCCGATCAGCGCCGTGAAACCCATATCCTTGCCGCTGGCGCGCGAGATGGTGATGGCCGCGGCGATCATGAAAGCCGAGCATAGCGCCATCAAGTCGCCGAAGAGATGTCCGGTTCCAACGGAATCGCCGACAATGATCATGACGCCGACGATCATCAATGCCAGCGCGGCAAGCGTCAGCGGTCGTGGCCTCTCCTTCAGGAACAGCCATGACAAAAGGGCCGCGAACATGGTTGTGAACGCCAGGATGAAAACGAGATTGGCGGTCGAGGTGTTGTAGACGCCGGTGATGAAGGCGATCGAGCCGAGCCCGTAGAGGGCGGCAACGATGAGCCCTGACCAGCCCGGGATAAGCTGCGGTGCCCTTGTGCTCAGCGAGCGCCAGACGGCCCAGATGATGAGCGTGGCGACGAAGGTTGTGCCGGTGCGCAACAGCAGGATCGTCCATGCCTCGCCGTCGGCGAGCCGGATCAGCGGAATGTCGACGGTCAGCGTCAGCCCGCCGATGGCGGTGATCAGAAGGCCTCTCTGGTGGTCGTTGTGAGAAGACATGCGGCAATTCTCGCGATAGGCTTGGAGGCGCAAAATTGACTCGCCCGGTCTTCCAGCCGATCGGCTGGAAGCCCAGCAGCATCCTCCTCGAAACAATTTAAGAGTGAATACCGAAAGCGGAGATCAGCGCGAAACTGCTTCGTGATTGTAGCGTTCCCAGCCTTTCGGGCCGAGATGCTCCTGCGGCTGGAAGCGCATCTTATAATTCATCTTGCGCGAGCCGTTGACCCAGTAACCCAGGTAGACATGGGGCAGGCCCATCGCCCTGGCGCGGGCGATGTGGTCGAGGATCATGAAGGTGCCGAGCGAGCGATCCTCGAAATCCGGGTTGAAGTAGGAATAGACCATCGACAGGCCATCGGCCATCTTGTCGGTGAGGGCCACGGCGATCAGTTCGCCCTGGCCCCTGCCGGTGATGAAGCTGTCGGGTCCGCGGCGACGGTATTCGATGACCTTGGTGTCGACATGGGTATCCTCGATCATCATGGCGTAGTCGAGCACGGTCATATCGGACATGCCGCCACGGCGATGGCGGGCGTCGAGATAGCTGCGGAACAGCGAATACTGTTCGGTGGAGGGTTCGGCGTCGTGCATGGCGCCGACCAGATCCGAATTATGCTGTATGACCCGTTTCATGTTGCGGCTGGCGGTGAACTCCTGCGCCAGGATACGCACCGACACACAGGCGCGGCAGGTCTCGCAAGCCGGTCTGTAGGCGATGTTCTGCGACCGCCTGAAACCGCCCTGCGTCAACAGATCGTTCATCTCCGGGGCCTTGTCGCCGACCAGGTGTGTGAACACCTTGCGCTCGAACTGGCCCTCGAGATAGGGACACGGCGAGGGCGCGGTCAGAAAGAACTGTGGCGACTGGGTCGGGTGCTGCGTCATCGAGCCTTGGAAACACTCCTGCGAATCGTTCTACCTTTGGCGCGGACGCCGAAAAATTCAACAGGATTGTGAAAGCCTGGTTGATTGGACGTCTTCACATTTGTGCGCAAAGGCTGCGGCCGCGCTTCAAAAGTCTGCTCAGCGGCCGCTGCGGCTGACGACGGTGCCGAGCAGCAGGTCGTGCAGCGTGCGCTTGCGGTCGGAAAACAGGCTCACCAGCAGGACCAGCGGCGAGAGGATGACATTGCCGGCCCAAAACAGCACCGAATGCACGACGGCGGTCAGCCCGTCGATGGGGCTGCCGTCGAGCCGGTCGAGCCGGATGCCCATCACCTTCATGCCGGTGGTGGCCTGGTCTTTACTACCGAGCGTGTTCCAGATGTAGAGGATGGCGACGGCCGGCACGAGAATGGAAAACAGCATCCAGCCGAGGCCGAGCGTCAACAGCCCGAACAAGAACACCAGGATCGCGAATGGAATGGTGAGCAGCGCGACGATGAAATAATCGATGACGAAGGCGAGAATGCGCCGCGTGCGCACGCCCTCATAGGCGCGGACATCTTCGAGCCTGCTGGTGATGATTTCGCCGTCGAGAACGCGAGCGTTCATGTCATTTCCTCGTAATCGAACCCGGGTTAATGCACGGGGCCGCTTCTTGGTGAAATGGTGAAGGTTCGCGGCGGAATCAAGATCGAGCCTTTCGCCGCCGTGTAGATGGCGACGGAGTGTTTGGTGCCGTCTGACTTGTTGAATTCATGGCGCGGATAGCGTTAGCTTGCTGCGGCGCAACAAAGGGCGCCGAGCCGAGGGGACGGGGCGACATGGACTACGACATGCTGGTCATCGGCAGCGGCCCATCCGGGCGCCGCGCCGCGGTGCAGTCGGCCAAGCTCGGCAAATCGGTGCTGGTGATCGACA
This sequence comes from Mesorhizobium sp., assembly GCF_005063415.1. Classification (GTDB taxonomy): domain Bacteria; phylum Pseudomonadota; class Alphaproteobacteria; order Rhizobiales; family Rhizobiaceae; genus Mesorhizobium. Next base: position 21,393 of record NZ_SUEG01000019.1, read on the forward strand.
GAGGCC
>NZ_SUEG01000019.1:21408-34551 GCF_005063415.1 Mesorhizobium sp.
ACAGAGGCCGGCGTCTTGGCGGCGTGTCGGTGCACACTGGCACCATACCGTCGAAGACGTTGCGCGAGACGGTGCTCAACCTCTCAGGCTGGCGTGAGCGCGGCTTTTATGGACGCGGCTACCGGGTCAAGCAGGACATTTCGGTCGGCGATCTGGTCGAGCGCCTGCACAAGACGCTCGACCATGAGGTCGAGGTGCTGCAGCACCAGTTCATGCGCAACACGGTCAAGAGCGCGCGCGCCGCGGTAAAATTCCTCGGTCCCAACAAGGTCAGCCTGACAACCGACACCGGCGACTACAGCGAGGTTGGCTTCGCCCATGCGCTGATCGCGGTCGGCACCCGGCCGCACCGGCCGCGCGACGTGCCGTTCGACAAGACACGGATCTTCGACAGCGACGAGATGCTGGAACTCGACCGCCTGCCGCGCACGCTGACGGTGATCGGCGCCGGCGTCATCGGCGTCGAATATGCAACGATCTTTTCGGCGCTCGACGTGCCGGTGACGCTGGTCGAGCCGCGCAATACCATCTTGGATTTCGTCGACCGCGAGATCGTCGACGACTTCATCCATCAGATGCGCGACCGCGGCATGACGATCAGATTGGGCAGTGCCGTCAAGGAGATCGCCTCCAAACCCGATCATGCCGAGGTGATGCTGGCCGACGGCCGCACCATACGTTCCGAGATGGTGCTTTATGCTGCAGGGCGTACCGGCAATGTCGGCAGCCTGGGCTTGGAAGCGGTCGGCATCGAGGCCGATTCCAGAGGCCGCATCAAGGTCGATCCGCAGACGTTCCAGACCAGCGCGCCCAACATCTATGCCGCCGGCGACGTCATCGGCTTTCCGAGCTTGGCATCGACCTCGATGGAGCAGGGCAGGGTGGCCGCCTGCCATGCGTTCGGCGTGCCCTTGCCGCCACCGCCCGAAACCTTTCCCTACGGCATCTACGCCGTGCCGGAAATCTCCACCGTCGGGCAATCCGAGGAGCAGGTGCGCGAGAGTGGTGCTGCCTACGAGGTCGGCGTGGCGCGGTTTCGCGAGACATCGCGCGGCCACATAATGGGCGTCAACACCGGCTTCCTGAAGCTTCTGTTCTCGATCGAAACACGCCGTCTGCTCGGCGCCCATATTGTCGGCGAGGGCGCGACCGAGCTCATCCACATCGGCCAGGCGGTGATCAATCTCGGCGGCACTGTCGACTTCTTCGTCAACAACACCTTCAACTATCCGACGCTGGCCGAAGCCTACAAGATCGCCGGGCTGGACGCCTGGAACCGCATGGGGCGAGGATAGCTTCGAGGCTCATCGATCTGACGCTGCAACGGCGACTGCAGGATCCGCCAGCCATTGCCTGACGACCTCGGCGTCCGGATCGCCGATTTCATGGCCAGAGGCAATGGTGTGGGTCTCGACCTCGGCGCCATGCGAGCTCAGTAGACCAGCCAACACCGGCGCAAAAGGCGCGTAGGTCAGGTCGGCGGCGCCGGCGATGATTAACACTCGCGCCTTCGACAGGTCTGCCGGCGGCACCTCGTCGAGCACCGGCATCGGACGCAGCAATGCGGCGCGCTCGATTAGGCCCGGATGCAGCAGCATGACGCTTGAGATCACGTTGGCGCCGTTCGAATAACCCACAAAGGTCGCGCGGCTGAGATCGAAGCGGCGGCGCTTCGCGATGCCGTCGACGAAGCCCGCGAATGCGTCCGCCTCTGCACGGATGCTGGCCTGTTCGAAACGCGTCGGGGTGATTCGCGTGAACCAACGGAACCCGTGCTCCTGAGGAATGCGGCCACGGACCGCAACCAGCGCCGCGTGCGGCGCGATTTGCCGACCAAGCGGCAGCAAGGTCGTCTCGTCTACACCCGATCCATGCAACAGGAACAGCCAGTCACCGGGTGAATTGGCGGGTCGAAGGAGCCGGTAGAAAAAGCCTGAATTTTCCTGCAAAATACCGTCTTCGAGGCTCTCCTCGGCCATAGTCGCATCCTTTTGATTTCGCGTTACTTTCGTTGATTTGCCGGCTTCAAAACGAAATATTTTCAAGCTCCGCGAAAGTTGATTGAACCGGGCGCATTTCAGTCCGTTTCTTCGCCGATATAATCCCCGCGGGAGGGATCGAAGCAGTGTGCGCCGGGTGGTCGCATTGCCGCGCATGAACAACCAGCTTTAAGGCCTTTTATCGATGACCATGCCAGTTTCGCCGGAACGCGATACGCGTATTGATGTGTTCCGGGCACTCGCTCTCCTGACTATATTCGTCGACCACGTGCCGGGCACTGTTTTCGAAACCCTGACCTACAAGAATTTCGGGTTTTCGGATGCGGCCGAGGCCTTCGTGCTGATCTCCGGCATGTCCGTCGCTCTCGCCTACGGCACTAAATTCCAGCCGGGAAACCGGCTGATTGCAACGCTGAAAATGTGGCGCCGCGCCGGCGTGCTCTATGTCACCCACATCGTCACGACGATGGTGGTCATGGCTATCTTCTGCGCGGCGGCGGTGTTTGCGAAACGGCCGGACCTTCTGACGCTGATCAACATTGAGCCGCTCGTCAGGAACCCACCACAAGTCCTGGTCGGTATCGTCACACTCGGCCATCAGCTCGGTTACAACAACATACTGCCGGTCTATGCGGCGCTGCTGTTGATGGCGCCGGCCTTCCTGCTGTTCATCAGCTACAGGCCACTGGCCGCGCTTGCCGTGTCCGCAGCCCTTTGGCTGGTTGCCGGAATCTACCAGATCGCGCCGCCGAACTACCCGGAGCCCGGGTTTTGGTTCCTCAATCCGTTGTCATGGCAATTGCTGTTCAATATCGGCATGGCCAGCGTGTTGCATGTGCGGCGCGGCGGCACCATCCCGGTCAATCGCTGGCTGGTCGGCGTGGCGGCCGCCTACGTGCTGACGGCGCTCGTCTGGGTGCACAGCCCGCTGTGGGGGCATGTGTCATGGCTCGACCTGCCGGTGGTGCTGACCGGTTTCGACAAGACGTTCCTGTCGTTGCCGCGGCTGCTGCACATCCTGGCGATGAGCTATCTGGTCGTCGCCTTGCCTTTCGTCTCGAACCTGTTCCGCACCGGCCGCGACAATCCGCTCGCCATATTGGGCAAACGCTCGCTGCCGGTTTTCATCGCCGGCACGGTGATTGCCATGGCGGCGCAGGTGATGAAGCTGATCAACCCGGGCGGCATTGCCTACGACAGTCTGCTGCTCGCCGCCGGCATCGCCATGCAGTTCGCGCTCGCCTTCTATCTGGAGTGGCTGTCCGCCATCGGCTGGTCCGGCAAGGGCAAGCCGGTCCGCAACGAGGCGGCCCGCTCGTCTTTTGAAATCGGGCCGATGGCCGCACAAGCGAACCGATAGACCTGGACGGTCGATCTGCCGGCCTCATGCTATGCTCGGCGGCGGTCCCGACGATGCCCTGACGACAAGTTCGACGTCGAGCGTTTCTCGCCGCACCGTGCCGTCGAAGTCGAGGATTCTTCGCGCCGCCCGCCGGCCGATCTCGGCGATCGGCTGAGCGATGGTGGTGAGCGGAGGCTCGCAAATTGCGGCTTCAGGCACGCCGTCGAAGCCGACGACGGAAACATCGCGGGGAACCGCGATGCCCCGTGCGTTGAGCCATTCCAACGCCACCATCGCGATCCGGTCCGACATCGCCAGGATGGCGGTCGGCGGTTCCGCCGAGGCGAAGATGGTTTCGAGACCAGCCCTTGTGCTCGCCTTGTCGTTTTCGGTCTCGTAGACCGGCACCTTGGCGGTGTCGACACCAAACCGGGAAAGCTCTTCGAAATAGCCGAGGAGGCGGTCACGGGTCCCGGTATAGGACGCCGTCCGGACCTGCTCGGGCGAGACAAGACCGGTGCTGTCGTCGGCGAAGGCCAGCGACAACACGGCGAAGCGGCGATGTCCAAGTTCCGCCAGATGGCGCGCCGCGAGCCGGCCGCCGGCAACATTGTCGATACTGATCGCCGAGACCGTGTCATCCTGCGAGCCGAGCTCGAGCGCGACGAAGGGGAGCTTTCGTTCGCGCGTCAGCTCAACGAGGCGCGGACCGCCCTCGATGCAGAACAGGATGAAGCCGTCCACGAGGGCGCTCTGGATATTCCAGGCAAGTTTTTCCTCGTTGCCAGCCGACACGAGGGCTATTCCCGCGCCGGTGGCGTCGCAGGCTTCCGAGATGCCGGCCATCATCACGCGGGCAAAGGGGTCGTCGAAGAAATAGGACAGCGGCTCGGTTGTGGCGACGCCGATTGCATTGACCTTGCCGGCGCGCAGCAGGCGGCCCTTGGGATCCGGGCCGGCGTAGCCCAGCGCGTCGGCCGCCGCCTTGACCCGCTCGCGGACTTCCTCGCGCACGATTTCGGGACGGCTGAAGACATTGGAGGCAGTGCCGTGCGATACGCCCGCAGCTTTGGCGATGTCCGCCAGCCGGATGGGTCTCCTGCCGCCTTCGGTGAGTGATGCCATTTGTTTGTCTCCAGGACTCCTGTCCAACAGTATCGCCAATTAACTAACACCTTCGTTGGATCGATTCAAATTTTTGCTTGACATTTATGGTGCGATGCATATTCTTTGAATCGATCCAAGAGCGTTTTTCGTCCGCAGATTGGATCGATACAAGAGGAGAGCGCCATGCACCCCGTCAATTATCTGTTCGAGGACATTTACCGGAACGACTGGAGCATCCGCTCGAGCGCGGAGGCCCGTAAGCGGCGCGACAGGACCGGTCCGTGGATTCGCGACCTGCGTTTTCTCGTACGACGCAAGTGGAGTTGATCGGCGGCCTATTTTTTGTGCCGCTGATTGGATCGATTCAAAAACCTAGAGGAGATTAAGCCATGCACCCGATCAAGCATCTGTTCGAAGACATCTATCGCAATTATTGGGGCATCTCGCCGGCCACCGAACGGCCGGAGCGACGGCGTGTGGTCAAGACGACCAAGCGCCACGGCCAAGTCCGGCCCGAGCGTCCGCGCGACTGACAGAACTGGCGAACCTGGCTGCCGCGTCAAAGGCGCGGGCGCACCAGCGCCGAGGCGGCCATCACCAGCCAGCCGCCGATGAGCAACGTGCCGCCGATCGGCGCCGACATCGGGAACAGCCGCGAGCCAAGGAAGTCGCGGGCCAAAAGATCTCCCGAGAACAGCAGAAGCCCGACGAGAAGGATGAGGCTTCCGGTTCGCAGGATGCTATTGCCACCGAGCAGCCCGACGGTAAGGAAGACCGGCGCATGCATGAGCAGGAAGGGTGCGGCCGTACCGACGAAAGCGCCGCCGAGATGTGCCGCCGCCGCCGAAAGCGCCACGCCGGTTGCGCCGCACAGGCCGCCGGCAAGAACCAGAATGCGGCCGCCTGCCGCGTGTTCATCCGTGCTCATTTCCACGCCTCCGTGATTGCTGGCGACCGCCTGAGATAGTGCCGCGAACCGTGTCAGGATTTGCCGGCTTCCGCCAGCATGTCGCGTTCGCGGCGCGACTGGACCAGCCAGTTATAGGCCGCTCCGCCTGCCATCAGAACGGATGTGCCGAGAAACACCGAGCGCATACCGAAATGGCCGCCGGCGAAGCCGCCGAGCAACGGTCCGGCGACCTGCCCGACATATTGCGCCGAGATCGACAAGCCCAGCACATTGCCGCCGACCCCGTCGGGCACATTGTGGCGGATGACGCTGGTGATGCAGGGCAAAAGACCGCCAAGCGCCAGGCCCATCAGGAAACGCAGGCCGACGAGCTGCCAGCCCTGCGTTACGAAGGCCTGCGGGATCAGCAGCAGCGCCGACACTGCGAGTGCGGCAACGATGACGTTCCAGTGGCCGATACGGTCGGCGAGCTTGCCGAGCCGCGACGCCGACAGGATGGCGCCGAGCGCGGCCGCGGACATGACGATGCCGGAGACCAGCGTGACCTGGCTCTGATCTTCGATGAGCTGCTGGACATAGACGGTGATGATCGGCTCGATCGACATGGTGGCGAAACTCAACAGCATGCCGGTCGCCAGCATGGCGACGATGGGGCGCTTGTCGGGAATTTGCGACCAGCCGTCGTTCGTTTTTTCTTCTGACGCGACCTTGGCGGCAACCGGGCGAGGGGCCTCCTTGATCAGCAAGGTGGTTGCCAGAAACGCCAGGAAAATGACGCCGCCGGCGAGCAGGAATGTGGCGCGGATGCCAATCAGCGGCGGCAGCGCGCCGCCAAGCAGCGGACCGACCAGGGCACCAGCGGTGATTCCGGCCGACAGCACGCCCAGCGCCCAGCCGGAGCGATCCTTCGGCGTCTGCATGGCAACCAGGATGGTCGAGCCCGAAGAATAGCCGCCGGCAAAGCCGATCAGCAGGCGCAAGAGCACCAATTGCCAGACGGTCTGCACCATGCCGGTTAGCGACATGCACAGCGCCATGCCGAAACTGGCGCGCACCAGCATCAGTTTGCGGCCGTAGCGGTCGCCTAACCGCCCCCACAGGGGTGCGACCAGCGCGGCAGCAAGGAAGGTGGCGCCGTAGGCAATGCCCGACCACTGCACGATCGCCGCATGGCCCTCGGCGCCCAGCTGCTGGACGTAAAGCATTTTGGGATACCAATCTGGTATCTGTCATGAACGCAAGCCCCGTCGCTGTCAATGCGGGCCTCTCAAACATGATCGACAAAGGGCGTGATCGGCCGACGCTGGCCAGTGACCCGATTGCCGGAACAAATGACCCGAACGGAACGCCAATGTCGCAGATGCAGAACGTCGAAAAGCAGCTTCGCGAGATGATCCTCGGGCTCGAGGTCGGTCCCGGCGAGCGGCTGACGGAGCGCTGGGTCGAAAGCCGCTTCGGCGCCTCGCGCACGCCGGTCAGGGCGGCATTGCTGCGGCTCGAGACCGAAGGCCTGATCTGCCGCGACGGCCGCGGCTGGACAGTCTCGCCCATCAATCTTGCTGAACTCGAGCAGATCGCCGTCTATCGCGAGGCGGTCGAGGTCGCGGCACTCAGACTAACTTGCGCCTTGCAGGACAGAAGTGCCGTCGAAATCATCGAGGCGATGCTCGATTCTTGCGACGACAAGACGCCGCGCGAGGAATGGCATCGCGTCGGCATGGATTTTCATATCGAGTTGGCGCGTCTATCCGGCAACGAGTTCCTGTTCAGAGCGGTTCGCGACGCGATGACACGCCTGTCGCGCGCCCGCTGGCTCGAGGTTCGCGACGAGGCAGCGCTCGGCCGTGCCTGGGCCGAACACCATGCCATTGTGTCGGCGGTGCGGGCCGGCGATGCCGGTGTGGCCGCCCGCCTGCTTTCAGCCCATATCGTCGGCAGCCGCGACCGGCTGGTGACCTCGCTGCGCAATGACCGGCGCGGCCTGCGCGCCCGGGGATTTGCCGTCGTCGCTTGAGTGAGGATCGGCGGCCATTGATCACGAAAAGGGCAGATGAGCGAAGAAAGCTACTTTCGGTCTCGCTTCGCAAATGCCGATGGCGTAAGAGCGGCGATGGAAAACAACCGATTTGACACACCCGTGACCGTCAAGGGCGCGGCGGGAAGCAATCAGCTCTTGCGTACGGCCCGCGAGGCTTCCGACTACCTCCTCAACAATTGGCCCGGCAAGCGCAGCCCCAAGCACCGCGAAGCGCTGCAAGCCTGTCATGATGCGCTGGCCGGCGACAAGCCGGCCATGAACGCAAGACGGGCCTTCATTGCCGCCGCCCGCGAAGTGAACGTCTTCGTCAGCGACAAGGCGCCGGCCTGAGGCATAGCGGGGACTTGATCGAGACCCGGGCCGCCTGACAGGCCTGATATCATCACTCGGCCGTTTCGGTGTTGGTTTGGGACTCGCTTTCGCCCTCGGGCTTCGAGCGCTCCTTGGCCGCGACTTTGGCAGCCTGCTTTTCCGCCTTCTTGGCAGCCTTCTGCCGGTCGCGTTCCTTGCGTTCCTGACCGTAGTTCGGTGCTCGTGCCATATCGTTTCCTTTCGTTGTGCTTGGCCTTTGCCTAGGAGCATTGGGCCACAAACACAACACCGCAAGGCACGATCGGCTCCATATCTCGTCGCAGTCCGGGGAGCCCCGCTTCAGAGCGTTTTTTCAGGCGCCGTCCCGGTCGAGGACGAGATCGGCGGGCCCGAACCGGTCCTTTGCCGTGAATTGCTGGTGCCAGTAGGGATAGAGCACGGGCGGCCTGCTGACCACGTCGAGGCGTGTGCGCTCCTCATCGCCGAGCACCACGCTTGCAGCAGCGATATTGTCCTTGAAATGCGCTTCGGTTCGTCCGCCGATCACCAGCGAACTGACAGCGGGCCGGCCGAGCAGCCAGGCAAGCGCCACCTGCGCCGCCGACACGCCGTGGTTATTGCCGATATCGATCAGCGCGTCGACGATCCGCCACAGCCGGTCCTCGTCGCGGATCGGCGGTTCCGACCAGCCGCTGAGCTGGCGGGCGGTCGGCTGGTCACGGTGGTATTTGCCGGACAGCAACCCGCCGGCAAGCGGGCTCCAGACCAGCACGCCGAGCCCCTGGTCGACCGAGATCGGCAACAATTCATACTCGGCCTCGCGCGCTTCCAGCGTGTAATGGATCTGCTGGGTGACGAAGCGCGGCTGGTGATGACGGTCGCTGATCCCCAGCCCCTTCATAACTTGCCAGCCGGAATAATTGGAGCAGCCGACATAACGGACCTTGCCCTGCGCGACCAGCGTGTCGAGCGCGGCGATGGTTTCCTCAAGCGGTGTCAGGCCATCCCACTCGTGCAGGAAATAGATGTCGATGACATCCGTCCTGAGCCGCTTAAGGCTCGTTTCGCATTCGCGGACCAAATGGTAGCGCGACAAGCCTTCATCATTGGGGCCTTTGCCGATCCGCATGCGCGCCTTGGAGGCGATCAACACGTCGCCCTTGCGCTTGCCGCCGAGCGCCTCGCCGATGATCTCTTCCGACACCCCGTTCGAATAGACGTTGGCGGTGTCGATGACATTGACGCCGGCATCGATGCAAAGGTCGATCATCCGGCGCGCCTCGTCGAGATCGGTCTTGCCGACCGCCGAAAACGCGCCGCCGCCGCCGAAGGTCATGGTGCCCATGGTCAGCGTCGAAACCTTCAGCCCGGAACGGCCGAGAGTGCGGTATTCCATGTCGTATCCTCATGATTTTATCGGGAAAGGCGTTTCAAACAACAGCCCTGAATGAACCGGGCATTTGTAGGATAATTCGTTCCGCTTGTCGCCCCGTGTTACAGGGCAACATCGATCACATCTTACGGATTGGACGCGCAACCAGTGCAACAGCGGCTGCAATAAAACCGTCATTGCTGGCCTATACTAACATCGGTCCAGCGCTTCGATTTCCGGCCTCCGGGCCGGGCGGCAGAGCGCCTGACAGCGGCCGGCAAGGCCTGTAAGCGGAGCAGCGCAAATGACCGAGATAAAACAGAATTCCCCGGCCAGGGACTGGTTGGAAGCGGAACTCGCCGACACGCTCGATGAAGACTATGAGCTGGAAATCTCGGAGCCGGCGCTGTCGATGGAGATCGCCAAGATCTACAATAATGCGCATCCGCCATCGATCGACCGCTTGCAGTATTTTCGCGATCTCATCACGCTTCAATCCGAATTGATCAAGCTACAATCCTGGGTCGCCTATCACAAGAAGAAGCTCGTCGTGGTCTTCGAGGCCGCGACTCGGCGGGCAAGGGTGGTGTTATCAAGCGCATCACCCAGAGGCTTAATCCGCGCATCTGCCGCGTCGCAGCACTTCCGGCGCCGACCGAGCGCGAGAAGTCGCAGTGGTATTTCCAGCGCTACGTGCCGCATCTGCCGGCCGGCGGCGAGATCGTGCTGTTCGACCGCTCCTGGTACAACCGCTCGGGCGTCGAGCGGGTAATGGGCTTTGCCCAGCCGGATCAGGTCGAGGAGTTCTTCCGCGACGTGCCCGAGTTCGAACGCATGCTGGTCCGTTCCGGTATCACGCTGGTCAAATATTGGTTCTCCATCACCGACGAGGAGCAGCAGATGCGCTTTTTGATGCGCATCCACGACCCGATGAAGCAATGGAAACTATCACCGATGGACCTCCAGTCGCGCGTGCGCTGGGAGCAGTACACCAAGGCCAAGGAAGAGACCTTCGCCCGCACCAATATCCCGGAAGCCCCGTGGTTCATCGTCGAGGGCAACGACAAGAAGCGGGCACGGCTGAACTGCATTGACCATCTCCTCAAGCAAATGCCCTATGAGGAGGTGCCGCACGAGGAGATCACGCTGCCGGAGCGCGTCTTCAATCCCGAATACGAGCGCCAGGTACTGCCGCGCGAACTGTATGTGCCGGAGAAGTACTGAGGCAGGGCTCCCTTCTCCCCGTCACTATACGGGGAGAAGGTGCCGGCAGGCGGATGAGGGGCGGCGCCAACCTCGCCAGGGCCTGCGGCAGATCGACCAAGCATCTGCCGCGCTTTGTCGATCGCCATGTATTCGAGCTGGCCGCCGCCGATCGTGCCGAAAGTGGCCGATCCTGAGACGAGCATGAAGGCACCCGTCTCGCGCGGCGTCGAACCTTTTGTCCCGGCCACCTCAACTAAGGCGACCCGGCCGGCACCGGCAAGAAAGGCTTTCACTTTCGCGTTCATCATTCGCGTTCCCTATCGGGAAATATAGAGTTTTTCGGCCTGAATTGCACGTTTTCCGGGATTCAAGTGCCGGTCCTGGCTTCCCGCTTCAGCCGTTCGATCGCCATCAGCACACGCTCCGGCGTGGCCGGCGGGTCGAGGCGCGGGCAGATCTTATGGCTGGCAACGCTCGCCACTGCGTCCGACAGTGCATGCAGCACCGACATTGCGAGCGGAAAGGGCGGCTCGCCGACCGCCTTGGAGCGGTGCACCGTCGGCTCGCCTGCTTGCGCCCAGTCGGCCAAAGTCACGTTAAAAATCTTCGGCCGGTCCGACGCGAGCGGGATCTTGTAGGTCGATGGCGCATGGGTGCGCAGCCGCCCCTTGTCGTCCCACCACAGTTCCTCCGTCGTCAGCCAGCCCATGCCCTGGATGAAGCCGCCCTCGATCTGGCCGAGGTCGATGGCGCGGTTCAGCGAGCGGCCGGTTTCGTGCAGGATGTCGGTGCGCTCGACGATATATTCGCCGGTCAGCGTGTCGACAGAGACTTCCGAGCACGCGGCGCCATAGGCGAAATAGTAGAAGGGATGGCCCTCGCCCTTGTCGCGGTCCCAATGGATTTTCGGCGTCTTGTAGAAACCCGCCGCCGAAAGCTGGATGCGCGCCATATAGGCCTGCCTGACGAGATCCGCGAAGGCGATCTCCTGGTTGCCGATGCGCACGCGGTTGGGCAAGAACAGCACCTGGTCGCGCGGCACCTGGTATTTCTCGGCGGCGAAATTGGTCAGCCGGTCCTTGATCTGGCGGGCGGCATTCTGCGCCGCCATGCCGTTGAGATCGGAGCCGGAAGACGCGGCGGTGGCCGAGGTGTTCGGCACCTTGCCGGTCGTCGTCGCGGTGATCTTGACCTGATCGAGGTCGATCTGGAACTCTTCCGCCACAACCTGCGCCACCTTAACGTAGAGGCCCTGCCCCATCTCAGTGCCGCCGTGGTTCAGATGAACCGAACCATCGGTATAGACATGCACCAGCGCGCCGGCCTGGTTGTAGTGGGTGGCGGTGAACGAGATGCCGAACTTGACCGGCGTCAGCGCCAGTCCGCGCTTGATGAAGCGGCTGTTGGCATTGAAAGCATCGATGGTGCGGCGGCGCCTCGCATAGTCGGAACTCGCCTCCAGCTCGGCGACGATGCGGTGGATGATGTTGTCCTCGACCGTCTGGTGGTAGGGCGTGATGTTGCGGTCGCTGGTGCCGTAGAAATTCTTCTTGCGGATTTCGAGCGGGTCCTTGCCGACGGCAAACGCGACTTCGTCGATGACGCGCTCGGCGCCGACCATGCCTTGCGGGCCGCCGAAGCCGCGAAAGGCGGTGTTCGATACCGTGTTGGTGTAGAGTGGCGCCGATTGCGCGTGCACCGCCGGCCAGAAATAGGTGTTGTCGCAATGGAACAGCGCGCGGTCGGTGACCGGGCCGGAGAGGTCGGCCGAGAAGCCGCAGCGCGCCGCGAACATGAAATCTACGCCCAGAATATTGCCCTCGTCGTCGAAACCGACCTCGTAATCGACGAGGAAATCGTGGCGTTTGCCGGTGGCGATCATGTCGTCGTCGCGGTCGGGCCGGATTTTCACGGCCCGATGATGTTTCTTCGCGGCGATAGCGGCCAATGCCGCAAACTGATTGCCTTGCGTTTCCTTACCGCCGAAAGCGCCGCCCATCCGGCGGATTTCCACCGTCACCGCGTGGCTCGGAACACCGAGCGCATGGCTGACCATGTGCTGGATTTCGCTCGGGTGCTGGGTCGAGGAATAGATGGTGACGTCGTGGTCCTCGCCAGGGATGGCCACGGCGATATGGCCTTCGAGATAGAAATGCTCCTGGCCGCCGATGCGCATTTTTCCCTTCAGCCGGCGCGGCGCCGCGTTGATCGCAGCCGCTGCATCACCGCGCTTCAGCGTCAGCGGCGGCGTGACCAGCTTGTCTTTCCGGGGATCGAGCTCGCCGATATCGGCGACGAACGGCAATTCCTTGTATTCGACCTTGGCCAGCCTCGTTGCACGGCGCGCCTGCTCCCGGGTTTCGGCGATGACGCAGAAGATCGGCTGACCGAAAAATTGCACCTTGCCGTCAGCCAGCACCGGCTCGTCGTGACGGCCGGTCGGCGAAATGTCGTTCTCGCCTGGCACGTCGCTCGCCGTCAGCACATCGATGACGCCGGGTGCGGCGCGCACCGCCGAAAGGTCCATGCTGGTGATGGTGGCACTCGTCGCCGTCGAAAGCCCAAGGCAGCCGTGCAGCGTGCCGGCCGGTTCCGGCATGTCGTCGATATAGACGGCCGTGCCACTGACATGCTTGTGCGCGGAATCATGGCGCTGGTCGGTGGCGACGCCGCCGGCGATTTTTTGCGCTTTCAGGTTTGGGGTGGCGTGCTTATTCATCATGCCGCCTCGTGCCGTGATACCTGGATCGGCGCCCGGGTGCCGGTGGTTTCGGCAAAGAAGCGCAGCAGCAGGTTGCGCGCCGCCAGCGCCCGGTATTCGGCGCTTGCCCGCATGTCGGTTAGCGGGGTGAAATC
>NZ_SUEG01000019.1:34561-55193 GCF_005063415.1 Mesorhizobium sp.
CCTTTTCGACGCCAAAGGCTCGCTTCGGCGTTGCCGCCATGCCGCCATAGGCGATGCGCACATCCGCCACCGTGCCATGCTCGGCGAGCTTCAGGAAAAACGCGCCTAGCGCTGCCGTAATGTCTTCGTCGCGGCGCTTGGTGATCTTGTAGACGGCAAATTTCGTCTCTCTGCCCGGCACCGGAACATGCACGGCCTCGACGAATTCGCCGGGCTGCCGGTCCTGGCGGCCATAAGCGATGAAAAAATCCTCGAGTGGGATCGTCCGCCGCTTGTCGCCGCGGCGCAGCGTCAGGTGGGCACCGAGTGCGATCAGCGGCGGCGGCGTGTCGCCGATCGGCGAACCATTGGCGATATTGCCGCCGATTGTGCCCATGTTGCGCACCTGGTCGCCGCCGATGCGGTCGAACAGCGGGCCTAGCGCCGGGATGCGCTTCGCCAGCGTCGCGAAGGCTTCGCTATAGGTGACACCGGCGCCGATCGAGATGACGCCCTTGTCCTCGGACATCCCGCACAGACCATCGAGATTGCCGATGAAAACCGCCGGCGCAATATCGCGCATGTGCTTGGTAACCCAAAGGCCGACATCGGTCGAACCCGCAACGATAGTGGCGCTCGGCTCCTTGACCAGCACGCTGGCCAGATCGTCGGCATTGGCCGGCACGATCAGCCGCTTGTTGCCCGAGCCGATCTCGATGCGCGAACCGTCCTTCATCGCTTCGAGCTTGGCCGTGACTGCCTTGCGCTCCGCCGCCAGCGGATCCTTTGCCGCCTTGCCGTAGCTGGAGATGGCACGTGCGGCGCGCATGATCGCCTCGTAGCCGGTGCAGCGGCAGAGATTGCCCTGCAGCGCCTTTTCAATGGCGGCGTCCGACGGCTCCGGCGACCGCATCCACAGAGCATAAAGCGACATGACGAAACCCGGCGTGCAGAAGCCGCATTGCGAGCCGTGGAAATCCACCATGGCCTGCTGCACGGGGTGCAGTTTTCCTGGGTCGCCGCGCAGATGCTCGACGGTCACGACATGCGTGCCGTCTTGCGAGCCAAGGAAGCGGATGCAGGCATTGACGCTTTCATAGACCAGTGTTCCACCGGAGAGCCTGCCGACCAGCACCGTGCAGGCGCCGCAGTCGCCCTCGGCGCAACCTTCCTTGGTGCCGCGCAGCGAGCGGTCGAGCCGCAGCCAATCGAGCAGTGTCTGGTCGGGTGCAACCGTGTCGAGCGCGACGTCCTCGCCATTGAGGATGAAGCGGATTTCGTTGCGTGTCTTGATCCCAGCCATCTCAGCTTCCCCGATAGGTCGAATAGCCGAAAGGCGACAGGAGCAGCGGCACATGATAGTGCACCGGCTCGGCCATGCCGAAGCGGATCGGCACATGGTCGAGGAAGGCCGGTTCCGGCAGTTTTGTCCCTTGCCGGCGCAGATAATCGCCGGCCGCAAAGATCAGCTCGTATTCGCCGGTACGGAATTCCGCGCCGGCAAGCAGCGGAGCATCGCAGCGGCCGTCATCATTGGTGACGACCGTTTTCAGATGCGTCCGGGCCTGGCCGTCAAGATGATACAGCTCGATCGACAGACCGGCAGCCGGCTTGCCGGCCGCAGTGTCGAGGACATGGGTCGTCAGGCGCCCGCCTTCGGCTTTCGACGTTTCCGCCACTGGCTGCTCCATTCCCTGCATAGTCGAACACTATGAATTGTGCGCCAATTAAAGGCGATGCATAAGTCCCGGTCGAGCGGAGCGCGACAAAAACACTTTCAAAAATTTCGGGGGAATGCGCAGGCACTCCTTTCGACTATCCTGATCACACTTTCCGGCAGGAGCGAGAATGCGTTACGAACGAGACATGCGCGGCTACGGAGCCAATCCGCCGGATCCGAAATGGCCCGGCGGGGCGCATGTCGCGGTGCAGTTCGTCGTCAATTACGAAGAGGGCGGCGAGAATTGCGTCCTCCACGGCGACAAGGCTTCGGAGGCTTTCCTGTCGGAGATCGTCGGCGCCGCGCCCTGGCCCGGCCAGCGCCACTGGAACATGGAATCGATCTACGAATACGGCGCCCGCGCCGGCTTCTGGCGATTGCTGCGCCTGTTCAGCGAGGCACAAGTGCCGATCACCTGCTACGGCGTCGCCACGGCCCTGGCGCGTTCGCCCGACCAGGTCGCGGCGATGCAGGAGGCCGGCTGGGAAATCGCTTCGCACGGGCTGAAATGGATCGACTACCGCGACCACGCGCCGGAAGACGAGCGCCGCGACATGGAGGCGGCGATCCGGCTGCATTATGAGGTGACAGGGGCGCGGCCGACCGGCTGGTACACCGGCCGCACCTCGATCAACACGGTGCGGCTGGCAGCGGAAGAGGGTGGCTTCGACTATGTGTCGGACACATATGACGACGAACTGCCCTACTGGTTCGAGCATGTGGCACCGGACGGGTCGGCGAAGCCGCAGCTGGTCATCCCCTATACGCTCGACGTCAACGACATGCGCTTTGCCACGCCGCAGGGCTTCAACTCGGGCGACCAGTTCTTTGCCTATCTCAGGGATAGTTTCGACACGCTCTATGCCGAGGGCAAGGCAGGGCGGCCGCGTATGATGAATATCGGCCTGCACTGCCGCCTGGTTGGGCGGCCGGGCCGGGTCGCGGCACTGAAGCGCTTCATCGACTACGTCAAGTCACACGACAAGGTCTGGCTGGCACGGCGCATCGACATTGCAAGACATTGGCAGGAGACGCATCCGTTCCAGTTGCCGGCGCTGCGCCCGTCGAAAATGGAATTCGAGGCCTTCGTCCACGCATTCGGCGGCGTGTTCGAGCATTCGCCGTGGATTGCCGAGCGCGCCTATGAGCTGGAGCTCGGCCCGGCGCATGACAGTGCCGGCGGCCTGCACAACGCTTTTTGCCGCGTGTTTCGCGCGGCAAGCGAGGCCGAGCGGCTTTCAGTTCTCAACGCCCACCCCGACCTTGCCGGAAAACTGGCGCAGGCCAAGCGGCTGACGGCGGAATCGACGAGGGAACAGGCTTCGGCCGGACTCGACGCGCTGACCGACAAGGAGCGCGAGCTGTTCGCAAAACTCAATGCCGCCTACGTCACCAGTTTCGGTTTCCCCTTCATCATTGCGGTGAAAGGCAAGACCAAGGAGGAGATCCTGGCCGAGCTCGAGGCGCGTATCGGCAACAGCCACGACGTTGAGTTCGAAACCGCCTGCAGACAGGTCGAGCGCATCGCGCTGCTTCGTCTCAAGGACATGCTTCCGCAATAGGCTTTGGCTGCCGCGATAGGCCCTGGCTTCCGCAACAGGCTTGAATTTATGGATATGATGAAAATGGCCGAGCGAACCTATTATGCGCCGCAGGGCGGACATCCCGGCCAGAGCGAATTGCTGACCGGCCGCGCTGTGTTCACACAGGCCTATGCCGTCATCCCCAAGGGCGTGATGCAGGACATCGTCACCAGCGCCTTGCCGTTCTGGGATGGGACACGCGTCTGGGTGCTGTCGCGCCCGCTGTCGGGTTTTGCCGAGACGTTTTCGCAATATATCGTCGAGCTCGCGCCTGGCGGCGGCAGCGACCACCCTGAGCTTGACGCCGCCGCCGAAGGTGCGCTGTTCGTGGTCGAAGGCGAGCTGAGCGTTTCTCTTGCCGGCAAGAAACATAGCTTAAGGCCGGGCGGCTTTGCCTTCCTGCCGCCGGCGAGCGGGTGGACGGTGCGCAATGAAAGCGGCGGCGCCGTCCGCTTCCACTGGATCCGCAAGACTTATGATGCGGTCGACGGGATCGATACGCCGCAAGCGTTCTTCGCCAACGAACAGGACATCGCGCCGAGCCCGATGCCGGGTACCGAAGGCCGATGGGCGACCACGCGCTTCGTCGATCCGGCCGACATGCGTCACGACATGCATGTCACGATCGTCACGCTCGAGCCGGGTGCGGTCATTCCTTTCGCCGAGACGCATGTCATGGAGCACGGGCTCTATGTGCTGGAGGGCAAGGCGGTCTACCGTCTCAACCAGGACTGGGTAGAAGTCGAGGCCGGCGACTATATGTGGCTGCGCGCCTTCTGCCCGCAGGCTTGCTATGCCGGCGGGCCAGGCAAATTCCGCTATCTCCTCTACAAGGACGTCAACCGCCACGCCAAGCTTGGCAGCGCCGGCGTCGCGAGACCTACACCATGACCCGCATCGTCGCGCGGCCGCTGACCCGCGAGAATTTCGCCGAATTCGGCGACGTCATCGATATGGGCGGCGACAACCATTATCCGATCAATGGCGGCAAGGCCGAGCGCTATCACGATCTCGCCACCGCGGAAGCACGAGGGCCGAATGCGCGCGTGCTGATCTCGATGGTGCGCGGCACGCCCTATGAGTTGCCGTTGAGGCTGGCCATGGTGGAGCGCCATCCGTTCGGCAGCCAGGCCTTCATCCCGCTGTCGCCACGGCCGTTCCTGGTCGTCGTCTGCCATGATGGCGAGGAAGGCCCGGGCGAACCGCATGCGTTCATCACCGCGCCCGGGCAAGGCGTCAACTATCCGCGCAATTTGTGGCACGGCGTGCTGACGCCGATCGGCGAGCCGCAGGACTTCCTGGTCGTCGACCGTGGCGGCGAAGGCTCCAATCTCGAAGAGTGCCACTTCTCGCACGCCTATGAGATTCATCTTCCCGATGGGGGCCGGTGATGGCTGACATTTCGCTGATCGACCGTCTGCTCGACGTCATCGAGCACGACATCGGGCCGAAGACCGCCGAAGGCGTCGCGCGTGGCAACAAGCTGTTCGGCGCGGCGATCCTGCGCAAGGACGACCGCTCGCTGGTGCTTGCCGAAACCAACAACGAGACGGAAAACCCGCTCTGGCATGGCGAGGTGCATTGCCTGAAGCGCTTCTACGAACTGCCGAAGGCCGAACGCGTCGATACCAGGGATGCGATCTTTCTTGCCACGCACGAACCCTGCTCGCTCTGCCTGTCGGCGATCACCTGGACCGGCTTCGACAATTTCTACTATCTGTTCAGCCATGAGGACTCGCGCGACAACTTCGACATCCCGCACGACCTGAAGATCCTGAAGGAGGTCTTCACCCTCGACCCCGGCGGCTACAATGCCGAGAACGCCTATTGGAAGAGCTTCTCGATCCGCAGACTGGTGCGGTCGCTGCCCGAGATCGAGCGCCTGCGACTGGAAACGCGGATCGGCAAAATCTCCGCACGCTACGACGAACTGTCCGGCGCCTACCAGGCTGGCAAGGCCGACAACGACATTCCGCTGAGTTGACGCGGATTGACCAGCCGAATTCGTTGGCTGGCCCACGACGCATCGGCAGCGGCTCCATCATGTGGCCGCATGAAAACCGTCACTCAATTTCCCCGCAAGGTTGTCGAATTTCCGGACATGGGGATCGTCATGCCGGACGGCTGCCGCCTGTCGGCGCGGGTGTGGATGCCGGCCGATGCTGCCGACGATCCGGTGCCGGCAATCCTCGAACATCTGCCCTATCGCAAGCGCGACGGCACGATCTATCGTGATCAGCTGACGCATCCCTATTTTGCCGGCCACGGCTACGCCTCGATCCGCGTCGACATGCGCGGCAATGGCGATTCCGAAGGGCTGATGGACGACGAATATTCCGAGCAGGAATTGCAGGACGCTTGCGACGTCATCGCCTGGGCGGCGGCCCAGCCCTGGTGCAACGGCAATGTCGGCATGATGGGCATTTCGTGGGGCGGCTTCAACTGCCTGCAGGTGGCGTCTAAGCAGCCGGCGGCGCTGAAGGCGGTCATCAGTCTCTGTTCGACGGTCGACCGCTATGCCGACGACATCCACTACAAGGGCGGCTGCCTGCTGATCGAGAATTTCGGCTGGGCCTCGACCATGCTGTCCTATTCGTCGCGGCCGCCGGATCCGTTGCTGGCCGGCGACAATAGATGGCGCGACCTGTGGCTGACCCGGCTGGAGAACCAGCCCTTCCTGGCGCCGCTGTGGCTGAAGCACCAGCACCGCGACGCCTATTGGAAGCGCGGCTCGATCTGCGAGGACTATCCGGCCATCCATGCCGCGGTGCTGTCGATCGGCGGCTGGCACGACGGCTATCGCAATACGATTTCCCATCTCGCCGCCAATATCGAGGCGCCGGTCAAGGGCATCGTCGGCCCGTGGATCCACAAATACCCGCATTACGCCGCGCCCGAACCGCGCATCGGCTTCCTGCAGGAGGCGTTGCGCTGGTGGGACCGCTGGCTGAAGGACATCGACACCGGCGTCGAGGCCGACCCCGCCTACCGCGCCTATGTCATGGACAGCGTGCGTCCGGCGCGGTGGCGTCCCGAGCGGCCGGGCCGTTGGGTCGCTGAATCGGAATGGCCGTCACCCAATATCAGGACGCAAGAGATTGAGCTTATCGCTGAAGGCAACCACGCTATCGTCGCTTCGCCGCAAAACTGCGGCCTTGCCGGCGGCGAATATTTCCCCTTCACCTTCGGCCCGGAACTGCCGGGTGACCAGCGCCCCGACGATGCGCTGTCGGTGTGCTTCGACCAGCCGGTGCTGACCGAAACGGTCGACATTGTCGGTGCTCCCGAAGTTGTGGTCAGGGTCTCGTCGGACCGGCGCCAGGCGAACATCGCGGTTCGGCTGTGCGACGTCCATCCGGACGGGGCATCGGAGCTGATCTCGTACGGCGTGCTCAACCTGACGCATCGCAACTCGCACGAATTTCCCGAAGCGCTGGTGCCCGGCGAAACCGTCAGCGCCCGGGTGGTGCTCGACCAATGCGCCTATCGTGTGCCGGCCGGCCACCGCTTGCGCGTTGCCGTTTCGAACGCCTACTGGCCGATGATCTGGCCGTCGCCGGAACCGGTCCGGCTGGAATTGTCGGCCGCGACATTGATGCTGCCGCTGCGCCCGCCGGCGACAGGCGACGAGGTCACCTTCCCCGCCCCCGAAGGCGCCACGCCCTGGGCAACCGAAACGGTCCGCGCCGCCAATTCCGGGCGTCATGTCGATCGCGACGAAAAGACCGGAATGATCACGCTTTCCATCGTCGACGATTTTGGTGAGGTGCGCGACCTGGAGCATGGCCTCGCCAATGGGAGCATCGCCAGAGAGACATGGGCGATCCATCCCGACAATCCGCTGTCAGCGTCGGGCAAGACGCATTGGACCCAGACGCTGTCGCGAAATGAATGGTCCGTGCGCACCGAAACCTTCGCCGAAATGCGCTCCGACGCACAAAGCTTCATGGTTCGCGCCAGAATTGAAGCCTATGAAGGCGAGAAACTGGTCTTCGAGCGCAACTTCGAGGAGAAAATCCCGCGCGCACTGCTTTGAGCGCTTATCGCGATTAGTCCAATTGCGACGCACGATTTACGCCACGGCATGTCGCATTCGGTCTTGCTTACCGCTTTCCCTTACGGTCATTATTCTCCCGATCGAAATGAGAAAAAAACGACCATAAGGTCGGACCAACAGAGTGAGGAACTTAACATGTCGAACGAACTGGAATATCTGAGCCGGCGCGTTGCGTCCGGCAAGCTGAGCCGTCGCGATTTTCTCGGCCGGGCGGCAGCGCTCGGCGTCACCGCAACCTTCGCCAATTCGCTGCTTTCCAGCGCTTCCCGCGCGGCGGGTCCGGTCAAGGGCGGCACGCTCAAGGCCGGCCTGGTCGGTGGCGAATCCACCAACAGCCTCGATCCGGCGCTGTTCATGACGCAGGTGCCGTTCGCCTTCGGCAAGATGTGGGGCGAACTGATCGTCGAGCTGTCTCCCGAAGGCAAGCTCGAGAACCGCATTGCCGAGGAGATCGGCTCGTCGGACGACGCCAAGACCTGGACGCTGAAGATCCGCGATGGCGTCGAGTTCCACAACGGCAAGAAGGTGACCGCAGAGGACGTGGCCGCCACCCTCGAACGCCATTCGAACGAGAAGTCGAAATCCGGTGCGCTCGGTTACATGAAGGGCATCGAGAGCATCAAGGCCAGCGGCAAGGAAGTGGTGCTGACGCTGAAGGAGCCGAATGCCGACCTGCCCTATCTGCTTAGCGACTATCACCTGATCATTCAGCCGAATGGCGGTAAGGACAAGGCCGATGCCGGTATCTCGGCGGGCCCTTACAAGGTCACCACCAACGAGCCCGGCGTGCGCCATGGCGGCGAGCGCTTTGCCAATTACTGGCAGGGCGACAAGATGGGCCATGCCGACCAGATCGAGATCATCGTCATCAACGACGCCACGGCGCGTACGGCGGCGCTGCAGGGCGGCCAGGTCCACATGATCAACCGCGTCGAGCCGAAGATCGTCGACCTGATCAAGCGCGTGCCCGGCGTCACCATCCGCAACCATTCGGGACCCGGCCACTACGTCTTCATCATGCACTGCAACACCGCGCCGTTCGACAACAACGATTTGCGCATGGCGTTGAAGCTAGCGATCGACCGCGAGGAGATGCTGAACAAGGTGCTGCGTGGCTATGGCTCGCTCGGCAACGACTTCCCGATCAATGCATCGTACCCGCTATTCACCGAGATCGAGCAGCGCAAATACGATCCCGACAAGGCCAAGTTCCACTACAAGAAGTCGGGCCATGA
Source organism: Mesorhizobium sp. (assembly GCF_005063415.1). Lineage (GTDB taxonomy): Bacteria > Pseudomonadota > Alphaproteobacteria > Rhizobiales > Rhizobiaceae > Mesorhizobium. Next base: position 43,136 of record NZ_SUEG01000019.1, read on the forward strand.
CGGTGCCGTCCTGCTCCGGACGTCGGACGTCGCCTTCCCCGGTGCGGTCGATGCCGCACAGCTGTTCCAGCAGAGCGCGGCCAAGGCCGGCATCAAGCTGGAGATCAAGCGCGAGCCGGGCGACGGCTACTGGTCGGAAGTCTGGAACAAGCAGCCCTTCTGCGCCTCCTATTGGGGCGGCCGGTCGACGCAGGACCAGATGTACTCGACCGCCTATCTGTCGACGGCCGACTGGAACGACACACGGTTCAAGCGTCCGGATTTCGACAAGATGGTGCTGGCGGCCCGCGCCGAGCTCGACGAGGCCAAGCGCAAGGCAATGTACCACGACATGGCTGTGATGGTGCGCGACGAGGGCGGGCTGATCCTGCCGATGTTCAATCAGTTCATCGACGCGACGGGCGCCAAGGTTGCCGGCTGGGTGGATGATCCGCATCAGGAGTTGATGAACGGATATGCTCTGGCGAAGTGCTGGCTCGAAGCCTGAGCCCGGCCTTGCGGATATGTCCTCACCCATCGTGAAACTGGTGGCCCAGCGCATTGCGCTGGGCATCATCCTTCTCTTGGCCGTTTCGGTCCTGATCTTCGCCGGCACCCAGATCCTGCCCGGCGACGTCGCGCAAGCCATTCTCGGACAGTCAGCGACACCGGAGTCGCTCGCCAATCTGCGCGAGCAGCTCGGCCTCAATGATCCCGCTTACATCCGTTATTTTCGCTGGCTCGGCGGCATCCTGACCGGTGATCTCGGCACGGCTATGTCGAGCGGTCAGGATATCGCAACCTCTATCAAGGGAAGGCTGTGGAACACGCTGTTCCTCGCCTTCTGGGCGGCGGTCGTCGCGGTGCCGCTGGCGATCATCCTCGGGCTGATCGCGGTGCGCTACCGCAATGGCTGGGTCGACAAGCTGATCTCGGGACTGGCGCTGGCCTCGACGTCCTTCCCGGAATTCTTCGTCGGCTATGTGCTCGTCTTTTTCTTTGCGGTGCAGCATCAATGGTTTCCCGCCATTTCCACGGTCTATGACGGGATGCCTTTCGGCGAACGCATCCAGGCCATCGCACTGCCGGCGGCGGCGCTGACACTGGTGGTGCTCGCCCATATGATGCGCATGACGCGCGCCGCGATCCTCAATGTCATGCAGTCGGCCTATGTCGAAACCGCCGAACTCAAGGGGCTTTCGGCCTTCGCCGTCATCCGCAGGCATGCCTTCCCCAATGCCATTGCGCCGATCATCAACGTCGTCATGCTCAATCTCGCCTACCTGATCGTCGGCGTCGTCGTGGTCGAAGTTATTTTCGTCTATCCAGGCATGGGCCAATACCTCGTCGACCACGTCACCAAGCGTGACGTGCCTGTGGTTCAGGCGGTCGGGCTGATCTTCGCCGCCGTCTACATCAGCCTGAACATCATCGCGGACATAGCGGCGATCGTCGCCAATCCGCGCCTTAGACATCCGAAATGAAGGGGTCGGGTATGCTCGTCATCAAACGCATCCCCATCCCGGCATTGATCGGCATTGTGCTGACGATGCTGTTCGTTCTGGCGGCGATTTTTGCGCCGTGGATCGCGCCGCATGGCAATGCCGAGATCGTCAGCGACGTCCCTTGGGAACCGATGTCGGCGGCGCATTGGCTGGGCACCGACAATCTCGGCCGCGATCTGTTGTCGCGCATGATCTATGGCGCCCGCATCACCCTGTTCATCGCGGTGCTGGCGACCGCGCTGTCGTTCTCGCTCGGCGCCATCCTCGGCTTCTCGGCGGCGGTTTTCGGCGGCTGGTTCGACACGCTTCTGTCGCGTCTCGTCGATCTCCTGATGTCGATCCCGACACTGATCATGGCGCTTGTCGTGCTGTCGGTGCTGCCATCCAATCTGGTGACGCTGATCCTGGTCATGGGCGTTCTGGATTCGACCCGCGTCTACCGACTGTCGAGGGCGGTCGCCGTCGACATCAATGTCATGGACTACGTCGAGGCGGCCAAATTGCGCGGCGAAGGCAGCGGCTGGATCATCTTCCGGGAAATCCTGCCCAATGCGCTGTCGCCGCTGGTTTCGGAACTCGGCCTGCGCTTCATTTATGCCGTGCTGTTCCTGTCGACGCTGTCCTTCCTTGGGCTTGGTGTGCAGCCGCCGGACGCCGATTGGGGCGGCATGGTCAAGGAAAACAAGGATGGCATCGTCTTCGGCATAGGCGCCGCCCTCATTCCGGCGGCGGCGATCGCAGCGCTGGCGATTTCCGTCAATCTCGTCGCCGACTGGGTGCTCAACCGCACGACAAGCCTGAAGGGAGGACGCGGGTAATGGCCGACAAGCAACCAAAGCCCGGGCAACCGAAGCCCGGGCAACCGAAGTCCGGCGTGCTGCTCGACATCCGCAATCTGCGCATCGAGGCGACCGTATATCCGCCGGGCGAGGCGCCGAAGAACATCGTGCTGGTGCACGATGTCTCACTGACACTCGAAAAGGGCAAGGTGCTCGGATTGATCGGCGAGTCCGGCGCCGGCAAATCGACCATCGGCCTGTCGTCGATGGGCTACGGCCGCGGCGGCGTGCGCATCACCGGCGGCGAGGTCATCCTCAATGGCCGCGACATCCTGAAGGGCGGCAACGAAGGGTTCCGCAAATTGCGCGGCCGCGAGGTCTGCTATGTCGCGCAATCGGCGGCAGCGGCCTTCAATCCGGCGCACAGGCTGATGGACCAGGTGGTCGAGGCAGCACTCCTGCACGGCACGGCGACGCGGGCCGAAGCCGAAAAGCGCGCCGTGGCGCTGTTCAAGAAGCTCAGCCTGCCGAACCCCGAAAACATCGGCGAGCGCTTCCCCCACCAGGTGTCGGGCGGTCAGCTGCAGCGCGTGATGACGGCAATGGCGCTGTGCTCGGAGCCCGACCTGATCGTCTTCGACGAGCCGACCACGGCGCTCGACGTGACGACGCAGATCGACGTGCTGGCGGCGATCAAGGATGCCATCCGCGACACGCATGTCGCGGCGCTCTACATCACTCACGACCTTGCCGTCGTCGCCCAGGTCTCGGACGAGATCATGGTGCTGCGCCACGGCCGGCTGGTCGAATGGGGCGGCACCCGCCAGATCATCAAGGAGCCGCGCCAGGAGTACACCAACGCGCTGGTTTCGGTGCATGAGATCGAACACCAGGAGCAAAAGCCCGGCACGAGCCCGTTCCTGTCGGTCAAGAATATCACCGCCGCTTATGGCCGCAGTCACATCAAGGTGCTGAAGAACGTCTCGGTCGATATTTTCCCCGGCCAGACGCTGGCGGTGGTCGGCGAGTCCGGCTCCGGCAAATCGACACTGGCGCGCGCCATCACCGGTCTCTTGCCGCCCGAACAAGGCACCGTCACCTTCGACGGACGGCCGCTCGCCAACCGGCTTGCCGACCGGCCGAAGGAGGATCTTCGCCAACTGCAGATGATCTACCAGATGGCCGACGTGGCGATGAACCCGCGCCAGACGGTCGGCACCATCATCGGCCGGCCGCTGGAATTCTATTTTGGGATGCGCGGGCGTGAGCGCGACAAACGCGTCGCCGAACTGCTCGACAAGATCGAAATGGGCAAAGGCTATGTCGACCGCTATCCGGCCGAGCTTTCGGGCGGCCAGAAACAGCGCGTCTGCATCGCCCGCTCGCTCGCCGCCAAGCCGAAGCTGATCATCTGCGACGAGGTGACCTCGGCGCTCGATCCGCTGGTCGCCCACGGCATACTGGAGCTGCTGCTCGGGTTGCAGAAAGAGGAAAACGTCGCCTATCTGTTCATCACCCACGACCTGGCCACGGTCAAGTCGATCGCCGATTCAATCGCCGTGATGTATCGCGGCGAAGTGGTGCGCTACGGCGCCAAGAGCACCGTGCTGACGCCACCCTTCGATGCCTACACCGATCTTTTGCTGTCGTCGGTGCCCGAAATGGAGATCGGCTGGCTGGAAAAGGCGATCAAGGGACGGCGCATGGCCAGCGCGGGGAACTAACGGGCCGGCCATTGCGCCCGATGATCCGGTCCGGGCGTGGATTGAACGGCAGGCCCCCAAGCGCACGATCCGACTTATCCGACTAAACCGCACGGAGCCGCCTATGGCGCTCAAGACAAAGCTTTTGCTCATCATCCTCGACGGCGTGCCTTACCGGAACTGGCGACGGCTGATGGGCAATCTCGAAGGCTGGGTGCAATCCGGCGACGCGCGCGTGTGGAAGATGCGCTCGGTGCTGCCGTCGACGTCGGCATCCTGCTATGCCTCGATCCACACTGGCGTGCCGCCCCAAGTGCACGGTATCCTGTCGAACGAGAACCGGTTTCGCGTCGAACAGCCGGACGTTTTTTCCGAGGTCACGAAGGCCGGCGGCAAGACGGGTGCGGTCACCCATTCCTACTGGTCCGAATTCTTCCGGGCCTATCCGTTCGACCTGGTCGAGCACATGGAGTTCGACGAGCCGGGCGGGCCGATCAGCCATGGCCGGTTCCACACCATGACCGGCTACAATGCCAGCAACCAGATGACGCCGAGCGACGTCGACCTGTTCGCGACGTTGACCATGCTGACCAGGCGCTACGGCATCGACTACGGCATCCTGCACAGCTGCACGCTGGACTCGATGGGCCACCGCTTCGGCCATGACTGCCACGAGATGGATCATGCCGTTTATGCAATGGACGCCATGCTCGCCGGCTTCCTGCCGCGCTGGCGGGAGGCCGGCTACGAGGTGATCGTCACCGCCGATCATGGCCAGACCAATCGCGGCCATCATGGCGGCCACGACGAGGAGATGCAGGATTTCGCACTTTACTACTTCGGATCCGGCGAGGGTCCGGAAGCCAATACGCTGCTCGATCAGCTGCAGCTCGCGCCGACGGTGCTTGCGTGTCTCGGCGTGCCGGTGCCGGCGACAATGAAGGCCGAGCCATTTCTCGACTGATTGGTGCCTGGCCTGCTTACTTGCCGAGAACATAAAGCCGGGCCGAAATGCGCGACGCCAAATGGAGGCCGGATACAGCAGTCAAAGTTCGAGGCAGACCTTGCCAAAATGCTTTTGGGACTCGTAGTGCTTGAAGGCATTGGCGATCTCCTGCAGCGGAAAACCGCGGTCGATAGCAGGCTTCAAACGGTTGGCCTCTATGGCACGAATCATGTCGTCCTGGTCTGCCCTGCTGCCAATCGAGATTCCGCTGACCCTAATCTGATTGGAAAACAGGGCCGGGATCGAAACTTGCCCGGCAAACCCACTCAAGACACCGATCAGTGCGATGTGGCCGCCCATCCTGCAAGCTGTTATCGATTGCGCCAACGTGCCGGGCCCGCCAACCTCGATCACATGATCGACGCCGCGTCCGTCCGTCAAAACCCTTGCCTTCTGACCCCAATCCGGCACTGCCTTGTAATTGACGACAATGTCGGCCCCAAACCGCTTTAGCTTTTCCAGCTTCTCCTCCGATGAAGAGGTGGCAATAACCCGAGCGCCGGCAATTTTTGCGAATTGCAGCGCGAACAGCGATACACTTCCCGTGCCAAGGACCAGCACCGTATCACCGGGCTTCACCTGGCCGCACACCATCAGGGCTTTCCAGGCGGTGACGCCGGCACAAGTAAGCGTTGCCGCCTCCAGATGCGTGAAGCCTGCCGGTGCCCTTGTGAAGGCATGCCAGGGCATGCACACATACTCGCGGGCATAGCCGTCAACATCATCTCCCAATTCGCCGCTCTTATTGGCTGGCGTCGGTTGGCCTGCCAGCCAATGGGGCCAATAGGTGCTGACGACGGCATCGCCGGCCTTGAATTCTTGGACATCGTCTGAGACAGCAACCACCTCTCCGGCGCCATCGGACAGCGGGATACGGCCATCGGCGCACGGTTTCCTGCCCAGCGCCACCATGCTGTCATGGAAATTCAACGAACACGCGCGTATCCTGACAAGCAACTCACCCGGCCCTGGTTCCGGGCAATCTTCCTCGACCAGCTTGAGATTTTCCAAGCCTCCCGGCGCTTTCAGCCTAATCAGTCTCATGGAAAGCTCCTTCCGACCGCGCAAGGCTTCATGCGCCCCACCACTCGCGTGGACGCTTGACCGCGTCGAACACCGCCACCGGCGACTCATCCACGAAAATCGCGCCCGCAAAGCTGTTGTTGGTCATGACATTCGCCTCTTCAGGCTGGGTTGCCGTTTGCGATCGGGACCTTAGTCGCCCCGCAGCGGACCGTTGAGTTACAAAACTGTCGGGAATCCCTGAGTCCAATTACCCCTCGCCCGAGGCTGAACGACTGCACCTTGCCCGATGGGTATGAGCCACCTCGTGGGCGCCGTCATTGCCAGCTTGACGGCCGCCTTCTGCTTGGCGCCACTGACTGAGACAGTATCTATAAAAAGGGGGAGAACGGTACACTCTGGCAACGCTCCCGCTGTTCAGTTAGCCTCCGCAAATATGCGGGCGGAGGCGGTGAACCTTTTTGGGCCGATCAGCGACAGAGCAGGCAGGAGCCAGGCGGCTCGACCGGCGATGACGGCCGCAGAGACCGATCGCGCGCTCGTCGAGCGGGTCGCGAAGGGCGACCGTACCGCCGTGCGGCTCCTGTTCATGCGCCACCACGCGCGGGTCTACCGCTTCGTGGCACGCCAGACGGGATCGGAACTGATGGCCGACGATATCGCGAACGAGGTATTCCTCGAACTCTGGCGGCAGGCGCCGGTCTTCGAGGGGCGCTCGGAGGTGTCGACATGGCTGCTCGGCATTGCCCGCTTCAAGGCGCTGTCCCTGCTGCGCAAGAAGAAGGAAGACTGGATCGACGACGATGACGCGGCCCAGGTCGCCGACGGCGCCGACACGCCGGAAGTCGTGACGATGAAAGAAGACAAGGCCGCTGCCTTGCGACGCTTCATCGATGCCATGCCGGAAGAGCACCGCACGGTGATCGACCTTGCCTATTATCACGGGCAATCGGTGAGCGAGATCGGCGAGGTGCTCGGTATCCCGGTCGCCACGGTCAAGACCAGGATGTTCTACGCCCGCAAGAAACTCGGCGAAGCCCTCAAGGCCGCCGGTTACGACAGGGGGTGGCCATGAGCGCCGCTGAAAAAATGTCGCGCCGCGACAAAATGGAAATGCTGCTGCCGTTTTATCTGAACGGCTCGCTGGAGGGCACCGAGCTCGAAGCCATCGAGGAATGGCTGGCGAGCGACCCGGCGGCGATGGCCGCACTAGGCGAGGCCGAGGCCGAATTCTCCGGCACCGCTGCCGCAAACGAGGCAATCCGCCCGCCGGCCGATGCGCTCAGCCGCTTTGCCAGGGCGCTCGACGCCGAGGCTGGCCCGGCCCGCGCGCCTGCGGCATCGTCCTGGCTGGCGCAGGCCTGGAGCCGCTTCATGGCGGTGCCCGCCGGCGTCGCCTGGGCGGCGGCCGCGGTGCTGCTGGCTCTGGTCGTCGCGCAATCCTTTGTGCAGACCGGCAACAGAGGTGGCGATTTCGAGATTGCCGGATCGGAGGACGATCTGGCCAAAATGCCGTTTGCACTGGTGAAGTTCAAACCGGATGCGAAGCTGTCCGACATCCTCGCTTTTCTCGACCAGAACCAGTTGAAGATCGCGGGCGGGCCTACCGCCGACGGCGTGTTCCGCCTCGGCGTTCCGGCCGAGACCGCCGCGGACTATCAGAAACTGCTTGACCTTATTGCCGCCCAGCCTTTCACCGAAGCTGCCCTGGAGGGAAGGAAACCGGCTGATGGCGGCTAAGGCGGTCATTCGATTGACGGCGGCGATGACAATCTTCGCCGCGTCCGCAATGGCGCAGACCAACGACCCGAACCTCACCCAGGCGGAGATCGACTGCCTGAACCGGGGAAGTGCTGCCAACGCCGACTGCGCCAAGGGTGGCGGCGGCGTGAAGGATGGCGGCAAAGCGCCGGCTCCTGGAACGACGGGCGTGGTGTTTCTTCCGGCCTTGATTGTCGACCTGTTCCCCAATCCTGCCGTAGTCACCGAGGCGCCGATACCTCCTGGCAATACTGCGGCGCCGCCGTCCGCTCCGCCTTCGGGCGCGCCGGCAATACAGGCTGCCGCGCCGGGTGGTCCGGTCGTAGCACCCACCGATCTTGTCGCAACCGAGCCGCCGCGCGCCGTGATCGGCGATTTCGTGCCCGACGAGGTGCTGGTCACCGTCAATGGCGATGCCGGCGCGGTCCAGCAGATCGCCGCCTCGTTCGGCCTCGAGATACGCTCGCAGCGGCAGTCGCGGCTGCTCGGCAACACACTGGTGCGCTTCGGCATACCCGATGGCCGCCCGGTCGGCGTCGTGCTGGCGCAACTTGCCGCCGACGGCCGCACTTTGCGGCGTGAGGCCAACCACGTCTATGCGCTGCAGCAGGCGGCCAGCATCGTCAATTATGCGTTCGAGCGCATCGCACTCGACGCCAACGCGGCCAGCGGCGAGAATGTCCGCGTCGGCGTCATCGACACCGGCATCGACGACAGCAATCCGGCGCTTTCCGGCGTTATTGCCGGGCAGTTCGATGCCATGCCCGACGTGCCGATCAAGGCGCGCGACCACGGCACTTCGGTGGACGGCCTGATCGCCGGCACCGGCGCGTTCAAAGGCATGGCGCCGGGCGCCAGGATCTATCACGCCCGCGCCTTCGAGGGCGGCAAGTCGACCATGGACGTGATACTTTCGGCGCTCGACTGGGCGGCGGAGCAGGATGTCCGCATCATCAACATGAGCTTCGTCGGTCCGAAGAACGAGCTGCTCGGCATCGCCTGCCGCAATGCAAGCGCGCTTGGCATCGTGCTGGTCGCGGCCGCCGGCAATAACGGACCGAAGGCGCCCTATAGTTATCCGGCCGCCTTCGACGGCGTGATCGCGGTGACGGCCACCGATGCCAAGGACGGGCTGATGCCGCAGGCTAATCGCGGCGCCTACGTCTTCATCTCCGCTCCCGGCGTCGAGATGGTGGCGCCGAGCGGCGCCGGCTCGGACGTGGTGACCGGGACCTCCTTTGCAGCGGCGATCGTGACCGGCGCGATCGCCAATCTGTTGCATGCCGCGCCCGACCGCTCTGCCGACTGGGTAGAGAAAGCACTTGCCGCCACGGCAAAGGATCTCGGCCCCAAGGGGCGCGACAATGATTTCGGCTTTGGCCTGCTGGACACAAAGGCCGCCGAGGCGGCCAAGGACTAAGTCTTTTGTTTGAAGCTTCTGCCTTATCAAAGCTCAATCAATTGGTTGTCGCAAATGGCCAAGAAGGGTGGAGGCCGTGTAAAAACTCGACTCTGGCCGATGCTCTAAGAATGTTGTTCCTGACCTTTGCATAAGCTGAGAACGTTTATGCTTCTCAAGGGCAGCAGCAGCATTATTCGAGAATAGAATTCTACGCTCAGGATATCGCGACGGGTTTCCACCGGCCTCGGTGGAGAGCGGCCGTTTACCGAGCCTCATAACGCTGTCGCGAAACTTGTCTCACGCCGTGCTATAATGACCAAGCCAACCTGCACTACGCCGCAGTAGGGAAAATGCTTCACCGCTGCGGGCACACAGAATGTAGACCTGTGGTCGCCAGTCCGGATCAGAAATAAAAACGACAGGGAGGATGACGTGTCCCTCGACGCCAGTGACTTCGATCAAGCAGTTGAAGAATACCACCTGGCTCTGGATGAGTTCATGAAAGGAAACCCCGCGCCAGCGAAGAAGCTCTTTTCCCAACGAGACGATGTAACACTGGGCAATCCCTTTGGCCCTTTCGCGCATGGATGGAAGCAGGTCGTTGAGATGATGGAGCAAGCGGCATCGAACTACAGGGACGGCGACGCTACCGGCTTCGAGAACATGGCGAAGTGTGTGACGTCTGAGCTGGCATACATCGTCGAAGTGGAGCGGCTCAGGTCCAAGGTTGGCGGTCGGAGCCATGTCACGCCTCTTGCGTTACGCGCGACGAGCGTCTTTCGCCCAGAAGATGGTCTGTGGAAGATTGTGCATCGTCATGCCGATCCGATAACGACGGCTCAGCCAGCCGATTCGGTACTCCACCGATAGCGGTTGTGGTATGGGGGAAGCGATCGATCTCCTTTGCTGCTGCAGCGCGGCTATTCTTCAGTCCGTTCTCTGCTAAGGGTTGGCCCGCGTCATCGGGCTCGCAGGGTCGGACGGCCGCTCTGGGTCGAACTCGGTCGCCCGGAGTGATCGAGTTTTGACCTTTAGGCAGGCGCGCCGGCGACCGATCCCCTAACCACCAAGTCGACCGGCCAAACCTCGCCGCGAGCCGTTCGGCGATGCGTGCGGCCGCCAGGCGGATCGACGAACGTGTGGTCGACAGCGGCACCGAAAGATTTTGCGGCTTCAGGACAGTGATTTCGGCTATGGGCTGCCGGACACCAAGGCGGCGGAAGCGGCGAAGGAGTAGCCGCGCCCGCTCAAGTCGCGGTTTGCCGAGGACGTGCCAGAAAATAGAACGCGGCGATGTGCGTGATCATCAGCAACGGTACGTAGATGATCGGGATCGCGTAGGTGGCGCCCAGTTCCCCCGCGCGTGCAGGAAGGCCGATCTGAATGGCGTGATAGTAGTCGACGATGAGGTCGACCGTCCCTACGACATTGAAGGCGACGACCAACGGCCAGAAGAGCCGGCGTATCCTCACCGTGAGCAGCGCCAGCATGGCCAGCACGCCAGTCGCGAAATCGCCGTAGGCGGCGAACACGGCGAAATTGGCAGGCAGATTGGGGCCTACGACGCCTGGAACCATGAAGACGAGCCCGAAGAAGCGGAAGCTGTGCAGCGTAGCGATAGCGCGTTGCGCCGCGACCCGGTCCATCGACCTGAGCCACGGCAAACCGTACGCTCCGAAGCAAAGCAGCCACGCGACATAGCCGAGAACAAGATGGATTTGGAACACCATTTCCGTGGACATTTGGCCGCCTCTCAACAGTTGGTTCACGCGGCCTTAAGCCCGCTACCGCAATTCGACTATCCGGTGTAATCACAACAACCTATGAAGCAGAACTACACAGTCCGACATGGTGCGCTGGAGGGCGTCGAGGCGTTCCTGGCCGTCGCCAGGCGCCGCAACTTCCGCCGTGCCGCCGCCGATCTCGGCGTGACGCCGTCCGCTGTGAGCCAGGCGGTGCGCGCACTGGAAGCCCGCCTGGGCACGGCGCTGTTCGTCCGCACGACGCGGAGCATCGGTTTAACCGAGCCTGGCCAGCGATTCCTCGACCGTGCCGGACCAGCATTCGAGGAGCTCGTCGCGGCCGGCGAGGCTGCCCGCGATATCGGCCAACGGCCGACCGGTCTGCTACGCCTGTCTGTGCCCCGCGCCATCGTGCCGCTGATGTTGGAGCCGGTGCTCGCGTCGTTCTGCCAAGCCTATCCTGAGATCGAACTGGAGATCGCCGTGAGCGACCAGATGGTCGATCTCGCGACCGGCGGGTTCGACGCCGGCATCCGCCTCGGCCAGCTCATCGCCGCCGACATGGTCGCAGTGCGGCTGACAGCGCCGTTCTCGTTCGTGGTCGTCGGTAGCCCTGACTATCTCGAGCGCCACGGCCGTCCCGAGCGTGTCGACGACTTGCGCCACCACGCCTGCCTGCGCTTGCGCCGCTCGAATGGCAGCATCGCGCCCTGGTCGTTCATCGACGGCAATGGCGCGATCGAAGCGGTCGTCTCAGGCCCACTGATCGCGCACGACTATTCGACATTGGTCGGGGCTGCGATGCGGGGCGTTGGGCTAGCGCAAACGCCGCGACCACTCGCCGAAGGTCCGATAGCCGAAGGAAAACTCAGATCGGTGCTGGACAGCATCGCAACAACGACGCCGGGTGTCTTCCTCTATCATCCTGGCAAGCGCCAAGTCCTGCCGAAGCTGCGCGCCTTCATCGATCACCTCAAATCCGCGGCCTGAGACCAGGACGCACTCGCTGACGCTGACCAACAGCCGCCAAGGTCGACCTCGGCCGTTCAGAGTGATTGAGTGCCCCTAGGCAGGCGCGCCGGCGATCGATGCCCTGACCACCAGGTCGACCGGCCAGACCTCGCCGCGGGCGCCCTCCTCCAATCCGGAAATCCGCGC
>NZ_SUEG01000001.1:0-131797 GCF_005063415.1 Mesorhizobium sp.
CCGAAGAACAGGCTGCCAAGCAGCGAACGTTTTCGCGGCGCAATCGCCGGCGGCGGTTCGGCAGCGACGATATCAGGCTCGTCGAAGACATCGATCTCCGCCGGTGTGACCACGGCTAAATCCGCCTTCACGGTAGGCGGCTTTCGCGCCGGCGCGGCCTCGGACGCAGCATGGCGAGCCGTCGAATCTTCCTTTTGCTGGGGCTCCGGCTCGATGCGAAAGGCCGCCGGTCTGCGGGGCGCACTCATGCGAGATGATCTCCGATCAGGAACTGCAGCGCGCGGTCGAGCCTGATATGTGGCAGCGACAGCGTGACGCCCTCGGCGGTGCGCTCGAGTTTCGGCGGGCGAAAGCGCACGAAGCGGATCGCGGGGTCGTCATTGTTCTGGCGGCGGGCCGATTCGGAAACGTCGAACGCCGCATCAACTTTCTCCGGCAAGTCACCGGGAAATATGGCTGTTTCGGTCTTTCCGTCAAAGGTTTCGCCATTAATTTTTTCGCCACGCAATGGCGTGCCGATAATGACCGGCAAAGTCTCGCGGACCTGCTTGACCGTGCCTTCACGGGTCGCGCGCATGGCCGCCATGGCCACGACGTCGACGTCGGCGCCGGTGAAATTCGCCCGCGCCACGGCGCGGTCGGCAAGCCGCCGCACGATCGCCTGCAGCCGGTCGTGGCTTTCGTGGTGAAGGTGGTCGGCCTTGCTCGCGGCCACCAATATGCGGTCGATGCGCCTCGAAAACAGGTCGGTCAGGAAGTTGCCTCGGCCGGGCCGGAAACAGGACAGGATTTCGGTGACCGCGCGCTCCAGATCGGCCATCGCACCGGGGCCGGCATTCAATGCCTGCAAGGCGTCGATGAGCACGATCTGGCGGTCGAGACGCGTGATGTGTTCGCGAAAGAACGGTTTGACGACATGCGTCTTGTAAGCCTCATAGCGCCGCTCCATCATCGCCTGCAGCGATCCCGAGCGGGCGCGCCGGCCGCCCAGATTTGGCAGCGGCGCGAAGGTGAGAGCGGGCGAGCCTTCAAGATCGCCGGGCATCAGGAAGCGGCCGGGCGGCAAGGTCGAAAGCGCCCGCTCGTCGAGCTTGCAGGCCTTGAGATAGGCCGCGAAGCTCTCGGCGAGACGGCGCGCCGTCATCTCGTCGGCGTCGGCGTTGGGATCGACCGGATCGGAGAGCGCCCGCCATTCCCGCGAAAGATCGACACGAACCGGCAACACGGCCATCTCGAAGGCCTCACGCGAAAAATCGGCGTAGGACTTGCTGAGCAGCGGCAGGTCGAGCAGCCATTCGCCGGGATAATCGACGATGTCGACCGACAATTTGCCGGCGGAAAACATGCGGCTCCAGCCAGAGGCCGATTCGTATTCGATGGTGAGCCTCAGTTCGGAAATCGCACGCGTCGAATCCGGCCAGACCCGATCGTCGACAAGAGCCGCGATGTGATCCTCGTACTGGAAGCGTGGTACCGCGTCGTCCGGCTGCTCTTCGAGAAAAGCGCGGGCGATGCGCCCCGATTTTTGTGCCTCAAACAGCGGCAAGCGTCCGCCATGGACCAGATTGTGCACCAGGGCCGAGATGAACACCGTCTTGCCGGCGCGGGACAGCCCAGTCACGCCAAGGCGCAGCGACGGAGCGAAAAGCCCGGCAGCGCGGCCTGACAACGTATCCAAGGCAATCTTCGCCTCGTCGGTAAAAGTCGTCAGCGATGATGCCAAATCTGTTCTCGCGGGCCGGTCAGGATCCGATATAGGCTTTGATGCGCGGCTTTGAAATGGCCTCAGATATCGGCAGGCGTCAGGAAGGCTTCGAGATAGCCGGCGCCCGGCGCAGCCTCGGCAAGACTGCCGTTGAACCGGACCGCCGCAAGTGCGGAGGCCGGGAAGCCGTGGTTCAGCATGGCCCGCGCGGTCTCCTCGCCGTCGCCTGAGAGCGCCATGGCGAGATCCTCAATCATCGGATTGTGGCCGATGACAAGCAGGGCATCCAGCCCGCCATTCTGCCGGATGGCAGCGAGGTACGCAGCGGCATCGTCGCTGTAGAGCGTGTCAAGGAACAGCACCCGGCCCGTGTCGGTGTGGCCAGCCAAGCTTTCCAGCGTCTGGCGGGCGCGCCTGGCGCTTGAGCAAAGGGTGAGGCCCGGTGCGTATTTGCGGGAACGCATCAGCGTGCCCATCGCTTCGGCATCGGCGAAGCCGGATGCATCGAGCGGGCGGTCGATGTCAGCCACGCCAGGCAGTGCCCAGCCGGCCTTCGCATGCCTCAGCAGGTAAAGTCTGGTCACCGGATCCCCGTTGTGCCGGGCACCGAACCCGTCAACACGCCGCAGGATTTGCCATCAGAAGAGCTCCGTGCGCAATGGCAAGCGCCCCTCAAGCATAGCGAATCATGTACGGATTCGGTCGTATTCTTCGCAAAAAGGGCATCGCAGATGCTGGTTTGTCCGGGACTAACAATTGCGTGAAACTGTCGTCGATTGATCTTGTGCAGTTTTCGGTCCGCGAATATATAGGCGCCAAATTTGGGGTTTGTTGGGTGAGTCGAATGAACGACATCGTTACCGCCGATTACGTACCCTCCGAAGACGAGCCGTTCATGAACGAGCGGCAGAAATCCTACTTTCGCCTGAAGCTCGTCACCTGGAAGAACGACATCTTGCGCGAAGCGCGCGAAACTCTCGAAATCCTGCAGCAGGAAAACGCTAACCACCCCGACCTCGCCGATCGCGCCTCCTCGGAAACCGACCGCGCCATCGAACTTCGCGCCCGCGATCGCCAGCGAAAACTCATCTCGAAGATCGATTCCGCCCTCCAGCGCCTTGACGAAGGCACTTACGGTTATTGCGAGGAGACGGGCGAGCCGATCGCACTGAAGCGGCTCGACGCGCGCCCGATCGCCACGTTGTCGATCGAGGCACAGGAGCGCCATGAGCGGCGCGAGAAGGTCTACCGCGACGACTGAGTCGGCGGGAAAATCAGCGGCATCGGTAAAGCGTTCAAAATGGCCGGTTTTCCGGCCATTTTCATTGGCCGGTCGCTATCGGCCTATCTTTTCTGATTGGACAACTCGCCGAGGAGCTTCGTCATCTCGTCGTCGAGAGAGGGCGATGCCTTCGCCGCCGGCTTGCTCGGCGCTTGGCTGAAGCGTGGCTCGTCGAGGGAAACCTCCAACTCCTTCATCAGCGCATCGTCGATCGACTCATGCTGTGCCGGCGGCTCGTATCTTGCCGGGGAGTCCTGTTTTGCCGGCGGCGGCGCATGTCGCGAGGCATTGGCGTTGACGGATCCATAACTTGGCAACGGTGTGACGTTCGATGCCGGTTTCGGCGCCGGTGCCGGCATTGTTGCCGGCATTGTCGCTGTCTGGCGGGCTCGGACAGGGGTCGCGGTTACGCTTGCCGGCTGCGGCGGCGCTTGCCTCGCCGGCGCGGCTGTGGTCGAAGCCGACCTTGCTGCCGGCTGGTGGCTGTTGTCTCCGGTCAATGCCGGGCGGCGCAGCGCCGAGAGCCTGATGTCGCGCTCGACGACGACGTCGGTCGGACCACCGATCAAGAGCAGGTGCTCGATATCGTCGCGGCGCACCAGCACCAGCCGCCGGTGACTGTCGACCGCTGTGGCATCCATGACAGCCAGTCGCGTCTTGCGGTTCCTGCCGCCGGCGACGAATGTTCCGAATGTCAGGCTGCGGACCAGCCTGATGATAAGAAGAATGATGAGCAGAAGGACAAGTACTGCAAACGTCCATAGGATTGCTGCGGCATAACCAGGACCCGCCACGCCATCCAGCCATTGCAGCATTGGTTCCCCCAAAATCAGCTTTCGAAGAGAGGCGACACTAGACTGTTGCGGCAGCCCACCGCAAGTTGCCTTTAACGCTTCGTGAACAGCTTGAAACACCGGGAGCCGAACGGCGTCATTTTTAGCGGACATCTGCAGCCGGGCCTTTTCCCGACCCTGAGAATATGATTCAACCGACACCGGAATTCACGAGCAGGGGGCACATGGCCAAGGAAGCGCGCGGCGATTTCTATCCGGTACCTATCGTCGACCAGAACACGCGACCGGGTGCGGTCACCCGGCTGATCGTCTTCATCGTCGTCCTGACAGGGGCAGCGATCGTCTTCGGCCTTTTCCGCGAGCGACTTGGCGATCCATTCCTGCTCGGCATGCTTGGCGTGCTGGCGATGATCGGTGTCGGCTTTCTATTCGCCACTGCGATCGGCTTCGTGCATATCACGCCGCGCTCGACAAGCGACGAACTGTCGAAAGCTTTCGTCGATTCGATGTCGCAAGGTCTCCTGGTCACCGACACCAAAGGCCGTATCATCTACGCCAACCGGACCTATGCCGATATGACGGGTGCCGAGTCGGCCGCCGACCTCAAGACGGTCGAAGGTTTGCTTTCAGACGTTCCCGAGGCCTCGGTGACCATATACCGGCTGGCGTCAGGCCTGCGCGACGGCCAACCGGGCGACGGCGAGTTCCGGCTCGCGCAGTCCATTCGGCCAGGCGCCGAACCGGGCGCGCGCTGGTACCGCGTCCGGGCCCGCGCCTTCAGCGTTCCCGGCCAGCGGCTGCCCATGCTTGCCTGGCAGCTTGCCGATATCTCGCGGGAACGGGCCGAGCAGGAGCGGTTCTTTCTCGACCTGCAAAAGGCGATCGATCACCTCGACCATGCGCCGGCCGGTTTCTTTTCGGCTGACCAGGAAGGCCGCGTCACCTACATCAATGCGACCCTTGCGGAGTGGCTGGGCATCGACCTGGCCAGCTTCACCCCCGGCGCCATCACGCTGCCGGAGATCGTCGCCGGCGACGGCATGGCGCTGGTCCGTTCGGTCAAGGCCGACGCGGGTACCACGCGCAATGCTGTTATCGATCTCGATCTGACGACGATGACCGGCGAGGCGCTGCCGGTGCGCTTCATGCATCGTGTCTCGGCCAGCCGAGAGGGCCTCAACGGCCCGACTCGCACCATCGTGCTCAACCGGACGCAAGGCGAGGACGCTTCGGCCGACCTCCGCGCCTCGGAAATACGCTTCACGCGGTTCTTCAACTCGACGCCGATGGCGATAGCCGGCGTCGACCACGCCGGCCGCATCCTGCGCACCAATGCGCCGTTTCTGTCGCTGTTTTCCTCGGTCGTCGACCGCGACGCGGTCGATCGGCGTGTGCGGCTGGATACGGTGATCCACGAGCGCGACCGGCCGGCTTTCGCCGCGGCGTTCGAAAAGGCACGCCAGCAACAGGCCGACATCGAGCCGATCGATACGGTGCTGCCCGGCAATGAGGAGCGCCACATACGCTTCTACGTCAACGCGGTCGCAGACGGTACCGGCGGCGAAGGCGCCGAGGAATCGGCCATCGTCTATGCCGTCGAGACCACCGAGCAAAAAGCCCTCGAGGGCCAGATGGCGCAGAGCCAGAAGATGCAGGCGGTCGGCCAGCTCGCCGGCGGCATCGCGCATGATTTCAACAATGTGCTGACCGCCATCATCATGGCCTCGGACCTGCTGTTGACCAACCACCGGCCGTCCGATCCGTCGTTCCCGGACATCATGAACATCAAGCAGAATGCCAACCGGGCGGCCTCGTTGGTGCGGCAGTTGCTGGCCTTCTCGCGCAAGCAGACCCTGCGGCCGGAGGTGCTCAACCTGACCGACGTGCTCGCCGATCTCAGGATGCTGCTTGCCCGGCTGGTCGGCAACGACATCAAGCTCAAGATCGACCATGGCCGCGACCTGTGGCCGGTCAGGGTCGATATCGGGCAGTTCGAGCAAGTGGTGGTCAATCTGGCGGTCAATGCGCGCGATGCGATGCCGGCCGGCGGCGACCTCACCGTACGCACCCGCAACGTCAGCGCCGCAGAGTGCAAGACCTTTTCCTACCGCGAACTTGCTCCGGCCGACTATGTGCTGGTCGAGGTCGAGGACAGCGGCAGCGGCATCGCGCCTGATGTGCTGAAAAAGATCTTCGAGCCCTTCTTCACGACAAAGGAGGTTGGCAAGGGAACTGGCCTCGGCCTGTCCATGGTCTATGGCATCATCAAGCAGACAGGCGGCTTCATCTTCTGCGATTCCGAGGTCGGCAAGGGATCCGTGTTCCGCATCTTCCTGCCGCGGCACATTGCGGAGGCAAGGAAGGCGGGCGAGGCTGGAGAAGTGCCGGCCGCGCCTGCCAAGATCGCCGACCCAGCCAAGGATCTGTCGGGCTCGGCCACGGTGCTGCTGGTCGAGGACGAGGACGCCGTGCGCATGGGCGGCATGCGGGCGCTGAAGTCGCGCGGCTACACCGTCCACGAGGCGTCCTCGGGCGTCGAGGCGCTTGAAGTCTACGAAGCGCTCGGCGGCAAGGTCGACATCGTGGTGTCGGACGTGGTGATGCCGGAAATGGACGGCCCGACGCTGCTTGGCGAATTGCGCAAACGGCAGCCCGACATCAAGTTCATCTTCGTGTCCGGCTATGCCGAAGACGCGTTCGCCAAGAACTTGCCGGCCGACGCGCATTTCGGCTTTTTACCGAAGCCGTTTTCGCTCAAGCAATTGGCCACCATCGTAAAGGACATGCTGGAATCCTGACCCTTCCAATGCTCCGCTTGCGCAATGTCGTGAGACTGCCATGATTGCAGGCGAAATGGGCGACGGGTTTTGGAAAGCATGCCGTGACGCCACACAACGAGGCAAGCAAGGGCGACTACGCAAGCACGGTGCTGCTGCCGGGCGATCCGCAGCGCGCTGAATGGATGGCGCAGACTTTCCTGGGAGCGCCGCGCTGCGTCAACCGCCGCCGCGGCGCGCTCGGCTTTACCGGGTTGTTTCGCGGCAAACCTGTCAGCATCCAATCCACCGGCATCGGCGTCTCTTCGTTCCTGGTCTATGTGCATGAGCTGCTGGATTTCTACGGTGCGACAACACTGATCCGCACCGGCACCTGCGGTGGCCTGACCGCCGAGATGGCGCTGCGCACCCTGGTGATCGCGCAATCGGTGCGCGGCGAAAATGCGGAGAGCGGCCAGGTTTTTGGGCTCTATCGTGCCGATGCCGGCCCCGATCCGGCATTGTTGGCCCAGGCGTTGGCCCGGGCTTCGGAACTCGGCATCGACCATCAGGCCGGGCTGACCATCTGCAGCGATATTTTCTATCATCCCCTGGGGCGCGAACGCTTTGCCGAAGCACAGGTACAGGGCGCGCTCGCCGTGGATATGGAAACCAGCGCACTTTACCGCATTGCGGCCGATTTCGGCGCCCGGGCGCTGTCGATCCTGACCGTCGTCGACAATGTGGCAACCGGCGAGCAGACCGACTATTCCGAACGCCAGGGCCTTTTCACCGATATGACCCGGCTGGCGCTCGATCTGGCGGCGGAGAGCTAGGCGGCTTTCTGCTTCGGAGTACGGAACCTCACCAGGTTCCCCACTTTTTTCAACGCTTCGTGCAGGTCGAGGCGGTAAAGGCGCCGTCTGGCTGCTTCATGATGATGTCGAAGGACGGGGTAGTTCCGCTTTCCAGCGTCGCCTGCGTAAGCGCGATCGAGTTGCCGCCACTGGTGTAGCCGCCCAGCGGACCTAGCCAGGTGATCACGCCGTCTGCATCCATCTGGTAATTGTAGCTCTGCGGCGCGATGCCGAAGCTCACCGGACCGCTATAGACGTTTCCCTTGATGGTGATGTCGCCGAGGCTGAGGAACATGCCAAGCAGGTAGACTTCGCAATGATAGGAGCCGTCCGGCAGCTTGCCGTCGCTGAAGCCGGCGCGCGCTACGGTTGTCGTCGCCAGCAGAAGCATGGCGGTGAAAATGCAAGAAGCTCTGAAGGCCATGGAGTCCCCCGTTAAGGGTTCGAACTTGCCTCATTTCGCTCCGGCGCTGCAATCCTCGCCAGCGCTCATATGATGCTGCTCAAAATTAGGGCATTGGCCTATATGTGAGTAAAATTTAGGCTTATATGGGTGATCCTTTCTCGTTTCGAACATGGCAGGCGAGGTTCATCTCCTGCGGCTAATACATTAACCGACTGACAGAGCTGGGAAATCCAAATCCTCCAACCTTGCTCCCGTGATTGGCACAGCCGTTGCATGGTCTGTTCCGATGCAGTTAACCAGCTTGGGAGTTTAAAAGTATGAGGGGTAGTTTCTCGACAATAGCAAAAATGTTTTCGGTCGGCGTGGTCACCGCCGGCCTGCTGATGAGCGTTCCCGCCAAGGCGGCCGACGACACCATCAAGGTCGGCATCCTCCATTCGCTGTCGGGAACCATGGCGATCTCGGAGACGACGCTGAAGGACGCCATGCTGATGCTCATCGAAGAGCAAAATGCCAAGGGTGGCCTGCTCGGCAAGAAGCTCGAGGCGGTGGTCGTCGATCCGGCTTCGAACTGGCCGCTGTTCGCCGAAAAGGCGCGCGAGCTGATCTCGAAGGACAAGGTCGCGGCGGTGTTCGGCTGCTGGACCTCGGTGTCGCGCAAGTCGGTACTGCCGGTGTTCAGCGAACTCGACAACATCCTGTTCTACCCGGTCCAGTATGAGGGCGAGGAAAGCGAGCGCAACGTGTTCTACACGGGTGCGGCGCCGAACCAGCAGGCCATTCCGGCCGTCGATTATCTGATGAGCGAGGATGGCGGTTCGGTGAAGCGCTGGGTGCTCGAAGGCACCGACTACGTCTACCCGCGCACCACCAACAAGATCCTCGAGGCCTATCTGAAGGCGAAGGGCGTTGCTGCCGAAGACGTCATGGTCAACTACACGCCGTTCGGTTTCTCCGACTGGCAGACCGAAGTCTCGGCGATCAAGAAGTTCGGCTCGGCCGGCAAGAAGACCGCCGTTGTCTCGACCGTCAACGGCGACGCCAACGTGCCGTTCTACAAGGAGCTCGGCAACCAGGGCATCAAGGCCGAGGACATCCCGGTCATGGCCTTCTCTGTCGGCGAGGAAGAGCTTGCCGGTCTCGACACCGCGCCGCTGGTCGGCCATCTCGCCGCCTGGAACTATTTCGAAAGCGTCGATACGCCCGAGAACGCGAAGTTCATCACCGACTGGCACAAGTTCATCAAGAATGACAAGCGCACCACCAACGATCCGATGGAAGCCCACTATATCGGCTTCAACATGTGGGTGAAGGCGGTCGAGAAGGCCGGCACCACCGATCCGGACAAGGTCATCGACGCCATGGTTGGCGTCTCGGTGCCGAACCTGACCGGCGGTTATTCGACCATGATGCCGAACCATCATATCACCAAGCCGGTGCTGATCGGCGAGATCCAGGCCGACGGCCAGTTCGAGACCGTGTCGCAGACGCCGGGCCTGGTGATGGGCGACGAGTGGTCCGACTACCTGCCTGACTCCAAGGACCTGATCTCCGATTGGCGCGCGCCTCTGTCCTGCGGCAACTTCAACGTTGCCACCGGCAAATGCGGCGGCAAGGGAACCAACTGATCCTCCCGGTCTGTCCTCCCAGACCCGCAAGCCTCCGGGCAGGCTCCTCCTCCATCCTGCCCGGAGGCGACATTCAACCTTCAACAGCCACCAGAAACCAATGATCCTGATCCGCGCGATTGGCCTGATGCTGCTCCTCCTCCTGGGGACGCTGCCGCCGTCGAACGCCGGCGAAGCAGATCTGCGCGCGGTCATCGGCAAATTCGCCACCGCCACCAATTTTCCGGCGATCGAAGCCGTCGTGCGGGAGCTTGCGGCAACCAGCGATCCAGCCGTAGAACGGCCGCTTGCCGCGCTTGCGGAGGGCAGCCTTTACGTCCGCAAGGCCGATTCACTGGTCTTTGTCGGCAAGGAGAGTGGCGACAGCATCGAGTTGCTCGATGCGCTCACCGGCGAAAAATCGGGCGAAGCTGCCAAGACCGACATCATCAAGATCAAGGTCAACAACACGCTGCGTCGCGTTATCCGCGACGCGCTGGGCACGCTGACGCTCGGCTCCAAGGATCCGGCCGTGCGCATTGCCGCCGCCGACACCATGTTCAAGACGCCGGACGCGGCAAACATCGAGCCGCTCGACACCGCGATCACTAATGAGAGCGTGGCAAGCGTCAAAGCGCTGCTCGAGCAGGCCCGCGCCGCGTCGGTTCTCGTTTCCGACAGGCCGGAGGCCGACAAACTGGCAGCGATCGCGCTGATCGGTGCGCGCGGCGACCGCGATGCGGTGTCGCTGCTCACGTCGGTAGAGGCTAATTCCGAAGGTGCGGTGAAGGACGCCGCGACGGCGGCGATCACCAACATCAATTCGACGCTGGCGCTGTGGGATGCCGGCCAGAATATCTGGTACGGCATATCCCTCGGATCGGTGCTGCTGCTGGCGGCGATTGGCCTGGCCATCACCTTCGGCGTCATGGGCGTCATCAACATGGCGCATGGCGAGATGGTCATGCTCGGCGCCTACACGACCTTCGTCGTGCAGGAGGTGATCCGCAATTCCTTTCCCGGCCTGTTCGACTGGTCGCTGGTCATCGCCCTGCCGCTGGCCTTCCTGGTAGCGGCGCTCGTCGGCCTTGTCATCGAGCGCGGGCTGATCCGCTTCCTCTACGGCCGGCCGCTCGAAACCCTGCTGGCGACATGGGGTGTGTCGCTGATCCTGCAGCAGGCCGTACGCACCATCTTCGGGCCGACCAACCAGGAGGTCGGCAACCCGTCATGGATGTCCGGCTCGTTCAATATCGGCCAGCTTGCCGTGACCTGGAACCGGCTCTGGATCCTGGTATTCGCGCTCGGCGTGTTCGCGGTGCTGCTCTACGTTATGAAACGTACGCCTTGGGGGCTGCAGATGCGTGCCGTCACCGCCAATCGCCGCATGGCCGCCTCGATGGGCATCAGGACGCCATGGGTCGATGCGCTAACGTTTGCACTCGGCTCCGGCATTGCCGGCATAGCCGGTGTCGCGCTCAGCCAGATCGACAACGTCTCGCCCAATCTCGGTCGTGGCTACATCATCGACAGCTTCATGGTCGTCGTCTTCGGCGGTGTCGGCAATCTTTGGGGCACGCTGGTCGGCGCTTTCTCGCTCGGCATCGTCAACAAGTTCCTCGAACCTTACGCTGGAGCGGTGCTCGGCAAGATCGTCGTCCTGGTGCTGATCATCCTGTTCATCCAGAAACGCCCGCGCGGGCTGTTCGCGCTCAAGGGCAGGTCGGTGGAAGCATGATCACGGGACGCTTCTTTGCTGCCGGCGCCGACCGCCGCGTCGCCATCACCATCTTCATCCTGCTGGCGGTTGCCATCGTCGTGCCGCTGCTCAACCTTGCGGTCTCGCCGACAAGTGCGTTTTACGTGCCGTCCTATATCGTCGCGCTCACCGGCAAATACTTGTGCTACGCACTGCTCGCCTTGGCGCTCGATCTCGTCTGGGGCTATTGCGGCATCCTCTCGCTCGGCCATGGCGCTTTCTTCGCGCTCGGCGGCTATGCGATGGGCATGTATCTGATGCGCCAGATCGGCTCGCGCGGCGTCTACGGCAATCCGCTGCTGCCGGATTTCATGGTATTCCTTAACTACAAGGAATTGCCATGGTTCTGGTATGGTTTCGACCATTTCTGGTTGGCGGCGGTCATGGTGCTTGCGGTACCTGGCCTGCTCGCCTTCGTCTTCGGCTGGTTCGCCTTCCGCAGCCGCGTTACCGGCGTCTATCTGTCGATCATCACCCAGGCGATGACGTATGCGCTGCTGCTTGCGTTTTTCCGCAACGACATGGGTTTCGGCGGCAATAACGGCCTGACTGATTTCAAGGACATTTTAGGCTTCAACGTGCAGGCCGACATGACACGCTCGGCGCTGTTCGCGGCCAGCGCCGTCATGCTGGCGTTTGCCGTCTTCGTCACCTGGACAATCGTCGGTTCCAAATACGGCAAGCTTTTGATGGCAGTGCGCGATGCCGAGAGCCGCACACGCTTCCTCGGCTGGCGGGCGGAGAACGTCAAACTGTTCGCCTTCACCGTGTCGGCGGTGATGGCCGGCATCGCCGGTGCGCTTTACGTGCCGCAGGTCGGTATCATCAACCCCGGCGAATTCGAGCCGTCCAATTCGATCGAGGTGGTGGTGTGGGCGGCCGTCGGCGGGCGCGGCACCATCGTCGGGCCGATCATCGGCGCGCTTCTGGTCAATGCCGGTAAATCCTGGTTCACCGGCGTGCTGCCGGAATTCTGGCTGTTTGCGCTGGGCGGACTGTTTGTCGCCGTCACGCTGTTCCTGCCCAAGGGCATCATCGGCATGTGGGATTCCTGGCGCGGCAACGCCAAGGCGATGCGGGCAGCCTCGGCCGCCGAGGAAGCCGGCATCGATCCCGACGCGCCAGTGCCGCCGAAAATCGATCGCTCGGCGGCGAGAAGGCCGGGCGACTGGTCGGCCTCCGGCGCCGAACCGCAGCCGGCGGAGTGATGGCCTGATGTCGAAGAGCAACACCATCCTCTATCTCGACGGTGTGTCGGTTTCCTTTGATGGTTTTCGCGCCATCAACAACCTGTCGCTGGTGCTCGATAAGGGCGAGATGCGGGCGATCATCGGCCCTAACGGCGCCGGCAAGACGACGATGATGGACATCGTCACCGGCAAGACGCGGCCCGACGCGGGCGAGGTCTTCTTTCACGGCGAAGTCGACCTGACCAAACACGACGAGGCCGAAATCGCCATGATGGGCATCGGCCGTAAATTCCAGAAGCCGACCGTCTTCGAAAGCCACACGATCGAGGACAATCTGATGCTGGCGCTGAAAGGCCCGCGCTCGATCTTCCCGGCACTGTTCCATCGTCGCTCGGCCGCGGATGTGCGGCAGATCGACGACATTCTCGGCATCATCCGGCTGGGCGACAAGCGTGACGAGCTCGCCGCCAATTTGAGCCATGGCCAAAAACAATGGCTCGAGATCGGCATGCTTCTGGCGCAGGATCCGAAGCTGCTGCTGGTCGACGAACCGGTTGCCGGCATGACCGACGCCGAGACCGAGGAAACCGCGCGGCTGCTTAGGGACATCGCGCGCGACCATTCGGTCATCGTCGTCGAGCACGACATGCATTTCGTGCGCGAGCTCGGCGTCAAGGTCACCTGCCTGCACGAAGGCTCGGTCCTTTCCGAAGGTTCGCTCGATTTCGTTTCGGCCGACGAGCGCGTCGTCGAAGTCTACCTGGGGAGATGAACATGGTCTGGCGCGTTCCGTTCCATCATTTCGACCTTTCGTTCTTCAGGCGTTGGAGAAGGCACTGACCATGCTCGAAGTCTCCAATGCCACGTTGCATTACGGCGCTGCCCAGGCGCTGCGCGGCGTCTCGCTAAAGGCCGGCGCCGGCAAGATCACCTGCGTGCTCGGCCGCAACGGCGTCGGCAAGACCAGTTTGATGAGATCGATCGTCGGCCATCATCGGCTGACGAGCGGAAGTGTTGCCTTCGAGGGGAAGGCGCTCGACCGGAGCGCGGCGTATGATCGCGCCCGGTCGGGCATCGCATTCGTGCCGCAGGGCAGGGAGATATTTCCGCTGCTTACGGTGCGGGAAAACCTCGAATCGGGCTTCGCGCCGCTGAGGCGCGCCGACCGCAATATTCCCGGTCACGTCTTCGAATTGTTTCCGGTGCTGAAGCAGATGCTCGCGCGCCGCGGCGGTGACCTTTCCGGCGGCCAGCAGCAGCAGCTTGCCATCGGCAGGGCGCTGGTGATGCGGCCGAAACTGCTGGTCCTCGACGAACCGACCGAAGGCATCCAGCCGTCGATCATCAAGGATATCGGCCGCGCCATCCGCTATCTGCGCGACCAGGCCGGCATTGCCGTGCTTTTGGTCGAACAATATCTCGATTTCTGCCGGGAATTGGCCGACGAGGTCAACATCATGGACCGCGGCCAGATCGTCCATACCGGCCCCGCCGAGGATCTCGACCGGGCGGACGTCCGCAAATTCCTGACTGTCTGAATTCTTATTGATTCCATTACTTTGCAACTCTGGCGCGCTGCAGATTGCGTGCTAGATTTTGCTTGGCCTTGGTGAGTCGGCCGCTTTCCGTACCAGTTTCAACTTGGCAGATCAGGGGAAGGCGCGGCCCGCGTCGGCACGCTTGCGCGCAAGCCGTTCCCTTCCAGCGATCTGTTGTCGTCCAACATTTCGGGTGCTTGGGAGCCAAGGCCAGTCGATGGAGCGCTATGTCGAGGACTACCAGAAACGACGGCTCACGGAGCGCGTCGACATCCTAACAGCCATCAACATTCTGAAATCGCAGGGGTATGACCACGACGAACTCATCGCGGAGATCACCAAGGTCTTCTATGTCGATCTCGATGCCTTTAACGAGATCGTCAGGGTTGATCGGCGTCCGGACGAACGCGCCGCATAGCCGGTAGTTTAGGACCAAGCCAGGCGGACCACCGACAGCGGGCGTCAGCCTGCTACCCGCTTCATCAGCGCGATGGCTCCGAATGGAGCGCGGACCTTGCCCTCGGTGATGAAGTAGACGAACACGTCGCGTGGCTTGACCGGCGCGTCGGTTGAAGGATCGGCACGCGGCAGGTCGGCCGGCACCTTGCCTTCCGCCCAGGTTTTTGCGCGCGCCGCCCATTCGTCGAGCGCCTTTGGCGTGTAGCAATCGGGATTGTCGTCGCTGCCGGTCTGCAGCCGCGCATAGATGAAATCGCCGGTAACGTCGGCAATCGCTGGATATTTGGCATGGTCGGCATAGACGACCGCCACCTTGTAGTTGCGCGCCAGCGCTGCGAATTCCGGCACGATGAAGCTGTCGTTGCGCACCTCGACCGCGTGGCGCAGCGCAACGCCGTCCTGCTTCTCCGGCAACAGCTTGAGGAAGGCCTCGAAGTCGTCCGGGTCGAATTTCTTGGTCGGCGCGAATTGCCATAGGATCGGCCCGAGCTTGTCGCCAAGTGCCGCGACGCCCGACCCGAGAAAGCGCATTATCGATTCGCCGGCCTCGCCGAGCACGCGGCGGTTGGTGACGAAGCGGTTGCCCTTCAGCGAATAGACGAAACCATCCGGCGCCTCATTGGCCCATTTGACGAAAGTCGGTTCCTTGAAGCTCGAATAATAGGTGCCGTTGACCTCGATAGTCGGCACTTGCCGGCTGGCATAATGCAGTTGCTTGGCCTTCGACAATTTGTCCGGGTAGAAGGACGTGTCCCACGGCTCGAAGGTCCAGCCGCCCATGCCGGCGCGGATTGTTCCTGATTGAGTCATGGTAGTCCTCCCGGTTTGCAGAAAAGGATCACGCGATGGCGGTCGTCTCGACGGCTTTCGCCATGTCGACGACCGTCCATCCTGACCGATATGGATTGGGCCGGCGACCCGTTTCGCGAAATCCGTAGGCCTTATACAACGAAACGTTCCGTTCCATTCTGGAATTGGTGTAGAGTCGGATTTCAGCCAAGCTCCACAGGCGCGTCTGTTGCTCGGCCCAGTCGAGCAGCCCGATGCCGAAACCCTTGCCCTGAAAGGCGGGCGCAACGGCGACGCTGAAGATCATTGTATGGTCCGCATGTCGTTCGAGAACGATCAAGCCAGCCGTCTGCCCATCTTGCTCCGAAAGCCAGACCTCGCCGCGCTCGATGTGCGGCGCATAGTCCTCGGTAACCGGGATCGGCGGTGCTCCGAGCATCGCGGTGTAAGGCGCGTAGGCGGCTTCCGTCAGCGAGATCACCGTGGCGAGATCATCGGCCCGAGCGGCTCTCATGATCAAAACTGGCCCGCGCTGGCAGCGGCCGCAATCACCTTGTCCATGCCGGCCGCTATCGCCGCGACGGCATTGCGACTGGCGTCGCCCAAGTCGTGGCGATCAGCCATCCAGTGCGCATCATTGTAGGAGAGCCAGACCTTGCCTTGCTCATCCTCCCAAGCCAACGCCTTGACCGGCAGATCGATGCCGGCAAGCTGCCGGTCCTGCATCAGCGGCGTACCTCCTTTCGGATTGCCGAAAATCAGGAGCTGGGTTGGACGCAGTGATGTTTCGACACTGCGCGCACCGGCGGCGTGGTCGATGCGGGCGAAGACCAGCAATCCTGCACGTTCCACAGTCTCGACCAGGCGATCGATGGTTTCGGCCACGCCGAAGCGGCTTTGGACCGTGAGGAGACCGTTCTTTGCCATCACTCCGCCGCTTCGCGCTTGCCTCCGGGGCGCCGCTCCAGCAATTCCCTCAGGAACTGCCCGGTATAGCTGCGTTTTTCGCGGACGATGTCCTCCGGCGTGCCGGACGCCACCAGCTCGCCGCCGCCGTCGCCACCCTCGGGGCCGAGATCGAGTACCCAGTCGGCGGTCTTGATCACCTCGAGATTGTGCTCGATGACGACGACCGTGTTGCCCTGGTCGACCAGCTCGTGCAGCACTTCAAGCAGCTTGGCGACATCGTGGAAATGCAGGCCGGTGGTTGGCTCATCCAGAATGTAGAGCGTCTTGCCGGTCGCCTTGCGCGACAGTTCCTTGGCAAGCTTGATGCGCTGCGCCTCGCCGCCCGACAAAGTCGTTGCCTGCTGGCCAACATGGATGTAGCCGAGGCCGACCCGTTTCAGCGTCTCCAGCTTGTCGCGCACGCCGGGCACGGCGGCGAAGAAATCGACGCCTTCCTCGACCGTCATGTCGAGGACGTCGGCGATCGACTTGCCCTTGAACAGCACGTCGAGCGTCTCGCGGTTGTAACGCTTGCCGTGGCAGACGTCGCAGGTGACGTAGACGTCGGGCAGGAAGTGCATCTCGATCTTGATGACGCCGTCGCCCTGGCAGGCCTCGCAGCGGCCGCCCTTGACGTTGAACGAAAAGCGCCCCGGCTGGTAGCCGCGTGCCTTGGCCTCCGGCAGGCCGGCGAACCAGTCGCGGATCGGCGTGAAGGCGCCGGTATAGGTGGCGGGGTTGGAGCGCGGGGTGCGCCCGATCGGCGACTGGTCGATGTCGATGACCTTGTCGAGGAATTCCAACCCCTCGATGCGGTCGTGATCGGCCGGATGTTCACGCGAGCCCATGATGCGGCGCGACGCCGCCTTGAACAGGGTCTCAATCAGGAAGGTCGACTTGCCGCCGCCGGACACGCCGGTGACGGCGGTAAACGTGCCGAGCGGGATTTCGGCGGTGACGTTCTTCAGATTGTTGCCGCGCGCGCCGACGACCTTCAGCCGGCGGTTCTTTTTCGCCTCGCGCCGAACCGCAGGCGTCGCCACTTCGAGCTCGCCCGACAGATATTTGCCGGTGATCGAAGCGGGCGTCGCCATGATCTGCTGCGGCGTGCCCTGGGCGATGATGTGGCCGCCATGGATGCCGGCGGCCGGGCCGATATCGACGACGTAGTCCGCATGCAGGATGGCGTCCTCGTCATGCTCGACGACGATGACCGTGTTGCCGATGTCGCGCAGATGCTTCAGCGTGTCGAGCAGGCGGGCATTGTCACGCTGGTGCAGACCGATCGACGGCTCGTCCAGCACGTAAAGCACGCCGGTCAGGCCGGAGCCGATCTGCGAGGCGAGCCTGATGCGCTGGCTCTCGCCGCCTGACAGCGTGCCGGAGTTGCGCGACAGCGTCAGATAATCGAGCCCGACATCGTTGAGGAAGCGCAGCCGCTCGCGGATTTCCTTGAGCACGCGCACCGCGATCTCGTTCTGCTTGTCGTTGAGCGAAGCGGGCAGATCGGTGAACCACTGGTCGGCCTTGCGGATCGACAGTTCGGTGACCTCGCCAATGTGCTTGCCGGCGATCTTGACCGCGAGCGCCTCGGGCTTCAGCCGATAGCCGCGGCAGGCCGGGCAGGGTGTGGCCGACATGAAGCGCTCGATCTCCTCGCGCATCCAAGCGGATTCGGTTTCCTTCCAGCGGCGCTCGAGATTGGGGATGACGCCCTCGAAGGTTTTCGTCGTCTTGTAGGAGCGCAGGCCGTCATCGTAGTGGAAGGTGATTTCGCGCTCGCCGGTGCCGTGCAGGACGGCTTGCCTTGCCTCCTCGCTCAAATCCTTGAACTTGTCGCCGAGCTTGAACCCATAGGCAACGCCCAGCGCTTCCAGGGTTTGCGCATAATAGGGCGAGGTCGACTTCGCCCACGGGCTGACGGCGCCAGCGCGCAGCGAAACATTCTCGTCGGGCACGACCAGGCTGGCATCGATGGCGCGCTGGCTGCCGAGCCCGTCGCAGGTTGGGCAGGCGCCGAACGGATTGTTGAAGGAGAACAGCCTAGGCTCGATCTCGGGAATGGTGAAACCGGACACCGGGCAGGCGAACTTTTCCGAGAACAGCATGCGTTCATGCGTCTCGTTCTTCGATTTGTTGACCGAATCCTCGCCGGTCTGGCTGGCGTCGAGCGGCTTGTCGGCAAATTCCGCTACCGCCAGTCCGTCGGCCAGCTTCAGCGCGGTCTCGATGGAATCGGCGAGCCGCGTCGCCAGATCGCCGCGCACGACGATGCGGTCGACGACAACGTCGATGTCATGCTTGTACTTCTTGTCCAGCGCCGGCACGTCGGCGATCTCGTAGAAGACGCCATCGACCTTGACGCGCTGAAAACCTTTCTTCTGCAGCTCCAGCAGTTCCTTGCGGTACTCGCCTTTGCGGCCGCGCACCATTGGCGCCAGAATGAACAGCCGGGTGCCTTCCTCGACTGCAAGCACCCGGTCGACCATCTGCGAAACCGTCTGGCTCTCGATCGGCAGGCCAGTGGCCGGTGAATAGGGTACACCGACGCGGGCGAACAAAAGCCGCATATAGTCGTAGATCTCGGTGACGGTCCCGACCGTCGAACGTGGGTTTTTCGAGGTGGTCTTCTGCTCGATGGAGATCGCCGGCGATAGGCCGTCGATCTGGTCGACGTCCGGCTTCTGCATCATTTCGAGGAATTGCCGTGCATAGGCCGAAAGGCTCTCGACATAGCGGCGCTGGCCCTCGGCGTAGATGGTGTCGAAGGCAAGCGACGACTTGCCCGACCCCGACAGGCCGGTCATGACAATCAGGCTGTCACGCGGCAGGTCGAGATCGACATTCTTCAGATTGTGTTCGCGTGCCCCGCGAATGGAGAGATATTTATGGTCGGCCATCGCCGGTCGCCGCCTCAGAATCTGGAATTCGTGGGATGGGCGGGTTTTCCCGACCATCCCCTATGTAGGTAATTTCGCCGCCTTTTCGAGAGACGCCACAACTCTCGACCAAAGCGTTTAACCGCCTTTCGCGCGAACGGGCAAGCGGAAAGAACAAAGGCTGAACACGCTCCTGACAAAAGCTGCCCGTACAGCCGGCTTCACAAAGCGTCTTGCGATCACATTTTTCGGTAATCGGCTATTCAAGGTTGACGTCCATGTGTCACGGGGGCAGACTCCAAGCGTCAACGAAGCCGGCCGTCTTTCGATGGCCTCGCGGCCTGGGGCTAGCCTGCGAGACGCCGCGGGTTATGCGATGAGCGCTTCGACGACGACAGTCACAACGAACAGAAGGAGAGCAGAGGCATGACTCCACCGGATAGTTCCTTGAGGCTCCACGTGTCGCTGGAGCCGCGGCAGGTATAAGTAGCCAGGTCAGGCGTTTAGCGCCACCTGCCAACGTTGACCTGCCGATCCCCACAACAATTAGAGACTGCTAGTCGGATCGTCGGCTGAACGCCGCGAAGCATCCGAAATAAAAAGCCGGCAGTACACTCCCGGCAATTTGGATTTCAGATCCAAGAAGCCCCGTCAGTTGCAAAAGCAATGGCGGGGCTGTTCGTTTGAAGCGCAATATTTGTGGTTCACACCAGGCGAACTTAGCGGCTGGGAGGCCTGATCCCGCCGGTAGCGACATCGATGGTTATGCTGCCGGAAATCCGAACGTCGGTATCGCCGATCTTGAACGTGCCGTTGCCGCTGCTTGGAACCACGTCGTCGGGCTCGGGCTGCGGAGTTGGCTCGGCGATGCGATAGTCGCTGGTCACACCGGGCAGGGCGCCTTTTTGCGAAGACGTCGAATTATCTTGGGCAAGTGCCATGCCCACCAGCATGTTCGTGCCCACAATGGCGGCAATGGCAAGGCATAGGCTGGATGAACGGCTGGCGGTCATCACCTGACTATAGTGCGGCGATAGCGCCGAAGCCAGACCGGCGGCGCTGAAAGTTGCCGGCCCTCATATCGCTCAGTTCCGTTTGAAGGTGCTTCACGCGGCCTGCTTGCGAGTGTCGAAAACATGGTCAACGAGGCCCCAATCCTTGGCCTCCTGGGCAGTCATGAAAAAGTCGCGGTCGAGTGTGCGTTCCACTTCTTCGTAGCTGCGGCCGCAATGGTGGGCGTAAAGATCGGTCATGCGCCGCTTGGTGCGGAGGATGCCCTCGGCATGGCGCTGGATGTCGGAGGCTTGGCCCTGGAAACCGCCGAGAGGCTGATGCAGCACGATGCTAGTGTTGGGTAGCGCGATGCGCCGCCCCGGTGTGCCGGCCATCAAAAGGAACGAGGCCATCGAGGCGGCGAAACCCATACAAACGGTGGAGACCGGGCAGCTGATATACTGCATCGTATCATAGATGGCGAAACCGCTGGTCACCACGCCGCCCGGCGAGTTGATGTAGAGCGAGACCTCCTTGTCGGGATTGTCGGATTCCAGCGACAGAAGCTGGGCGCAGACCAGCGCCGAGGTGCCGTCGTCGATGGGCCCGTTGATGAAGACGATGCGCTCGCGCAGTAGCCGCGAAAATATGTCGAAGGCGCGTTCGCCGCGGCTCGACTGCTCGATCACCATCGGCACCAGATTGGCAAGGCCGCTCATCGTTTGTCTCCGTTGACTGTTGTCGTTCAGGCCGCGCGCAGGAAGAGGCGCGGGGTGTTTGCGGCGATCTGGGTGTGCCTGGGAGTGCGCGCTTCAAAGGAAAGCCGGCAACCGGCGCCTGCCATCGCGATCTCCGGCATCGCTGCCCGAGCAAAACCATCATGGACGATGCGCAGATGCGTGCCGCCGGAAAAGGTTCGGTCGAGCGTAATGGTGACGATGCTGTCCACTGGGCTGTCGTCCATTGGGCTGTCCACGGGGCTGCCGGGCGGCACCTGCGTGCCGCCGGGCGCCGGCCGCTCCCGCCAGGAATAGCGCAGCAGCCGTCCGGGATCCGCGTCGAGGATTTCGCACTCGATCGGCGCCTCCGGCGCTTTAAATGCAAAGCGGCTACCGATCGTTGGTTCAATGTCGTTTGGCATCATCCAGGCCGCGAGCAGGTCCGGCACCGTCAGCGCCCGCCACACCTTTTCCGGCGGCTCGGGCAGCTCGCACTCGAACTCGATCTTGTCTGCTGCCATTTCCGCGCGTTCTTTGCCTCGGCTGGTCATTGGTCCATGTCCTTCAAAACCGTCTTGAGCCTTTCGATGCGCTCTGGCCAGAACGCGCGGTAGCGTTCGATCCAGCCGAGCAGCGGCGCAAGCCCCTTCGGATCGGCGCGGTAATAGGCGTTGCGGCCGGCCCGGCGCTCGACCACGAGGCCGGCGCCGCGCAGCACTGCGAGATGCTGCGATACCGCCGGCTGCGATACCGGCATGCCAGTGCGCAGTTCCGACACCGTCATCTCGCCGTCGGCGAGCCGCTCATAGACGGCGCGACGTGTTGGATCGGCCAGTGCCCGAAAAATCTCTGCTTCGATCATGCCGAAGCATAAGTCGATACTTATCGGTTTGGCAAGCAGTGTTTTACGACAGGCGAGGTTTTACAAACTCGCCGGAAGCCAGCGTCTCACCATGTCAGAGGATCCGCTAAACGTCGCCTCGAAAACTGGTGACGCGAGCACAGCATGGATATGAAGCGTTTCGGAGCCGACGTTTCGGAAGCCATGTTGCCTGCGCGCGGCAACAACAAGCGACTGTCCGGCAGTCAAGACGAGATGCTCTTCGTCGATCCACATCTCGGCCCTGCCGGCGATGACGGTAAGCACTTCCTCGACCGGGTGCCAATGTGTCGGGGCGCCAACCGCTGGTTCGACCCATTGTTCGAATATGCAAAGTTGAGTTGCGCCGTTGCAGGCCGAGACATGCATTCGGGTCTTTACTCCCACCCGCCATTCTTCTTGCGGCTGATCGTCATGCGCAACCATTTTCATGCGTTCGCCTCGATCCCATGGTCTGTGGAAATTCGACGTCAAGACACTACTTCTTACTGACAACTATTGACAGTGCAGGGCCTGTATTGTAGAACGAAAAGAGAACAAAAACGTTGTGGGAAAAGGCAGCGACGGCAGGCAGGGATTATCCGTAGCCTGTAAGGTGCAGCGACAGAAATCTGGTTTCGGATGAGCGCGGAGAAGTATCATGGCGGGTAGCGTCAACAAGGTCATTCTGGTGGGCAACCTCGGGGCGGACCCTGAAATCCGCCGCCTGAATTCGGGTGACCCGGTTGTCAACATTCGCATCGCGACGTCGGAAAGCTGGCGCGACAAGACATCCGGAGAGCGCAAGGAAAAGACCGAGTGGCACAATGTCGTGATCTTCAACGACCAGATCGCCAAGGTGGCCGAGCAGTATCTGAAGAAGGGCATGAAGGTCTATGTCGAGGGCCAGCTGCAGACGCGCAAATGGCAGGACCAGACCGGCAATGACCGCTATACGACCGAGGTCGTGTTGCAGAAATTCCGCGGCGAGCTGCAGATGCTCGATGCGCGGGGCGAGGGCGGCGGCCAGGTCGGCAACTATGCCGGTGGTGGTGCGAGCCGCGGTTCCGATTTCGGCCAGTCCGGCCCGGGCGAAAGTTTCAATCGCGGTGGCGCCAACAAGGGCGGCGGTGGTTCGTCGCGCGAGCTGGACGACGAAATCCCGTTCTGATTTCTCGGGGCGGACTGCCCTTGCGGCGAAAAGCGCCGGCACCTTGGCCACGAAATGGCGTCCCGAAAATCTGTCTTGGATTTTCGGGACGTTGTGCGTTTGAGCGGTGAAAGGACGTATCAAGTGAAAGCAAGGGTCAAATGGGTCGAGGAGCGCACTTTCGTTGGCGAGTCCGCCAGTGGGCACAAGCTGGTGCTAGGCACTGCGTTCGGGCCGGAGGGCAAGACGCCGGGGCCGAGCCCAATGGAACTGGTGCTGATCGGCACCGGCGGCTGCTCGGCCTATGACGTGGTCCATATCCTCGAAAAGGGGCGCGAGGCGGTTGAAGATTGCGTGGTCGAACTCGATGCCGACCGTGCAGAAGCCGATCCCAAGGTGTTCACCCGCATCCACATGCATTTTGTCGTCAAGGGCCGGGCGCTGTCACACGACAAGGTGAAGCGGGCGATCGGGCTTTCGATCGAGAAATACTGCTCGGCCTCGGCAATGATGGCCAAGACCGCCGAGATTACCCACGACTTCGAAGTCATTGAAACGACAGCGAAGTAGGGCAGTTCCTAAGTCGCCATCAGCGCCTTGATGCCGTCGGCGACGAACTGTACGGCGAGCGCCGCCAGGATGACGCCGAGCAGCCGTGTCAGGATCGAACGGCCGGTTTGGCCGAGAATACGGTCGATGCGCTCTGACAGCACGAACACCAGATAGGTGATGACAAGGCAGATGGCGATGATGCCGACAAGTGCTGTCTGGGCGCCAAAACCCTGAAACGAGCTTGAGAGCAGGACGGTCGCCGAAATCGCGCCGGGACCGGCAATAAGCGGGATCGCCAGCGGAAAGGCGGCGATGTTGTGGATCATGTCCCTGGTGATGGCGACGTCGCTGATCTTCTCCTTACGGTCCTGCCGGCGCTCGAACACCATTTCGAAGGCGATGAAGAACAGAAGAAAGCCGCCGGCGACGCGGAAGGCCGGCAGAGTGATGCCGAAGACTGACAGGATCGATGCGCCGGCGATTGCGAACAACGCCATCACCAGGAATGCGATGACCGAGGCGCGTACGGAGACCTGGTTGCGCTCCTCGCGGTTCATGCCGCGGGTCACGGCGAGGAAGAGTGGCGCCAGGCCGGGCGGATCGATCGTCACCAGTATGGTGACGAAGGCGTTGAACAGGCTGTCGAAGCTCGGCATGCTGACCCTCCCCGCCGGCAATGCCGGATAACGGGATTGGTAGAGCAAAGCGGAGCCAGTGGAAACCGTGCGGATCAGGGGCTGACGGCCCGGCGCGCCAGGAACTCGACTTCGAGCCGCCAGGTCGCGCCGTCGTCCTGCGAGCGTTCGCCCAGCCAGCGGAACGAATTTTCGGTGATGCGCGAAAAGCTCCAGCGCACAGCCGATCCGGTGCCGTCTGCGCCTTCCTGGATGATGGTGTCGCCCTCGGCGCGGCCGAGCTGGCGGCTATAGTACTGGTTGCGCGGATCGCTCCAGAAGATGTGCCAGGCGTCGACGCCGGGGTCGTAGACGCGCAACGTCGTGCCGTAGAAGGTCCATTTGCCGAGCGAGGGCGAGGCGCCGGCGTCACGGGCAGGCAGGATCCATACGTCCTGGATCGCGCGGCCTTCGAGCACCCAGCCGAAATGCACTTCGCCGCGCCCGGTCAGCACCTGACCGTCCTCGAGATGGCGCGTGGCGTCGAACGTCCAGGCGCCGACGAAGCGGCCATAAAGATTCAGTTTCTCGGCAAGGGCCGGTACGGGCCCATCGCTGTGCAGGGCCTTGGCAAAGGAATTGGACATGGCTTCGCTCTCATCTTGTCAGGAGACCGTCAAGCATAGAGGCCGACAGGGGTTCTGCGCTTGGGAAAAGTTGCTATGTTTCGGCGATGACGACGAGCGCACATAGGCTGGCGTCGGGCCGAGGCTGGCAGGTGTCGGATGTCATCTGCACCGCTGGTGCCGCCGACAGGCCATTCGAGGAGGAGCATCGGGATTTCTGCGTCGCCGCCGTAACCAGCGGCACCTTCCGCTATCGTGCGCGCCAGGGCACGGCGATGCTGGCGCCGGGCGCGCTCCTGCTCGGCAATCCCGGCACATGCTACGAATGCGGCCACGAGCATGGCGCCGGCGACCGCTGCCTCTCCTTCCATTTCGGACCGGCCTATATGGAGCGGATCGTCGCCGACGTGCCGGGCGCGAAGCAGCTTGATTTCGGCACGCCGCGCCTGCCGCCCTTGCCGGCGCTGGTGCCGCTGCTTGCCGAAGCGGAGGCGGCGCGCGAGATGGCCGACACCGGCGCGTTCGAAGAATTCGCCCTGCGCATTGCCGGTGCGGCGGTGACAGCGGCTTGCAGCGCTACGGAAGGACAGAGCGCGCCGAGCCGCCGTGACCAGAAGCGCGTCGCCGAAGCGGTGCGGCGCATCGAAGTCGATGCCGACCGGCCGATCTCGCTTGCCGAACTCGCCGACGAGACCGCCACCAGCCCCTACCATTTCCTGCGCACCTTCCGGCAAGTTGCCGGCATGACGCCCTACCAATTCCTGCTGAGAGCGCGGCTGCACCGGGCAGCCGTGCGGCTGCGGACGTCGGATCAGGCGATTTCGGCGATCGCCTTTGCGGCGGGATTCAACGATCTGTCGACCTTCAATCGCCGTTTCCGGCGGCTGATGGACGAGGCGCCGGGTACTTATCGCGCCCGCCGGCGACGCTCGTGAAAGCGAGCCACGGCCATATCGTCGCAATTGGTGTATCCTTTTGAATTTGCCGCTAAAAACCACACTGGAAAACTGCCGCGATTGTTGGAGTTTCGGGCCGGCTTCCTATATAAGCACCAAGTGATTCCTGATTAGATTGTGATCCGATTTGACCGACCAAAAGACACCGCGCGGCGCCGACGGCGGCCCCACCGGCATCGAGCCGATATCCATCATCGAGGAGATGCAGCGCTCCTATCTCGATTACGCCATGAGCGTGATCGTCAGCCGTGCGCTGCCGGACGTGCGCGACGGCCTCAAGCCGGTGCATCGCCGCATCCTCTACGCCGCCTATGAGAGCGGCTATCACTGGAACCGCAAATATGTGAAATCGGCACGCCCGGTCGCCGACGTGATGGGTAAATACCATCCGCATGGCGACGCCTCGATCTACGACGCTTTGGTGCGCATGGCACAGGATTGGTCGCTGCGCGTGCCACTGATCGACGGGCAGGGCAATTTCGGCTCGATCGACGGCGATCCTCCGGCGGCGATGCGCTACACGGAATCGCGGCTGACCAAGGTCGCGCATGAGTTGCTGGAAGACATCGACAAGGACACCGTCGATTTCCAGGACACTTACGATGCGTCGGGCAGCGAACCGAAAGTCCTGCCGGCGCGCTTCCCGAACCTGTTGGTCAACGGCTCCGGCGGTATCGCAGTCGGCATGGCCACCAACATCCCGCCGCACAATCTGGGCGAGGTCTGCAACGGCGCCATTGCCCTCATCGACAATCCGGCGATTGATCTGCCGGCACTGATGGAGATCATTCCGGGGCCGGATTTCCCGACCGGCGGCATCGTGCTTGGCCGTTCCGGCATCTACAGCGCCTATTCGACCGGCCGCGGCTCCATCGTCATGCGCGGCCGCGTCAACGTCGAGGCGCGCGGCAACGACCGTGAATCGATCGTCATCACCGAGGTTCCCTATCAGGTGAATAAGGCGTCGATGATCGAGAAGATGGCCGAACTGGTGCGCGACAAGCGCATCGAAGGCATTTCCGACATTCGCGACGAGAGCGACCGCCAGGGCTACCGCGTCGTCATCGAACTGAAGCGCGACGCGGTCGCCGATGTCATCCTCAACCAGCTCTACCGCTTCACCCCGCTGCAGACATCCTTCGGCGCCAACATGGTGGCGCTGAACGGCGGCAAGCCGGAATTGCTGACGCTGACCGACATGCTGAAGGCGTTCGTCGCCTTCCGTGAAGAGGTGATCAGCCGGCGCACGAAATTCCTGCTGCGCAAGGCGCGCGACCGCGCCCATGTGCTGGTCGGCCTTGCCATCGCCGTTGCCAACATCGATGAAGTCATCAAGCTGATCCGCAGCGCTCCGGACCCGCAGACGGCACGCGAGCAGTTGATGGAGCGGCGCTGGCCTTCGGGCGACGTGGAATCGCTGATTCTATTGATCGACGACCCGCGCCATCGCATCAACGAGGACGGCACCTACAATCTCTCCGAGGAACAGGCGCGCGCCATCCTCGAACTGCGCCTGCAGCGCCTGACCGCGCTCGGCCGCGACGAGATCGCCGACGAACTGAACACGATCGGCGACGAGATCAAGGATTATCTCGATATCCTGTCGTCCCGCGCCCGCATCCAGCAGATCGTCAAGGACGAGCTCATTGCCGTGCGTGACGAATTCGGCACGCCGCGCCGCACCGAGCTCGCCGAGGGCGGGGCGGACATGGAAGACGAGGATCTGATCCAGCGCGAGGACATGGTCGTCACGGTAAGCCATTCCGGCTATATCAAGCGCGTACCGTTGTCGCTCTACCGGGCGCAACGCCGCGGCGGCAAGGGCCGCTCCGGCATGTCGACCAAGGAAGAGGATTTCGTCACCCGGCTGTTCGTCGCCAACACGCACACGCCGGTGCTGTTCTTCTCCTCGCGCGGCATTGTCTACAAGGAAAAGGTCTGGCGCCTGCCGATCGGCAACCCGCAATCGCGCGGCAAGGCGCTGATCAATATGCTGCCGCTCGAACAGGGGGAGCGCATCACCACCATCATGCCGCTGCCGGAGGATGAGACGAGCTGGGGCGAGCTCGACGTGATGTTTGCCACCACGCGCGGCACCGTGCGCCGCAACAAGCTTTCGGACTTCGTCCAGGTCAACCGCAACGGCAAGATTGCCATGAAGCTGGACGAGGAAGGCGACGAGATCCTCGGCGTCGAGACCTGCACCGACAATGAGGACGTGCTTTTGACGGCAAGTTCCGGCCAGTGCATCCGCTTTCCGGTCAGCGACGTACGCGTCTTCCAGAGCCGCAATTCGGTCGGCGTGCGTGGCATTGCGATGGCCGATGGCGACAGGGTGATCTCGATGGCGGTGATCGAGCATGTCGATGCACCGCCGGCGGAGCGTGCCGCCTACCTCAAGCGGGTGGTGGCCGAACGCCGGCTTGCCGCCGACATCGCGGCCGGCGAGGAAGAGGAAATCCAGCTCACCAATGAGGAGGTCGGCGAAGAGGCGGAGCTTTCCGACGAGCGCTACGAATTCCTCAAGGCACATGAGCAGTTCGTGCTGACGGTGACGGAATATGGCTACGGCAAGCGTTCGTCGTCCTACGATTTCCGTCTGACCGGCCGTGGCGGCAAGGGTATTCGTGCCACCGACGTGTCGAAAACGGCCGAAATCGGCCGCCTGGTGGCGACCTTCCCGGTCGGCAATGACGATCAGATCATGCTGGTTTCGGATGGCGGCACTGTTATCCGCGTCCCGGTCAACGGTATTCGTTTCGCCAGCCGCGCCACCAAGGGCGTTACCATCTTCAATACCGCAGAGGGCGAGAAGGTCGTTTCGGTGGAGCGGATTTCAGAGCCGCAAGCGGACGAGGAGATCGAAGAGAGTGTCGAGGTTGAAGGTGGCGCTGTTACCGATGCCGAAGGTGGGGAGCCAAACACTACCGTCGAGTGAGTTTGCCACGGCGGCGCCAGCCCTATTGGCCGGCGTTGTGAAGAAACCCCCGCAATCTAGAAGTGGCGATAAGGCTTGCGGTTGCCGAAGCCTTCGAACCGCTTGGTATTGGCCTTGGCGCGGACGCGCTGTGCTTCCTGATGCAACCCGAATACGGTGGCGATCAGCATGGCGACGGTCATTGCGGTGGCGAGCATGTAGATCAGCATGTGCGTGTTCTCCTGCGCCTAACAACGATTAGATGGGTGTTTGGTTTCATCTTCTGCAGCTGCAAACTTAGTGAACACCGCGTGAAGCCGTTGTGAGCGGCACATTCATCTGTCGTTCACGTAGGCCAAAAGGTTCATGGGGCGGGCCTGCCGATCGGATTTGCCTTTAGGGGAGAGGCTCGCTAGAAGCACCTGCCATGACCGAACGCATCGCCCTTTATGCCGGCTCTTTCGACCCGCTGACCAACGGCCATCTCGACGTCCTGAAGGCGTCGCTGGCCGTGGCGGATACCATCTATGCGGCGATCGGCATCCATCCCGGCAAGAAGCCGCTGTTTTCCTTCGAGGAACGGGTCGATCTTATCGAAACGGCCGCGAAGGCGGAATTCGGCAGCGACGGTGCGCGTATCAAAGTAGTCGACTTCGACGGGCTGGTCATCGACGCAGCCAGGAAGCATGGCGCCTCGATCATGATCCGCGGCCTGCGCGACGGCACCGATCTCGACTATGAGATGCAGATGGCCGGCATGAACGAGACCATGGCACCGGAGCTGCAG
Source organism: Mesorhizobium sp. (assembly GCF_005063415.1). Classification (GTDB taxonomy): domain Bacteria; phylum Pseudomonadota; class Alphaproteobacteria; order Rhizobiales; family Rhizobiaceae; genus Mesorhizobium. The sequence continues at coordinate 29,143 of NZ_SUEG01000001.1, forward strand.
ACGGTTTTCCTGCCCGCCAGCCCATCGGTGCGCACCATTACCGCCACACTTGTGCGCCAGATAGCTTCGATGGGAGGCGACATCCGCCCCTTCGTGCCGGCGGCCGTGGCCGGCGCGCTCACCGCCAAATTCGCGAAATAAATGCATGTCGCCCAAAAGTGGAACCCGGCTTTGGGTAACGACTTGCATGAACGAAGATATTCGGAGAAAGATCCCATGCAGCTGAAAAAGCTTGCCTTCTTGCTTGCCGTGCTTGCCGGTCTTGTGACCGCATCCGTGTCGGCGTTTGCCGCCGATCCGGAAAACACCATGATCGTAACGCTGAAGGACGGCGACGTGACCATCGCGCTGAGGCCCGACCTTGCGCCGAAGCATGTCGCGCAGATCAAAAAGCTGGTGCGCCAGGGCGCCTACGACAACGTCGCCTTCCACCGCGTCATCGACGGCTTCATGGCACAGACCGGCGACGTCAAGTTCGGCAACATGAAGAGCGGCTTCAATGCCGACGCGGTCGGCACCGGCGGCTCCGATCTTCCTGACCTGCCGGCCGAATTCTCCAGCACCGAGCACTACCAGCGCGGCGTGGTCGGCATGGCCCGCTCCGACGATCCGAATTCCGCCAATTCGCAATTCTTCATCATGTTCGCGCCGGCACCGCCGCTCGATGGCCAGTACACCATCGTTGGCAATGTGGTCAGCGGCATGGAGCTGGTGGACCACATCAAGAAAGGCGAAGAGGCGCAGAACGGGACGGTGACCGACCCCGATCGCATGATCAAGGTGCGCATCGCCGCCGACGGCAAATAAACCCAAGTTTCAAAAGGATATTTCTGACATGGCCGAGATCAAGGACCGCGAGAACGCGCTCATCATGGACACGACCAAGGGCAAGGTCGTCATCGAATTGTTTCCAGACCTGGCGCCCGGCCATGTCGGCCGCATCAAGGAGCTGGCGCGCGAAGGCGCCTATGACGGTGTGGTCTTCCACCGCGTCATCGACGGCTTCATGGCGCAGACCGGCGACGTCAAGTTCGGCAACTCCAACAAGCCGTCTTTCGCACCGACCCGCGCCGGTACGGGCGGTTCCGACAAGCCCGACTTGAAGGCCGAGTTCTCCAACGCCAACCACGGCCGCGGCACCTGCTCGATGGCGCGCTCGCAGAACCCGAACTCGGCCAATTCGCAGTTCTTCATCTGCTTCGACGACGCCGCCTTCCTCAACCGCCAGTACACGGTATGGGGCCAAGTCATCGAAGGCATGGACAATGTCGACAAGATCAAGCGCGGCGAACCGGTGCAGGATCCCGACAAGATCGTGTCGCTCAAGGTCGCGGCCGACGTGAAATGACCAGCCGGGCTGTCGCGGCCATCGCATTTGTGCTCGTCGCGGCGGCCACTCCGGCGCTGGCGACGGAATCGATCGTTTGCAGCGCCGACGGCGGCGCGGCGTCGATCGACGTTTTGATGGGACACACGGCCGTCATTGCGGTGGCGCGCGTGTGGCTGGATGCCGACGGCAAGACATGGACCACCGACGGCCAGCCGGGTTCAACGAAAGTGATCGTCGGGCAGGCATTCGAAGACGACGAGCGTATGCTGATCGATCTCACTGATGAGGGCCTCAGCTCGATCGTCGCCAAATTGCGGCTGGTCAAAGCCAGCGAGCAGTCCAGTTTCGCGATGGGCGGCACATTGAGCATAGACGGTGTCGGCGCCTGGGCGGTGACCTGCCCGGAACCTTGAGGCGGGGATTTCTTGCGCGTCGATCTTTTCGACTTCGATCTGCCGGAAGAGCGCATCGCGCTTCGCCCAGCCGAACCGCGCGACAGCGCCAGAATGCTGGTGGTCAGGCCGGGTGAGGGGCTCGAGGACCGGACGGTGCGCGACCTGCCGTCCCTGCTCAAGGCCGGTGATGTGCTGGTCTTCAACGACACCAAGGTCATTCCGGCGCAGCTGAAGGGCATCAGGCGGCGCGGCGAGGCGGCGGCGCAGGTCGAAGCCACGCTGCATATGCGGACGGCGCCCGACCGCTGGCTCGCCTTCATGCGTCCGGGCAAGCGCGTCGCCGCCGGCGATCGCATCCATTTCGGTCATGACGCCAATTCCTGCTTTCTCGGCCAACTCGATGCGACCGTGATCGAGAAGGGGGAAGGCGGCGAGGTGCTGCTCGGCTTCGACCTGTCAGGTCCGTTCCTCGACGAGGCGCTGCATGCCGTCGGCCACATCCCGCTGCCGCCCTACATCGCCTCCAGGCGCGACGACGACGAACGCGACCGCAGTGATTACCAGACCATTTATGCCAGGGAGGAGGGTGCCGTCGCCGCGCCGACGGCAGGGCTGCATTTCACGCCGGCGCTGTTTGCGACGCTCGACGCCAAGGGCATAGAGCGCCGTTTCGTCACGCTGCATGTCGGCGCCGGCACGTTTTTGCCGGTGAAGGCGGACGACACCGCCGACCACAAGATGCACGCCGAAACCGGTTCGGTCAGCCCGGAAACCGCCGAGGCGCTGAATGCGGCGAAAGCAAAAGGAGGGCGCATTATCGCTGTCGGCACGACATCGCTGCGCTTGTTGGAGAGCGCGGCTGGCGAGGACGGCAGGCTGGCAGCATGGTCAGGCCCGACCGACATCTTCATCACGCCCGGCTATCGCTTCAAGACCGCAGACATGCTGATGACCAATTTCCATCTGCCGCGTTCGACGCTGTTCATGCTGGTTTCGGCCTTCTGCGGTTTGCAGACGATGCGCGCGGCCTATGCGCATGCGATCGAGAACCGCTACAGGTTTTATTCCTATGGAGACGCAAGTCTTCTGTTCAGGAAGGATACCGATGGACGATGACCTTGAAACCTTCGACCGCGAAGCCTTGATCGCCGAGGTCAGGAAACTGCGCGCCGGCATCCGCCAACACCGCGACGCCACCGGCCACGATCTGTGCTGGCATCATCCCGACCTGTGGTCGCTTTTGCCCGAAAAGACCGAGCCGGCGATTGCCGTGCCGCCGTGGCCGAAATTCATGCGCGGCTGCATCCGCTACCGCCAGTCGCTCGATAAGCAGGCTCCGGACGCGGCGGTATTCGACAAGGAGTTCGATGGCTAGGGAATTCAATGACTAACGCATTCACCTTCACGGTGCTGGCGACCGACGGCAGGGCGCGGCGTGGTGTAATCACCATGCCGCGCGGCGAAATCCGCACGCCTGCCTTCATGCCGGTCGGCACCGGCGGCACGGTGAAGGCCATGTATATGGATCAGGTGCGCGGCGTCGGCTCGGACATCATCCTTGGCAATACCTATCACCTGATGCTGAGACCCGGCGCCGAGCGCGTGGCTCGGCTCGGCGGCTTGCATGAATTCGCCTGTTGGCCGTATCCGATCCTCACCGACAGCGGCGGCTTCCAGGTGATGTCGCTGTCGAAGCTGCGGAAACTGACCGAGAATGGCGTGACCTTCCGTTCGCATATCGACGGCGGCGCCTACGAGATGTCGCCGGAGCGTTCCATCGAGATCCAGGGGCTGCTCGATTCAGACATCCAGATGCAGCTCGACGAGTGCACGGCGCTGCCAGCCAAGGAAAAAGAGATCGAGCGCGCCATGGAGCTGTCGCTGCGCTGGGCCGAGCGCTGCAAGGCGGCATTCGGCGAGCAGCCCGGCAAGGCGATGTTCGGCATTGTGCAAGGCGGCGACGTGCCGGATCTGCGGCTGCGCTCGGCGCAGGCGCTGAAGGCAATGGAGCTGAAGGGCTATGCGATCGGCGGGCTGGCTGTCGGCGAGCCGCAAGCGGTGATGCTGGAGATGCTCGACATCACTTGCCCGGAGCTGCCGGCTGACCGGCCGCGCTACCTGATGGGTGTCGGCACGCCGGACGATATCTTGAAGTCGGTGGCGCGCGGCATCGACATGTTCGACTGCGTGATGCCGACGCGGGCAGGGCGCCATGGCCTTGCCTACACACGGCGCGGCAAGGTCAATCTGCGCAACGCCCGCCATGCCGACGATCCGCGCCCGCTCGATGAGGAAAGCGACTGCCCGGCCGCACGCGACTATTCGCGGGCCTATTTGCACCATCTGGTGCGCTCGCAAGAGGCGCTTGGGGCGATGCTCCTGACCTGGAACAATCTGTCCTATTACCAGCAGCTGATGCGCGACATTCGTGAAGCGATCGAGGCTGGCAGGTTCGCCGAACAAGCCGAGATCATCACGCAGCAATGGGCAAACGGTGACCTCGCCGTCCGGTAGGCATGCTCGCCAGGAATCCGGCTCCAACGAGGAGCTGCACCTGCCATGAACTGTTTTGAAACGTCTGCCTAATAAGCATTGCCGGACAACGTTGGGCGAGGATCAAGAACCTGTTCGTTTCGGGGCAAGTTTCAGTTCCTGGCACGACGGTGCGGACGAATGGCATCGCTTCGGCTTTCGTCTTCCGTGGCGGTCCAGCAATGGACGGCGGGGTCGTTGCTTGCCGCTCTGGTGATCGCCGTGACCGGTCTGGTCTTGCGCTTGCTTGGCGCGCGCGGCGACCTTTGGCTGGACGAGATCTGGAGCTTTGCACTGATCGAGCCGCTGACCTCGATCGATCAGATATTCTGGCGCGTCAATCACGACAACAATCATTTCCTCAACTCGGTCTATCTCTATCTCATCGGCCCCGACGCTTCGCCGCTGATCCAGCGAGGCCTGTGTTTGTCGGCGGCAGGCTGTTCGGCTTCAGTGTCGGTGGTGTTTCGCCGTTCTCGATTGCCGCCTTCGCGCAGGGCTATGGCGGGATGATCCGCTCTCTGTTCGGGCTGCCACCCTGGTTCGGCGACGGGCCCTATATCGTTGCCGCCTGTGGTCTTGTCGGCCTCTCCGCCGGTGTCTGGCGCGGTCGCCGGGCCAGCCTTTATGCCATCGGGATTATCGGACTGCCTTTGCTCATGGCGGCGGCACATCTGCCCAATCTCGAGTTCCCGCGCTATTTCATCATCAGCGGAACATTGCTGCTGCTCTGGGCCGGCGAGATGATTGGCCGCGGCCTGGATGCGCGCGGGACTGCCAGGCTACTTGCGATGGGGGCGCCGGCGATCGTGGTGAGTGGAAGCATTTCGTCGCTGCTCCAGTTCTATCAGTACGGACGCGGCTCGTACGCTGCTATGGTCGACGAGATGACCAGAAGTCGCGCCGCCACCTATGCCAGCAACAGTGATTTCCGCACCGCCATGGTCGTCGACTATTTTGCGGCGCGAATGGATCGTCGGGCATTGCTGGTTCCAGACGACAGGTTGTGCACCGAACGGGCCGCCTGGCTGATCCTCGAGGGAGACGTGGAGAAACAAGCCGAACATGTCGAACCGGCGGTCGCATGCGCTCTGGCCTATGAACGGGCCGACGCGTCGAGACACTGGGGGTTTTCAGGCCTGAGCTGGACGCTCTACCGGCGACAGGATTGAGACAGCTTTGCCCCTCCTCAAGCGCCCCTCAGGTGCTGAGCGACGTGGACGCGCGCAAGCTGCAGCCGGTGATCCGAAAGCTGCCGTCAGGCTGTAATTCGAGCGTGTAGACCGCCTCGTAGTCCTTGCCATCCGGGCCGACGATCAGCACCTGCTGGATGATCGAGGTCGGGCTCGTCTCGCGAACCTTGCCGAAGGAGTAGGTCTGCGGCTGGCGCACCGGCGGGTAGCCGTTGGTCACCATGTTCATAAAGGTATCGACGGTCGGAAAGATGCGTTTCACATTCGGTGCGGCAAAGCTGTAGGCCGTCGCTCCGTCATTGGCGATGAAGGCCTTCAATTGACCATCGATGACCGTTTGCGCTGCCTTGACTTCGGCGTCGCCGGCGAACGCCGGGGATGCGAAAATGAATGGAACGACTGCGAATGCGAAAAACGCGCGGCGCATGGCCTGTCTCCGTTGTCCCTGAGAAATCGCTGTCCGAAGGTACATGATACCATACGCTTTGCAGTGCTTCAGGGTTTCAGCCGAGCGCAAACATTCGGCGCGGCAGTCCGTGTCCAGACCGAGAACGCATTGTCGAGGCGAGAACAGCCTGAGCGATGCCCGATGCTTGAAAGGCGAACGGCAGTCTGCCACAAGGGCCGCTCGATTATACCTAGAGTGTGCATCTTGGGCAGGACCAGGCAATGAAGGCATTTTTCGTGCAGATAAAGTGCGATCTGGGCAAGGCCTATGACGTTGCCAGCGCTTTGGCCGATGCCGAGATCGCTTCGGAAATCTACTCGACAGCCGGAAACTACGACCTGCTCGCCAAATTCTATGTCGACGACGAGGAAGACATCGGCCACTTCGTCAACGAGAAAGTGCAGATTCTTCCCGGCATCAAGGACACGTTCACGGTCGTCACCTTTCGCGCCTTTTGATCTCGTCCGGCATTGCCCGGACACGAGGCAAAGCCTGATCAAGGCCCTATTGGTGCTGCCTTAATTTTAGGCAACCGCGATATACTGATCGCCGGGGCCCGCCAAATCACCGATTGCGCTTGATTTTCTCCAGTGAGGCCAGTGAAATGGCGTCACAGGGGAGTATGCGATTGGCAGCGTTCGACGAAATGCTTCCGGAAGTTTCCGGGCTGAGAAAACCGTATTCGGCTTACGATCGCTGGCTGAAGGAACAGGACCCGGCCAGGCTTACCGAGAAGATGCAAGACGCCGAACGCGTTTTTCGCAAGACCGGCATCACTTTCGCCGTCTACGGCGAGCAGGAAGCATCGGAGCGGCTGATACCCTTCGACATCGTTCCGCGCATCATTTCGGGCAATGAATGGCGACGGCTAACGCAAGGCATCGAGCAGCGCGTCCAGGCGCTGAACGCCTTTCTCGACGACATCTACCATCGCCAGGAGATCTTGCGCGCCGGCCGGGTGCCGAAGGAGTTGATCGCCAAGAACGAGGCGTTCCTGCCCGAGATGATCGGGGTGCGGCCGCCGGCCGGCGTCTATACCCACATCATCGGCGTCGACATCGTACGCATCAGCGAGAACGAGTTCTACGTGCTGGAGGACAATGCGCGCACGCCGTCCGGCGTCTCCTACATGCTGGAGAACCGCGAGACGATGATGCAGCTCTTTCCTGAGTTGTTCCAGCAGATCAAGGTGCGGCCGGTGGAGAATTATCCGCAGCTCTTGCGCCAGTCGCTGGCCGCAGTGCGGCCGCAAAGCACCAAGGGCGCGCCGACCATTGCCGTGCTGACGCCGGGCAGCTTCAACTCAGCCTATTTCGAACATGCCTTCCTTGCCGACCAGATGGGCGTGCAGCTTGTTGAAGGACAGGATCTGCGCGTCGTCGATGGCCATGTCGCGATGCGCACTACCGAGGGCTACAAGCAGATCGATGTGCTCTACCGGCGTGTCGACGACTCGTTCCTCGATCCGCTGACCTTCCGCCCCGACTCGGCCCTTGGCGTGCCGGGCATTATGGACGTCTACCGCGCCGGCAATATCACGATCGCCAATGCGCCGGGAACCGGCATCGCCGACGACAAGGCGATCTATTCCTACATGCCCGAGATCGTCGAATTCTACACCGGCCGCAAGGCGATGCTTGGCAACATCCCGACCTGGCGCTGCTCGGAGCCGGACAGCCTGAAATACGTGCTCGAACACATCGACGAATTGGTGATCAAGGAAGTCCACGGGTCCGGCGGTTACGGCATGCTGGTCGGTCCGGCGGCGACCAAGAAGGAATGCGAAGAGTTTTCCAAAAAGCTCGCAGCAAAACCGTCGAACTACATTGCCCAGCCGACGCTGGCGCTGTCAACCTGTCCGATCCTGACGGACAAGGGACTGGCGCCGCGCCATGTCGATCTGCGCCCCTATGTGCTGGTTTCCGACCGTATTCAGATCGTGCCCGGCGGGCTGACCCGAGTAGCGCTCAAGGAAGGCTCTCTGGTCGTCAATTCCTCGCAAGGCGGCGGCACGAAGGATACGTGGGTGTTGGATGATTAGAGAGTGAATAGTGAATAGTGAATAGTGAATAGATAAGGATATGTGTCGTTGATGTTGGTGAAATGCCCTGAAGTGACGCACGCGGCCTCGTGCCCTGGAATCTGGACAGTCACCATTCACCATTCACCATTCACTATTCACAGCAGGACCGCCTGACATGCTTCTCGGCCGCACCGCCAACGGGCTCTACTGGATGAACCGCTATATCGAGCGGGCGGAAAACATGGCGCGGCTGGTGGACGCCGGCCTGCGCATGGCGCTAACTCGCACTCAGAACGCTTCGGAGGAGTGGAATTCGGTGCTGCTCAGCGCCGGTTCGGACGCCGCCTTCACGCAGAAATATTCCGACTACACCGCCGCCAATGTCGCCGACTATCTGCTGCGCGACACGTCGAACCCGTCGAGCACGATGTCGTCTATCGAAACGGCCCGTAACAATGCCCGCATGGTGCGTACCGCGTTGACGCGTGAAACCTGGGAAAGCATCAACGAAGCCTGGATGTCGCTGAAGCGGATGCTGGCCAAGCCGATCGACGAGCGCGACCTGCCCAGCGTACTCGACGCAATCAAGCGCGAGACGGCGCTGATCCGCGGCTCGTTCTACGGCACGATGCTGCGCAACGAGATTTTCGATTTTTCGCAGCTCGGCACGTATGTCGAACGCGCCGACAACACCGCGCGCATCCTGGATGTGAAATACTACGTGCTGTTGCCGTCGATCTCCTGGGTCGGCTCGACGCTCGACAACTACCAGTGGGAATCGATCCTGCGCTCGGTGTCGGCGCACCGTTCCTATCGCTGGGTTTATGACGCCGACTACAAGCCGAGCAACATCGCCGATTATCTGATCCTCAACGTCCGCATGCCGCGCTCGCTGACCTTTTGCTACCGCTTCCTGACGGAGCATCTCAAATTCCTGGGTGACGACTATGGGGAGCGCCACGCCTGTCATGCAACGGCTGCCAAGACCCAGGCCATGCTGACGGCCGGCTCGATCAAGGATATTTTCGACGCCGGCCTGCATGAATTCCTGGCCAATTTCATCCGCGACAACACCAGGCTCGGCGACGAGATCGCGCAGGATTACAGGTTCTATTGAGCATGACCCCAAAAAGCGGAGACCGGTTTTCGGAAAAGCTCATGTTCCAGGGACGAGTGCGATGCGGCTGAAGATCACCCACCGGACCGAATACCGCTATGATGCGCCGGTGCATTATCTGTTGCAGCGTTTGCGGCTGCTCCCGGTGAACGGGCGCACCCAGACGGTACTGTCCTGGGCGCTGAAGATCGAAGGCGCACGCGAGGAAGTGCGCTTCACCGATCATTTCGGCAATGATACCCGGCTGTTAAGCGTCGAGGGCGAGCGCGACTTCATCACCGTCGAAGCAGCCGGCGAAGTGGTGACGCGCGACACCGCCGGCGTCTGCGGGCCGCACCAAGGTTTCGCGCCGCTCTGGCTGTTCGGCCATGAAACGCCGCTGACGACGATCGGCAGCGGCATTCGCGAGCTTGCTGCCTCGGCCGGCAAGGGTACCGACATCGAAAGGCTGCACCGCTTGATGGCGGTGATCGGCGAGCGTGTAGCTTATACGTCAGGCACCACCAACGCGACGACGCCGGCCGAAGAGGCCCTCGCGCTCAAGACCGGCGTTTGCCAGGACCACAGCCACATCTTCGTTGCCGCGGCGCGCGCCATGGATTTTCCGGCGCGCTACGTCAGCGGCTATCTGATGATGGATGCAGCGATCGAGCAGGCGGCAAGCCACGCCTGGGCCGAGGCGCATGTCTCGGGCCTCGGCTGGGTCGCCTTCGATGTCGCCAACGGCATTTCTCCCGACGAACGCTATGTAAAGGTGGCGACCGGCCGCGATTACCGCGACGCCACGCCGGTATCGGGAATTCGGCTGGGACAGGCGGAAGAACAGCTTGCGGTCACCGTCACCGTGGAGCAGTAATCCCCGGCAAGATTGTTGCCAAAGAGATTCGATGACCTATTGCGTCGGCCTGAAAATCAATCGCGGGCTCGTGTTCATGTCGGACACGCGCACCAATGCCGGTATGGATTCGATCTCGACCTTCAGGAAGATGCATGTCTGGGAAGAGCCGGGCGAGCGTGTCATCGTTTTGATGTCGGCCGGCAATCTCGCGACGACGCAGGCCGTAGTCAGCCTGCTCGACGAACGCACCAAGGCAGTGGCGGAGCGCCGTGCCACGCTGCTCGAAACGCCCTCCATGTACCAGACAGTCCGGTTGGTCGGAGACACCGTCAAGGAGGTCATCACCAGTTCGTCGCCGGCGGGCGAAAAGGCGGATTCCTACTTCAACGCCTCCTTCATCCTCGGCGGTCAGATCAAGGGCAGCGCGCCGCGCCTGTTCATGATCTATCCGGAAGGCAATTTCATCGAATCCACCGACGACACGCCGTTCTTCCAGATCGGTGAGACCAAATACGGCAAGCCTATCATTATCCGCGCTTATGAAAGGACGATGAGTTTCGCCGAGACGGTGAAGTTGCTGCTTGTGTCGTTCGACTCGACGCTGAAGTCGAACCTGTCGGTCGGCCTGCCGCTCGATCTGCTGTTCTATGAAAAGGACACTTTCAAGGTCGGCCTCAAAAAGCGAATAAACCAGGACGATCAATATTATCGTACGATCTCGGATAGCTGGTCGAATGCGCTGAAGACCGCCTTTGCCAGTTTGCCTGATTTTCCCGAATGAAAACCTTCGTTTTTCGTGCTCTTGGACCGCGGCTCGATGAGGCGCTACGGAGGCGAAGATGAATAGCAACGAATTCCGCGAATGGTCGCTGCGAGCGGCTGAATGGGGCGCCGACTACAGAAACAGCCTTCGCGAAAGACCGGTGCGGCCGCTTGTCGAGCCGGGCGAAATCTTCAAAAGCATCGACGCCGCGCCGCCGGAAGACGGCGAAACGATGCAGGCAATCTTCGCCGATTTCGAACAAAAGATCCTGCCGGGCATGACGCACTGGCAGCATCCGCGTTTCTTTGCCTATTTCCCGGCCAACGCGGCACCGGCCTCCGTCGTGGCCGAGTATCTGGTTTCCGCCATGGCTGCGCAATGCATGCTCTGGCAGACCTCGCCGGCGGCGACCGAGCTCGAGATGCGGGTCGTCGACTGGATGCGGCAGGCGCTTGGTCTGCCGGCGGGATTCTCCGGCGTCATGCAGGATTCGGCTTCATCGGCGACGCTTGCCGCCGTGCTGACCATGCGTGAGCGCGCGCTCGACTGGCAAGGCAACAACAGCGGCCTGCAAGGCCAGCCGGTCGTGCGGGTCTATTCTTCCGACCAAGTCCATACTTCCATCGACCGGGCGATCTGGGTGTCGGGCATCGGGGAGGTGAACCTCGTGCGCATTCCGGTCGCGGGACGCTTCCGCGCTATGCAGACGGCGGCTCTGGAAGCGGCGATCGTCGCCGACCGCGAAAACGGCATGCTGCCGGCCGGCATTATCGCCAGCGTCGGCGGCACCAGTACCGGCGGCATCGACGATGTCGCGGCTGTTGCCGCGGTGGCGAAGCGGCACGGGCTCTACCTGCATGTCGATGCCGCATGGGCCGGCTCCGCCATGATCTGCCCCGAGTTCCGGCATTTCTGGGCCGGCGCCGAACATGCGGATTCGATCGTCTTCAATCCGCACAAATGGCTGGGCGCACAGTTCGATTGCTCGATGCAATTCATCCGCCAGCCGGAAGACCTCGTGCGCACGCTGGCGATCAAGCCCGAATTCCTCAAGACGCATGGCCGCGACGGGGTCATCAACTACTCCGAATGGTCGGTGCCGCTCGGCCGAAGGTTCCGCGCGCTGAAACTTTGGTTCCTGCTGCGTGCGCATGGCTTGGAAGAGGGCCTCGCCGCCTGGCTGGCTCGGGAACCGGATTTCGAGATCGTCACGGAACCGATGCTGTCGCTATTCTCATTCCGCCATCTCGCGGCTGCGGGCGTCGACCTTGACGAGCACAATTTGCGGCTGGTCAGCGCGATCAACGATGACGGCCGCATCTACCTGACGCAGACCCGGGTGGACGGGCAGGTGGCGATCCGCTTTCAGGTCGGGCAGTTCGAAACGACTGTGGCGGACGTCGATACTGCGTTCGAGGTCATCACTGAGATCGCGCGGAGCCTGAGTTGATAGCCTCGTCCAGATTGCGCCGGAGCTTTTCTCTCTGCAGTCGCCCGATGTTCATTAGCCGGCTCATACCTGTTCATGGCTTTCGTTTTCAGCTATAGACGAGAAAAACGAAAATGAGAGGTTGCTAGATGTATCTGTCGCCGCGTCATTCCGAAATCATCCAGATGGCCAAAGATCATGGCCGCGTACTGGTCGAGGAGTTGGCGACGCATTTCAACGTGACGCCGCAGACGATCCGCAAGGATCTCAACGATCTCTGCGACCAGCGGCTTTTGTCCCGCATTCATGGCGGGGCATTGTTCCCGTCCGGCATCGAGAACATGGAATATGAGGCTCGGCGTAAGATCGCCGCCGAGGAGAAGGAGGCGATCGGTCGCGCAGCAGCCCGGCTGATCCCGGACAACGCGTCTCTGTTCATCAATATCGGGACCACGACGGAAGCTGTCAGTAAGTCGCTGCTCGATCACAGCGGCCTGATGGTCATCACCAATAACATCAATGTTGCCAACAGGATGCGCATATATCCTTCGATCGAGGTGGTAATCGCCGGCGGTGTCGTGCGCGGTTCCGACGGCGGTGTGGTCGGCGAGGCAGCGGTCGATTTCATCAGGCAGTTCAAGGTCGATTTTGCGGTGATCGGCGCCTCGGCCATCGACCATGACGGCGCACTGCTCGACTTCGATTTTCGTGAGGTGAAGGTGGCTCAGGCGATCATCGCCAACGCCCGGCATGTGATCCTGGTGTCGGACCAGACCAAATTCGAGCGCACCGCGCCCGTCCGCATCGGCCATCTGTCGCAGGTCAACACCTTCATCACCGATCGTTGCGACATCCCGTCGGTGCGCAAGATCTGCCAGGAGGCAGAGGTTCAGCTGATCGAAACGTCGCTCTCTTAGAGGTGCCGTTGCGACATCTGTCGCCAACCATATTTCGTTTGACATTCGTTATCATTTCGAAATAATTCCCGTACGGTTTCGCAAGAACCCAAAAATGCTGCAATGCGAAATCGAGGGAGGACTCTTTGGGCGCATCACCGATCCATGACATTTTCGTCATCGGTGGCGGCATCAATGGCTGCGGCATCGCCCGCGATGCCGTTGGGCGGGGCTTTTCGGTCTTTCTTGCCGAGATGAACGATCTGGCCAGCGGAACTTCTTCGGGTTCGACCAAACTGATCCATGGCGGCTTGCGCTATCTCGAATTCTACGAATTCCGCCTGGTGCGCGAAGCGCTGATGGAACGCGAGGTCCTGTGGAGGAACGCGCCGCATATCATCTGGCCGATGCGCTTCGTGCTGCCATACGCCAAGGGGCTGCGTCCGGCCTGGCTGATCCGGCTCGGGCTTTTCCTCTACGACCATATTGGCGGGCGCAAATTGCTGCCGCCGACGAAAACCTTGGACATGGCCAAGGATCCGGCCGGCAAGCCGCTGAAGCCGCTGTTTCGAAAGGCGTTCGAATATTCGGACGGTTGGGTCAACGATGCCCGGCTGGTTGTGTTGAATGCCCGTGACGCCACTGAGCGCGGCGCTATCATTCGAACCCGTACAAGGGTCGTCAGCGCCCGACGTGAAGGCAATCTCTGGACGGTCAGGCTTGAAAACGTGCGGACCGGCGATACCGAGGAGGTCAAGGCGCGGCTGCTGGTCAATGCCGCGGGCCCGTGGGTCGACCAGGTTCTTTCGGCCACCGTCGGCCTGAACGACGTGCACAATGTCCGCCTCGTGCAAGGCAGCCACATCGTCGTTGGCAAGAAATTCGACGACCCACGCGCCTATTTCTTTCAGAACAAGGACGGGCGCATCATTTTCGCCATCCCCTACGAAGACGAGTTCACGCTCATCGGCACCACCGACCGGGACTATCCCGGCGATCCGCACGACGTCAGGATCAGTGATGCCGAGATCGACTATCTCTGCGCTGCGGCAAGCGAATATTTCGCGCAGCCGGTCAAGCCGTCGGATATCGTCTGGACCTATTCCGCGGTGCGCCCGCTCTACGATGATGGCGCCTCAAAGGCGCAGGAAGCCACGCGCGACTATGTGCTGAAGGCCGATGGAGGCGAGGGTGCCGCCCCGATCGTCAACGCCTTTGGCGGCAAGATCACCACCTACCGCCGATTGTCGGAATCAATGCTCGAGAAGATCGAGGGTTTTCTCGGCAAGCGAGGCAAGCCATGGACAGCAAACACGCCGCTGCCCGGCGGTGACTTTCCCGTCACCGGCTTCGATGGCGAGGTAGCGAAACTGAAAACGGCGTACCCGTTCCTCGACGCGCGGCTGGCCCGCCGGTTGACCCGGCTCTATGGCACCCGCGCAAGGAAGCTGCTGGGCCTCGCCAAGTCGAACGCCGATCTTGGCCGCAACTTCGGCGCCGATCTCTACGAGGCCGAGGTGCGCTACCTCGTCGAAAACGAATGGGCGATGACTGCCGAGGATGTATTGTGGCGCCGGACCAAGCGCGGCCTGCGTCTCAGCCGTGAGCAGGCGGCAGTGCTCGACGAGTTCATGCGCGGAATAAGCCGGCAGCACGTAGCGGCTGCCGAATAGGGACGGCCGACTGATGCAGAAAGCCTGGGAGGAGGCATCATGCTTGAACTGAGAAACGTGACGAAGACGGTGGGTGCGGCGGAACATATCCGCGACGTCTCGCTGACGCTTCAGCACGGCTCGCTCAACGTCCTGCTCGGGCCGACGCTCTCCGGCAAGACCAGCCTGATGCGGCTGATGGCGGGCCTCGACGTGCCGACCTCCGGCTCGGTCCGGTTCGATGGCAAGGATGTCACCGGCATGCCGGTGCAAAAGCGCAACGTCGCCATGGTCTACCAGCAATTCATCAATTATCCGGCGATGACGGTCTACGAAAACATCGCCTCACCGCTGCGGGTGGCCGGCACGGATCAGGCAACGATCGACAGGGAGGTGCGCAATGCCGCCGCCCTTCTCAAACTCACGCCCTATCTCGACCGCACGCCTCTCAGTCTGTCGGGCGGCCAGCAGCAGCGCACCGCGCTGGCCCGCGCCATCGTCAAGAATGCCAGCCTCGTGCTGCTCGACGAGCCGCTCGCCAACCTAGACTACAAGCTGCGCGAAGAATTGCGCGCGGAACTGCCGAAGGTCTTCGCGGCCGCCGGCACGATCTTCGTGTATGCCACGACCGAGCCGCACGAGGCCTTGCTGCTCGGCGGCAACACGGCGACGCTTTCCGAAGGCAGCATCACCCAGTTCGGGCCGACCATCGAAGTGTTCCGCAAACCGGTCGATCTGGTGACGGCGAGAACCTTCGCGGATCCGCCGCTCAACACCATTGTGCTTGCCAAGAAGGGCCTGGATTTCCTGCTCGAGGGCGGCGTGAAATTGCCGGTGCCGGCCGAACTCTTCGGCATTGCCGATGCGATCTATACGATCGGCTTCCAGCCTCATCATCTTTCCCTCGATCGGCCCAACGCCGCCGCAGTGCCGGTGCGCGCAAAGGTGACGATCACTGAGATCACGGGATCGGAAAGCTTCATCCATCTCGATTTTGCCGATGCGCGCTGGGTGATGCTGACCCACGGCATTCGTGACTTCGAGCCGGACGAGGAGGTCGAGGTGTTCATCGACCCGCGCCACATCATGGTCTTCGACGAGCACGGCCGCGCCGTGGCCGCGCCGAAGCTGGCGGCTTAGGAGGAAGCGATGGCGCGCATCGATGTCAATCATATCCGCCACACCTATCTGCAGAACCCGCGCACGGATGCCGATTTTGCGCTGAAGGAAGTGCACCACACGTTCGAGGACGGCGGCGCTTATGCGCTGCTCGGCCCATCCGGCTGCGGCAAGACTACGCTGCTCAACATCATTTCGGGATTGCTGCATCCCTCGCACGGCCAGCTGCTGTTCAACGGCAGGGACGTGACCAATCTGTCGACCCAAGAGCGCAACATTGCCCAGGTGTTCCAGTTCCCGGTGATCTACGACACGATGACCGTCTACGACAATCTGGCGTTCCCGCTGCGCAATCGCGGCGTGCCGGAGGCCGACGTCGACCGCAAGGTGCGCGAGACGCTGGAGATGACCGGGCTGGCCGATATGGCCAAACGCAAGGCGCGCGGACTGACCGCCGACCAGAAGCAGAAAATCTCGCTCGGACGCGGGCTGGTGCGCTCCGACGTCAATGCCATCCTGTTCGACGAGCCCTTGACCGTCATCGACCCGCATATGAAATGGGTGCTGCGCTCGCAGTTGAAGCAGCTTCACCGCCGCTTCGGCTACACCATGGTCTATGTCACGCACGACCAGACCGAGGCGTTGACCTTCGCCGACAGGGTGGTCGTCATGTATGACGGCGAAATCGTGCAGATCGGCACACCGGCGGAGCTGTTCGAGCGCCCGCGTCACACCTTCGTCGGCTATTTCATCGGCTCGCCCGGCATGAATGTCATGCCGGTGGCGATCGACGGCAAGACCGCGAAGCTGGGCTCGCAGCAGATCGAACTGCCGGGCGTGCCCAAGGCGGGCGGCGGCGCCATCGAGCTCGGCATCCGTCCCGAATATGTGCGCCTGGGAAGCCAGGGCATGGCGGTCCGGGTCAGCAAGATCGAGGACGTCGGCCGCCATAAGGTGGTCCGTGCCAATCTCGAAGGGCGCGAGATCGCCGCCGTCATCGGCGAGGACGAGACAGTTCCGGCCGATCCGAAGGTGCGGTTCGACCCGGCCGGCATCAACATCTATGCCGATTCCTGGCGCGTCGAGATGGGAGCCTGAAGTGGAAAAGACCTGGAACAACAGAGCCTGGTTCCTGGTGCTGCCGGTGCTGCTGCTGGTGGCGTTCTCGGCGGTCATACCGCTGATGACGGTTGTCAATTATTCGGTGCAGGACACTTTCGGCAACAACGTCTTCTTCTGGGCCGGCACCGAGTGGTTCGAGGAACTGCTTTCCTCCAGCCGCTTCTGGCAAGCGATGATCCGCAACCTTGTCTTCTCCTTCATCATCCTGGCGATCGAAGTGCCGCTCGGCATCTTCATTGCGCTCAATATGCCGAAGAAGGGTTGGGGCGTGCCGGTTTGCCTTGTTTTGATGGCGTTGCCGCTGCTGATCCCATGGAACGTCGTCGGCACCATCTGGCAGGTGTTCGGGCGCAACGACATTGGCCTGCTCGGCTATTACGTCAACGCGCTCGGCATCGACTATAATTATGTGCAAGACCCTTATGACGCCTGGGTCACGGTCATCATCATGGACGTCTGGCATTGGACCAGCCTCGTCGTTCTGCTCTGCTATGCCGGCCTGGTCTCGATCCCGGATGCCTTTTATCAGGCGGCCAAGATCGACGGTGCCTCGCGCTGGGCGGTGTTCCGTTACATCCAGCTGCCGAAGATGAACCGCGTGCTGCTGATCGCCGTGCTGCTGCGCTTTATGGATAGCTTCATGATCTACACCGAACCGTTCGTGGTGACCGGCGGCGGACCCGGCAACTCGACGACCTTTCTTTCGATCGATCTCGTCAAGACGGCGCTCGGCCAGTTCGACCTCGGCCCGGCGGCGGCTATGTCGCTGGTCTACTTCCTTATCGTCCTGTTGTTGTCATGGGTGTTCTACACCGTGATGACCAATTACGACGCGGAGCGCTGAGATGAGCCGCGCTGACGAAAGAGCCGACAGAGTGAGCGAGACGACAGCTTCGCAAGGATTAGCCAGCACGCTGCGGCAGGACGAGATCGCGCGGCTGATGCGCCGTCGCGGCGAGGAGTCGCGTTGGTGGTGGATCGTGCCGACGCTCTACATCATCGTTCTGCTTTTGCCGATCTACTGGCTAATCAATATGAGCTTCAAGACCAATGGCGAGATCGTCTCGTCGCTGACGCTCTACCCGCACGCACCGACATTGGCGAATTACCGCACCATCTTCACCGACGCGTCCTGGTATTCGGGCTACATCAACTCGATCACCTATGTGGTTATGAACATGGTGATTTCGGTGGCCGCAGCACTGCCTGCTGCCTACGCCTTTTCGCGCTATCGCTTCCTCGGCGACAAACATCTGTTCTTCTGGCTGCTGACCAACCGCATGGCGCCGCCGGCGGTGTTCGCGCTGCCATTCTTCCAGCTTTATTCGGCCTTCGGCCTTATCGACACCCATATCGCCGTGGCTCTGGCGCATTGCCTGTTCAACGTGCCGCTGGCGGTGTGGATCCTCGAAGGCTTCATGTCGGGCGTGCCGAAGGAGATCGATGAGACCGCCTATATCGACGGCTATTCGTTCTCGCGCTTCTTCATCAAGATCTTCATGCCGCTGATTGCGAGCGGCATCGGCGTGGCGTGCTTCTTCTGCTTCATGTTCTCGTGGGTCGAGCTGCTGATCGCCCGCACGCTGACGACCACGGACGCCAAGCCGATCGCCGCGACCATGACCCGCACCGTTTCGGCCGCCGGCATGGATTGGGGGCTGCTCGCCGCAGCCGGCGTGCTGACGCTGATTCCCGGCGCGCTCGTCATCTGGTTTGTGCGCAACTACATCGCCAAGGGCTTTGCCCTGGGGAGGGTATGATGGAGCAGGTCGACAGAAGCCCCTGGTGGTGGGCCGTGCTGTTTCTCGCCCTGGTCGTCGTGGCCTGGGTGGCACTTCAAATCGATTTCGTGGCAATAACGGTAGGCTTCAGCGATCCGGCCAATATCCGCCTGTGGGGATTTAACCTCTCGTCCAACCTCGATTTTTCGTGGATGGCCTGGACGTGGCCGACCGCGGCCTTCTTTGGAACCATCTTTCTGCTGCTTTGCGGCATGGCGGCGTGGGAATACGTCTCGCCGGGCGGCAATCCGCGCGTCGGCGTGCTGCGCTTCGAAACGACGCGCGGCGACCGCCTGTTCCTGTCGCTGCTTGGCAGCGCCTTTATCCATCTCGCTTGGCTGGGTCTAGTCGGACCCAATCTGTGGTGGGCTCTCGCTCTCTCCGTGGTCTACGCCGTCGGCGTGTTCCGCTACGTATAGAGGGGGAAACTGTTGGAACGGCGGCGTGCCGGCCGCCGATCCAGATCGCACTTTGAACTTTAACAGTGGAGGAAATACATGCGACGGCAATTCTTGACATCAACAACTGCGCTTGTCCTGTTGCTCGGGGCAAGCAACGCCTATGCCGGAATGGACGAGGCCAAGGCCTTCCTGGACAAGGAAATCGGCGACCTGTCGACGCTCGACCGCGCCGGCCAGGAAGCCGAAATGCAATGGTTCATCGATGCCGCGAAACCTTTCGCCGGCATGGATATCAAGGTGGTTTCCGAAACCATCGCCACGCATCAGTATGAATCGCAGGTGCTGGCGCCGGCCTTTACAGCCATCACCGGCATCAAGGTTACGCACGACGTCACCCAGGAAGGCGACGTCGTCGAGAAGATCCAGACCCAGATGCAGACCGGCCAGAACCTCTATGACGGCTGGGTCAACGATTCCGATCTGATCGGCACGCACTGGCGCTACCAGCAGGTGCGCAACCTGACCGACTGGATGGCAGGCGACGGCAAGGATGTCACCAACCCGAATCTCGACCTGAAGGATTTCATCGGCACCTCGTTCACCACCGCGCCCGACAAGAAGCTCTACCAACTTCCCGACCAGCAGTTCGCGAACCTCTACTGGTTCCGTTACGACTGGTTCAACGACGAGAAGAACAAGGCGGACTTCAAGGCCAAATACGGCTACGACCTCGGCGTGCCTGTCAATTGGTCGGCCTATGAGGACATCGCCGAGTTCTTCACCGGCCGCGAGATCGATGGCAAGAAGGTCTACGGCCATATGGATTATGGCAAGAAGGACCCGTCGCTCGGCTGGCGGTTCACCGACGCCTGGCTGTCGATGGCCGGCAATGGCGACAAGGGCATTCCAAACGGTCTGCCTGTCGACGAATGGGGCATCAAGGTCGACGAGAATTCGCGTCCGGTCGGTTCCTGCACGGCGCGCGGCGGCGACACCAATGGTCCGGCTTCCGTCTACTCCATCCAGAAGTATCTCGATTGGCTGAAGGCCTATGCACCGGCGGAAGCCCAAGGCATGACCTTCTCCGAATCGGGGCCAGTTCCGGCGCAGGGCGCGGTTGCCCAGCAGATCTTCTGGTACACCGCCTTCACCGCCAGCATGGTCGACGCCAGCGCCAAGGCCGTGCTGAACGACGACGGCACGCCGAAGTGGCGCATGGCGCCGTCGCCGCATGGCGTCTACTGGAAGGACGGCATGAAGCTCGGCTATCAGGACGTCGGTTCCTGGACGCTGATGAAGTCGACGCCGACCGACCGCGCCAAGGCCGCCTGGCTCTACGCGCAGTTCGTCACCTCGAAGACGGTCGACGTGAAGAAGAGCCATGTCGGCCTGACCTTCATCCGCGAGAGCACGATCCACGACAAGAGCTTCACCGAACGTGCGCCAAAGCTCGGCGGCTTGATCGAGTTCTACCGCTCGCCGGCGCGCGTCCAGTGGTCGCCGACCGGCACCAACGTGCCGGACTATCCGAAGCTGGCACAGCTCTGGTGGCAGGCGATCGGCGATGCTTCGTCGGGCGCCAAGAGCGCGCAGGAAGCGATGGACTCGCTCTGCGCCGAGCAGGAAAAGGTGATGAGCCGCATCGAGAAGTCGGGCGTTCAGGGCGATATTGGCCCGAAGATGGCCGAAGAGCATGACCTCGCCTACTGGAACGCCGACGCGGTCAAGAAGGGCAATCTCGCTCCTCAGCTCAAGATCGAGAACGAGAAGGAAAAGCCGGTCACCATCAACTACGACGAGCTGGTGAAGAGCTGGCAGCAATAGGACCGTTTGATGCGGGCGTCCGCGCCCGCATCGCCATGCTCAGGGGAGGCGGCATGTTGCCGTCTCCCCTGTTTGCGTGAACGGCTCCGCGCCATCTGGCGTCGAGACACCGTAGCACCTTTGAATTCGCTTCGACGGGAGAGAGAATGACCGGATACATCCTTGCAATCGACCAGGGAACGACATCGAGCCGGGCGATCCTGTTCGACGACAAGATGATGGTCGTCGGCAGCGGGCAAAAGGAATTCACCCAATATTATCCGGCGTCCGGCTGGGTCGAGCACGATCCCGAGGAGATATGGGCAAGCGTCGTGGAAACGGTGAAGGCCGCGCTGAAGACAGCCGACCGCAACGCAGCGGAAGTCGCCGCGATCGGCATCACCAACCAGCGCGAAACAGTCGTCATCTGGGACAAAGAGACCGGCAAGCCGATCCACAACGCGATTGTCTGGCAGGACCGCCGCACCGCGCCGCTATGCCAGAAACTGAAGAAGCTGGGGCTGGAGAAGAAATTCACAAAAAAGACCGGCCTGCTACTCGATCCCTATTTCTCTGGCACCAAGATCGCCTGGATGCTGGACAAGGTGAAGGGCGCCAGAAAACGCGCCGAGAAGGGCGAACTGCTGGCCGGCACCATCGACAGTTTTCTGATTTGGCGCCTGACTGGCGGCAAGGTCCACGCCACTGACGCCACCAATGCCTCGCGCACACTGGTCTACAACATCGAACAAAACGCCTGGGACGACGAGCTGCTGGCCATTCTTGGCATACCTGCAAGAATGCTGCCGCAGGTGAAAGATTGTGCCGATGATTTTGGAATCACAGACAAAAGCCTGTTTGGTGCAGAGATCAGAATCCTCGGTGTGGCCGGCGACCAGCATGCGGCGGCGATCGGCCAGGCCTGTTTCGATCCGGGCATGATGAAATCGACCTACGGCACCGGTTGCTTCGCGCTGCTCAACACCGGCAGCGATCTGGTGCGTTCGAAGAACCGGCTTTTGACCACCATCGCCTATAGGCTGAACGGCAAGACCACCTATGCACTGGAGGGCTCGATCTTTATCGCCGGCGCCGCCGTACAATGGCTGCGCGACGGCATCAAGGTGATCGGCAAGGCCGAGCAGAGCGGCAAATTGGCGGCGGAAGCCGATCCAACGCAGAACGTCTATCTGGTGCCGGCTTTCGTCGGGCTCGGCGCACCGCACTGGGATGCCGAGGCGCGCGGCGCCATCTTCGGGCTGACCCGCAATTCGGGGCCGGCGGAATTTGCCCGCGCGGCACTGGAATCCGTAGCGTTCCAAACGCGCGATCTGCTTGATGCCATGCGCAAGGACTGGAAGGGCGCCTCGGTCCAGACCGTGCTCAGGGTCGATGGCGGCATGGTGGCGTCGGACTGGACCATGCAGCGGCTGGCCGACATTCTCGATGCGCCGGTCGACCGGCCGACAATTCTCGAGACGACTGCACTCGGTGCGGCTTGGCTGGCCGGCTCGAAGGCGGGTGTCTGGCCGAAGGCCGCGGAATTCGCCAGGAGTTGGGCGCTCGAGCGCCGGTTCAAGCCGGACATGGATGCTTCGACACGTGCCGCCAAGCTGGCAGGTTGGCGCCACGCTGTGCGCAGGACGCTAAGCATGCGATAGGCAGGGATGCCACCAGATTCGCACTAATGAAAAACCCGCGCCGTTTCGGGCGCGGGCTTGCAGCCTCTAAGCTAGGACTCAGTAAGGCGACCGGCACTGCCGGCGCGGACCGTAGTTGGGCTGGTAAGTGTTGTCAGAAGCGCGATAGCTCCGATAACGGTCATAGCACCACTGCACATGGGCATCGCCACGATAGACACGATTCTGGCTGTTGACGATGGCGCCCGTAATCAGCGCTCCGGTGGCGAAGGCTGCCAGGGGGAACCAGTAGTCACCGTGACGGCGATAGCCGCGACGATATTCGCGATAGCCGCGATGGCCACGCCAATACATGCCGTCCTCACGCGCAAAACTGCGCCGCGAGAAATCGCGGTTGAAACTCCTGTGCCTCCGCCACGGCTCGTACTGGACGGTCTGGACATTCGAGGTGAGCCCCTGGGCAGGGGGCGCATAGCTGGGCTGAGCGTTGACTGGCACGATCTCCGCGGCAGCGAATGAGATCGAAAGGGTGGTCGCCAGCAGGCACGACATGATCCTATTCATGATCTTCTCCTTGAAACGCGTGTCCCTTGTCGCGGAAAAACGGGCAGGCTGCGCAAATTGTTCCGCTAAAAATCCCAAGTTGCTGATCTGCAAAGGTTCTCCCGATTCGCTGCTTGCGCTTGTGCCGCAAAGCGCTAGCTTCGGCCTTGCGCGAGAGGGAGGCAGTTCCGTCAACGCCGAAGTGCACCGCACGGCATGCATGACACGGCAGGAAAGTCCGGTTTGGGAGCCGTCTTTTTCCGGTTGACCGGCAGAGGCACTCTCCCTATGTTCCGCGCAATTTCGAGGGCGGCCTTTCTGAGCCCGCGGGAGCGCGTAGCTCAGCCGGTAGAGCAACTGACTTTTAATCAGTAGGTCATGGGTTCGAATCCCATCGCGCTCACCATCAATAAAATTGTACGGCCGGAGACATGGGTAACAGTTTGTACCTAAGACATGGGTGACAACCTCGTGCCGAACGCATGCAGTGGCCTTAGCCGCCCGCGCCATCGTCCATCATCGTGCCGGTGAGTGCCTCATAGGCATTGCTGCACAGCTGTGAATGCGGACAATCCTTCACGATAAGCACTGGCACCACAGTGAGAACCGCTGCGGCAAGGATTTGCAGGAAAAGACCGAGGGCGCTCACCTTCCTGCCGAACGCGCCGGCCAGGAAAAAGTAGAGACCCTGGGCCATGCAGGCTGCCGTCAGAATGCCCAGAAGCGTGCTGGTCGCTCTTGCGAAGGGCGTTATGTAGCCGTCGGGAAAACCCGACATCCCGAGATCCATCGACCATTGCAGCGCCAGCATGACGCTCAGCGCTGACCAGACAAGGGTCGTCGTACGAGCGAACAGCGTCTGCTTTGGTTTGTTGCTCGAATCGGCCATCGGGATCACAGCGGAATTGCTTGCCGGGACATGCGCAAGCTCTCGGTCAGATCAGTGAGACGTTGCCGCCGGCATGGCGTTCGAGCCGGCCGGCGAGGTCGAGCTCCAGCAGCACCATGAACACTTGAGCGGGATGCAGGCCGGTGTGGCGGATGATCTCGTCGACTGCTACCGGCGTCGGGCCGAGCGCCTCGACGACGCGGTCGCGGTCGTCCTCGCGCGGCGGCGGCGTTGCCGAAAAGTCGGGCGGCTCTTCGAGCGGCGATGTCCTTGGCGTCCAGACGCCGACCAGCGGCGCGATCGCACTGGTGATATCGGCGGCCTCGGTGACAAGAGTGGCGCCGTCCTTGAGCAGGCCATTGGTGCCGGCGGCGCGCGGATCGAGCGGCGAACCGGGAACGGCGAAAACCAGGCGGCCCATCTCGCCGGCCAGCCGGGCGCTGATCAGCGAGCCGGAGCGCTGTGCGGCCTCGACCACGACCAATCCCAATGCAGCACCGGCGACGAGCCGGTTGCGGCGCGGAAAATCCTGTGCGCGCGGCTGCCAGCCAAACGGCATTTCGGAAATGATGGCGCCGCCACGCTCGGCGATCTCGTCGCACAGGCCGGCATTTTCGGGCGGGTAGGGCAAATCGAGGCCGCCGGCGAGCACGCCGATCGTGCCGGTCGAAAGGCTGCCCTGGTGCGCGGCCGTATCAACGCCGCGCGCCAGGCCGGAGACAATGCCATAGCCGTCGCGGCCGAGATCCGTCGCCAGCATCCGCGCCATCTTGATGCCGGCCAGCGATGCGTTGCGAGCGCCGACGATGGCGACCGCTGGCAAGCGGAACACCGCACTGTTGCCCCTGACCGCGAGCAGCGGCGGCGGATGATCCATGCTTTTCATCAGCGGCGGATAGTCCGCCTCGCCGATGCCGACAAAGCGGGCGCCCGCACGCCTGGCTGCCTCCAGCTCCGCCTCGGCCTCGGCAATGGACGGAATGCGGGCGATTTTTTTGGCGCCACCCGAAATCATCAGCTCCGGCAGGATCGATAACGCTGCTTCGGCCGAACCGAACCGGTTGATCAGGTCGCGAAAGGAAGCCGGGCCGACATTCGGCGTACGGATCAGACGAAGCCAGCTCAGCCGCTGCCGGTCGCTGAGGCGCGGCCCGGCATTGGGCTCGCTCACTCCTTGGCCCCGATCTTACCCTCGGTGCCGGCAAGCAGCCGCGCAATGTTGGCGCGGTGCTTTACGATGACGATGAGGCTCATTGCCGCGAAAAGCCCGGCAATCTGCTGCGTGCTCAGGAAATACAGGGCCACGGGCACGACCACCGCTGCCGTCAGTGCCGCAAGCGAGGAGAAGCGGAACAGGAAGGCCACCGCCAGCCAGACGACGGCGAAGATCAGCGCCCCCTGCCAGGCAAGGGCGATCAGCACGCCAAGGTACGTGGCGACACCCTTGCCGCCCTTGAAGCCGAGCCAGACCGGAAAGAGATGGCCTAAAAACGCGCCGAAGCCGGCCCAAAGTCCGAGCTCGGGCGCAAAGCGGCCTGCGATCAGCACCGCCGCGGTGCCCTTCAGCGCATCGAGCAGCAGCGTGGCCGCGGCCAAGCTCTTGTTGCCGGTGCGCAGCACATTGGTGGCGCCGATGTTGCCGGAGCCGATGTTGCGCACGTCGCCGAGGCCGGCGGCACGGGTGATCAGCAGGCCAAACGGAATCGAGCCGAGAAGATAGCCGAACACCAATGCCAAGACGGGACTGTAAACCATTGTTCCCCCCCGAACTTTCCTTGGCCGAGCGGATTTAAAGACGTGACGGCCGCTCCGTCCTACGCCGAAAACACTGTGCGGCCCGACACCATCGTTTGCAAGACCTTGCCTTGCAGCCGCGCGCCTTCGAAACAGGTGTTTTTCGAGCGCGAGCGGATGCCGCTCTCGCTGACGACCCATGGCTCGTCCAGATCGACAAGCGCAAGATCGGCCAACGCGCCCGGTTTCAGTGTGCCGCCGGGCAGGCCGAACAATCTTGCCGGCGCGGTCGACAGTGTTTCGACCAGCCGCAGCAGCGTCACGTCGCCATTGTGATAGAGCCGCAGCGCTGCGCCCAGCAGCGTTTCCAGCCCGATGGCGCCGGCCGCGGCATCGGCAAAGGGCAGGCGCTTGGTGTCGACGTCTTGCGGGTCGTGGGAGGAGACGATGAGGTCGATGGTGCCGTCCTTGATCGCTTCGATCATCGCCAGCCGATCTTCCTCGGCGCGCAGCGCCGGCGTCAGCCGGAAGAAGGTGCGGTACTCGCCGACATCGTTCTCGTTGAGCGACAAATTGTGGATCGACACGCCTGATGTGACGTTGGCGCCATCGGCTTTCGCGCGTGCTACCGCGTTTGCCGCCATAGCCGTCGAAATCTTGGCAGCGTGATAGGCGCCCCCGGTCAGCCGAGCCAACGCGAGATCGCGGTCCAGGGGAATCGATTCGGCTTCGCGCGGAATGCCGGCAAGGCCAAGCCAGCTTGCGTAAAGGCCTTCGTTCATGACGCCGGCCGAGGCGAGATCGGCGTCCTGGGTTTCATGCGCGATGATGCCGCCGAAATCGCGCGCATAGGTCAGCGCGCGGCGCATCACCAGCGCGCTGGCAATAGAATGGCGGCCGTCGGTGAAGGCGACCGCGCCGGCCTCGCGCAGCAGGCCGAATTCGGTCATCTCGCGGCCTTCCAGCCCCTTGGTGATCGCTGCCGCCGGAAAGATGTTGACGATTGCAGTGTCCTTGGCGGTGCGCAGTACGAACTCGACCAATGCGACATTGTCGATCACCGGGTCGGTATCGGGCATCATGACGACTGAGGTGACGCCGCCGGCCGCCGCCGCGATGCTCGCCGAAGCAATGGTCTCGCGGTGTTCGCCGCCGGGTTCGCCGATGAAGACGCGCGCGTCGATCAATCCGGGGATGATAGTCTTGCCGGCGCAGTCGATGATCGTGGCGCCTTCGGGCGCGCCCTGGTTCAAGGCCGCCTTGCCGGCCGCAACGATTTTGCGGCCTTCGACCATGACGGTACCGACCTCATCGATGCCGCGCGACGGGTCGACAATGCGGGCTCGGCTGAAGATCGCTATGCTCATGCGCCGCGGCCCTCGTGATTTCGACGGGGATCGAGCAGTGCTTCCATCACCGCCATACGTACGGCGACGCCCATCTCAACCTGTTCCTGGATGACGCTTTGAGGGCCGTCGGCGATCTCGGAGGCGATCTCGACGCCGCGGTTCATCGGGCCGGGATGCATGACCAGCGCGCCATCCTTGGCCGCTTTCAGCTTCTCGGCGTCGAGGCCGAAATAGCGGAAATATTCGCGCACCGACGGTACGAAAGCGCCTTCCATGCGTTCGCGCTGCAGGCGCAGCATCATCACCACGTCGGCGTCCTTCAGACCCTCGGCCATGGAACGGGTGACGATGACGCCCATCTTCTCGATGCCGGAGGGCAAAAGCGTCGAAGGGGCGACGACCCTGACCTGGGTACCAAGCGCGTTGAGCAGGATGATGTTGGAGCGCGCCACGCGCGAATGCAGGATGTCGCCGCAGATCGCCACGATCAGCTTCGACAGCTGACCCTTGGCGCGGCGGATGGTCAGTGCGTCGAGCAGCGCCTGGGTAGGGTGCTCATGGGCGCCGTCGCCGGCATTGACCACCGAGCAGCCGACTTTTTGGGCAAGAAGTGCTGCCGCACCGGCCGATTGATGGCGGATGATCAATATGTCGGGACGCATGGCGTTCAGCGTCATCGCCGTATCGATCAGCGTTTCGCCCTTTTTCACCGAAGAGCTCGCTACGGACATGTTCATGACGTCGGCGCCGAGCCGTTTGCCGGCCAGCTCGAACGACGATTGCGTCCGGGTCGAGGCTTCGTAGAAGAGATTGATCTGGGTGCGGCCGCGCAGCGTCGATGTCTTCTTGTCCGACTGCCGAGAGATGGCAACGGCCCGGTCCGCCCGGTCGAGCAGAAGCTCGATATCGGCGGGGGAAAGATCGCGGATGCCCAGAAGATGGCGGTGGGGATAAAGTGGCAGGGACGATGCGTCGGTCATCTCAAGTCGCTGCTATAGGGGGGAGGCCTCGCGGCTGCAAGCACCGGCTTGGGATTGGATTGGTTCTCCCCGGTATTTTCGTCGCGCGCCGTTGGCCATAGGCTATAAACCGCCTTGGCTTTGGATTCGCAGCCTTCAGGTGATAAGGACGAAGCGTGACTGACGACGTGACCAACCAGCCGCCGCCGCTGGCCGGCGGCAACGCCTGGCGGGGCGATCCGTTGCTGATCCAGCTTGCCGAGCGCTTTTCCGATCCGGTCCGCAAGGACCTCGACGGGCTTGGTCGTTTCGTTCTGACCCATGAGGCGCAGGAGTTGGCCCGTCTTGCCAATGTCGAGACGCCGAAGCTCAGGACCCATGATCGCCAGGGCCGGCGCATCGACCAGGTCGAGTTCCATCCCGCCTATCACGCGCTGATGCGCCGCTCTGTTGCCAACGGGCTGCATTCGTCGGTCTGGGAGAATGGCGATGCCGAGATCGGCCGTCGCCACCAGGTGCGTGCCGCGCGCTTTTATCTCACGGCTGAGCTCGAGACCGGGCATCTCTGCCCGATCACCATGACCAGCGCTTCGCTGGCAGCCCTGATGGCCAGCCCGAAGCTGTTTCGCGAATGGGCGCCTCGGGTGACGACGCGGAAATACGATCAAAGCCAAAAGCCGCCGGTCGAAAAGGCCGGGCTGACACTCGGCATGGGCATGACCGAGAAGCAAGGCGGCACCGATGTCCGTGCCAACGTCACCAGGGCCGAGCGGGCCGGCAGTGGGTTTTATCGCCTGACCGGCCACAAATGGTTCATGTCGGCGCCGATGTCGGATGCCTTCCTGGTGCTCGGACAGGTGCCGGAGGGACTGTCGTGCTTTCTCGTGCCCCGCTTGCTTGGCGACGGATCCGGCAACGGCTTCCGTTTTCAACGGCTGAAGGACAAGCTCGGCAATCGATCCAATGCCTCGTCGGAGGTGGAATTCGTCAATGCCATCGGCGAGATGGTTGGCGAGCCCGGCGCCGGCGTGAAGACGATCATGGACATGGTGACCCTGACGCGGCTCGACTGTGCCGTCGCCTCGTCGGCGATCATGCGGGCCGGACTGGCCGAGGCTGTCCACCACACGCGCCACCGCAAGGTGTTTGGAACCAATCTGATCGAGCAGCCGCTGATGCAGCGTGTGCTGGCCGATATGGCGCTGGACGTTGCCGCCGCTACCGCGCTGTCGTTCCGGCTGGCGCGCTCCTTCGACGAGGCAGCCGGCGACCGCGGCGAGGCGGCCTTCGCCCGCGCCATGACGCCGGTCGTCAAATACTGGGTCTGCAAGATCGCGCCGCCGCTGCTCTATGAAGCAATGGAGTGCCTCGGCGGCAACGGCTATGTCGAAGAGGGGCCGCTCGCCCGCTACTATCGCGAAGCTCCGGTCAACGCGATCTGGGAAGGTTCAGGCAACGTCATGGCGCTCGACGTGCTACGTGTGCTGGGGCGTGCACCCGGCCTGTTCGATGACGTGCTGTCGGGCATCGACCGCGATCTCGGTGCAGGCGGACGCGGCACCGTCGGCGTGCTCAAGGCGGCAATGCAGGTCGCGGCTACCGACGAGGGCTCGGCGCGGCTGTTGACAGAACAATTGGCATTGTCGGCGGCGGCGGCAGAGCTTCGCAGGCTGGGGGCAGGGCGGATCGCCGACGCCTTCGTCGAAACGCGCCTCGCCGGCCAGTGGCGCAATACCTATGGCATGATCGATTCGCGCCATGATGCGCGCATGATCATCGATACGCTCTACCCGCCGATCAACTAAGTGCCGTCGCCCAATTCGCTGCCGCTCTCGCGCCGCCTGTGGATGGCCGTTAACCTTAACGAATGGTTTCCATTGCGGCGACCGGTGGCAAAGCCCAGTGTTATGGTTAAGGCAAGGATTGTTCAGCTTGAGCGGCTTTGCCCTGCGAAGCAGGAGCGTCATGCGGCATATTCTGAGCTCTTTTCTGGCATTGCATTGGGCGGCCGTTTTCGCCCTGCTGGCGTTCATCTGCATCGACGGAAATCGAGGCGTCGCGACGGCCCTTGGCGTGCTCGGCGTTCCCGTCCAGAACACTCGATTTGCCGATCTCGAAAACGCCGTCGTCGTGGCGCCGCTCGCCGTGGCACTGCTTGTCGTCGCGGTGCTGTTCTGCTGGGCCTTTGTTGAAGCACTGACCAGCGACGCGACCAACCCGGACCCCGCCGACAGCGTCGTGCGGATCGCCTTCATCTCCGCCTTGGGCGTGCTGTCGCTGATAGTCATCGGCGGCGCCGCGCAAGGCATCAATGGGCTGTTCATGGTTGTCGCGGTGCAATTGGCGGCACTTCTGGCGTCCTATGTCGCGATGCTCGCCGAGCGGCGGTCGGCCGTTGCCGCGGCAGTTCCAGGAACCGGCGAAATCCGAGCGGCCGCGCATGTCATGGCCAAGGCAGCGGCGCATAATTCCTCGCTTGCCCGCATTTCCGGCCGGCTGGATTCGAGGGATGACCGCTAATGCGCACCTTGTTCGCGCTGTGGGCGGCTCCGCTCCTCTTGTTTTGGGGCTGGTTCTTTCTGTCGCTCAACGACATCAATTTCGGCTATGTCATGCTGAGCCGCCAATTGCACGATCTCGTCTTCCAGCTCTATGGACAGATGCTCGGCGTCGATCCCGCGCTCATTCCGGGCATGGTGGCAAAAGCTTGCGTATTCGACGGGCTGCTGCTGATGGCGTTCTGGGCATTTCGCCGCCGCAAGGCAATCGGCGGCTGGATCACGACGATGCGCAACCGCTATTTCGACCAGGCATCGACGCCGAGCGCCTGAAGGCGGTCGAGAACGCCCTGCAAGATAAAAGCGGCCGCCGCAGAATCGATCTTGCCGGCGCGTTTCTTGCGGGAAAAATCCATCTCGATCAGCGTCCGCTCGGCCGCCACCGTCGACAGCCTTTCGTCCCAAAAGACGAACGGCAGATCGGTCAATCCAGCCATATTGCGCACGAAAGCGCGGGATTTTTGGGCGCGCGGGCCTTCCGAGCCGTCCATGTTGATGGGGAGGCCGATCACCGCGGCGCCGGCATTTTCCTTCTGTAGCAGAGCGAGCAGCACTGCGGCATCGAGCGAGAATTTCCTGCGCATGATGACAGGGCGCGGGTGCGCGAAGGACAAGCCACGGTCGGAAACCGCCACGCCGATCGTCTTGTCGCCGAGGTCGAGACCGGCCAGGGTTTTGCCGCCGCCGAGCCGGGCCGGCAACTCCTCGATGGTGATGATGCCCAACGGCTTTTCCTTTGACCGCGACGCCGCACGTCCTATACGCGCAAAGCGTGCGTGGCACTTTAATTTCGCCGTCGGCGTTCTATCCTCTACCGAAACAAAAATCGAGGAAAGCATTGATGAGACTGACCTGGTACGGACATTCGGCATTCCGAATCGAAATCGAAGGCGCGAAAATCCTGATCGACCCCTATCTGGTCGGCAACCCGTCGTGGACGGGCGGCTGGGAAGGGCCGGCCGAAGGGATCACGCACGTGTTGCTTACCCATGGCCACAGTGACCACATCAGCGGCGCCATCGAAGTGCTCAAGAAGAGCGGCGCGATGCTGGTCGCCAATTTCGAGATTTGCATGTACCTGGTCGGCAAGGGCGTCGGTGACAAGCAGATCAATCCCGGCAATATCGGCGGTACGGTCGATTGCGGCGGCTTCACCACCACCTTCGTTCAGGCTCTGCATTCATCGTCCTTTCCGGGCGAGGGTGGCCAGAATACCTATCTCGGCAATCCGGGTGGGCTCGTCCTGCACTTCCCCGAGGACAAGACGCTTTATCATATGGGCGACACCGATATTTTTTCCGACATGGCGCTGATCAACGAGTTGCATGAACCGAAGATCGGCATCGTGCCGATCGGCGACCGCTTCACCATGGGTGGCGCGGTGGCAGCCCTTGCCTGCCAGCGTTTCTTCAAGTTCGAGACCGTCGTTCCCGCCCACTTCGGCACGTTTCCGATGATCGATCAGACCGCCGACAAATTCGTGGCCGGGCTGGACGGAACAGGTGTGAAAGTGGCGTTGCCGAAGATCGGCGAGACGATTACGCTGTAAAGAAAGCCGGTCCGGAACGATACGATGCGCTTGAGAAATTCTCTTTGCATTTCCATGCTGGTTGCCGCGTCGCCGACGCTGGCCGCGGAGAATTTCATCGAGGGCGTCTATCTGCAATCGGAGGACCTCTGCGCGCAGGCCAAAAAGGATACGCTGCAGACGGTGATCGAGGGTGGCAATATCGTGCTGTCGGCAAATGGCCTGGAAAGCATCGAATATAATTGTGAATTCCTGCAGATCACCAAAGCGACACGCTCACCAAGCTGGGCGGTGACCGCTATATGCCAGGAGCCGGGCTACGTCTTTCCCGATGTTCTCTCACTGACACAGATGAGCCCGAAGCAGATCGACCTGGTATCGGTTCGGCCTGCCACCGACGAAGGCGAGCAGAGCGGCAACGGCGGCAGTTATTTCCTCTGCGACGGCGTGGCGATGCCATAGGGCAGTTGTCGGCACGATGCATGTTGCGCGGCACGCGCTGCGCCGCTATAGCGCTGGTTTTCCCCGAGGCACGAACATGTCCGTTGATATAAAAACCGTGAAGCGCGTCGCGCATCTTGCCCGCATTGCGGTGAGCGAGGAGGATGCAGAGCGCATGACCGGCGAACTGAACGCCATTTTGGGCTTTGTCGAGCAGTTAAACGAGGTCGATGTTTCCGGCGTCGAGCCGATGACCTCGGTCACGCCGATGGCAATGAAAAAGCGCCAGGACGGCGTCACCGACGGCGGCAAGGCAGCCGACATCGTCGCCAACGCGCCGGCGACCGAAGAGAATTTCTTCCTTGTGCCGAAGGTCGTGGAGTAGCAGGCCGATGGCAATCGAGATCGCCGCGGAGACGCCGCTGCAGGACGATGTGCGCGGGCTGGTCGAGGAGCTCAATGCCACATTGCTGGAGCTGACGCGGCCGGAGCATTGCTACCATTTGACGGTCGAGCAGATGGCGGACCGCGACACGACCGTCTTCATCGCCCGCGACAACGGCCTTGCCATCGGTTGCGGCGCATTGAAGCGCCACGATGCTGTCGTAGGCGAGGTCAAGCGCATGTATACGCGACCTTCGCATCGCGGCCGCAAGATCGGCGCCAAGATTGTCGAGCGTATCGAGGCGCTGGCGCGCCAAGAAGGGCTTAAGCGTCTGGTGCTGGAGACGGGCGACCGTCATCCCGCCGCCTGGACCGTCTACGAACGAGCTGGTTTTTCGCGTTGCGGCCCGGTGCTGAATTATCCCGATTCTGAGTGGTCGGTGTTTTACGAAAAGAGCCTTGCCTGATGAGCGACCTGACCCAGCTGACGATTTCGCAGGCCCGCGCCAAATTGCGCTCCAGGGAGATCACCGCCACCGAAATCACCGAGGCTTATCTGTCGGCGATCGAGCGAGCCAATCCGGCGCTCAATGCTTATGTCGTGGTCACCGACGACAGGGCGCGCGACATGGCCAAGGCCTCCGACGCGAAACTGGCCAAGGGCGAGGGCGGGTCGCTCGAGGGTATCCCGCTCGGCATCAAGGATTTGTTCGGCACCGAAGGCGTCCACACCCAGGCCTGCAGCCATGTGCTGGATGGCTTCAAGCCGCGCTATGAATCGACTATCACCGCCAATCTGTGGGCGGATGGCGCCGTCATGCTCGGCAAGCTCAACATGGACGAGTTCGCGATGGGCTCGTCCAACGAGACCTCGTATTACGGGCCCGTCATCAACCCGTGGCGGCGTTCGCGCCTCGACACAGTGGTGATGCCGACGACACATCAGGGCGAGGGCGGCTTCGTTTCGGCGGGCGGCACCAGGACCGCGCGCACGTTGGACAATGCCCAACTGGTGCCGGGCGGTTCGTCCGGTGGCTCGGCATCAGCGGTCTCGGCCTTCCTGTGCGCCGGCGCCACCGCCACCGACACCGGCGGCTCGATCCGCCAGCCCGCCGCCTTCACTGGCACAGTCGGCATCAAGCCGACCTATGGCCGCTGTTCGCGCTGGGGCATCGTTGCCTTCGCCTCGTCGCTCGACCAGGCCGGGCCGATCGCGCGCGACGTCCGCGACGCCGCGATCCTGTTGAAGTCGATGGCTTCGGTTGACCCGAAGGATACGACGTCCGTCGACCTGCCGGTGCCGGACTACGAGGCGGCGATCGGCCGCCCGATCAAAGGCATGAAGGTCGGCATCCCAAAGGAATATCGTGTCGACGACATGCCGGCGGAGATTGAGGCGCTGTGGCAGAAAGGCATTGCCTGGCTGAGGGATGCCGGTGCCGAGATCGTCGATATCTCGCTGCCGCACACCAAATACGCGCTGCCGGCCTATTACATTGTGGCGCCCGCCGAAGCTTCGTCCAACCTCGCCCGTTACGACGGCGTCCGCTATGGGTTGCGCGTGCCCGGCAAGGACATTGTCGACATGTATGAAAACACCCGCGCCGCCGGCTTCGGGCGCGAGGTCAAGCGCCGTATCATGATCGGCACCTATGTGCTTTCCGCCGGCTATTACGATGCCTACTATCTGCAGGCGCAGAAGGTTCGAACCCTGATCAAACGTGACTTCGAAAATGTGTTTGCCGCAGGCGTCGACGTCATTCTGACGCCGGCAACGCCGTCCGCCGCCTTTGGCATCGCCGACGAGGACATGGCAGCCGACCCGGTCAAAATGTATCTCAACGACATCTTTACGGTGACGGTGAACATGGCCGGCCTGCCCGGCATAGCGGTCCCGGCTGGGCTCGACGCCAAGGGGCTGCCGCTCGGCCTGCAGCTAATCGGCCGGCCCTTCGACGAGGAAACGCTGTTCCAGACCGCCCACGTCATCGAACAGGCGGCCGGCACACTTCAGCCGGAAAAATGGTGGTAGGATCGTTTCTCATCTGAGGGGGTGAGGGATGTTCTTCTATGTCTCCAAGATTCTATGGTTCTTCGTCCAGCCGTTGAATCTCACGATCTTCCTGCTGCTGGCGGGGCTGGTCGCGGCGATGTTCGGCCGGCGACGGTTGGCGACCGCCGGCAGCGCTCTTGCCTTCCTCATTCTGGCGGTTTCGACATGGAGCCCGCTCGGCCCCATGATGCTCAATCGGCTGGAGGAACGCTTCCCCAGGCCGCCGCTGCCGGAAAAGGTTGACGGTATCATAGTGCTTGGGGGCAGTCTGGATGGCGCCGTCAATCTGGTGCGTGGTGGCTACGAAATGAACTCCAGCGGCGACCGAATGGTCGAGGCGGCCGTGCTGGCGCGGCGGTTTCCGACAGCGAAAGTCGTTATCTCCGGTGGCAGCATCGAAACGTTCCGCGGCGGCGAAGGCGATGCAGATACCGCGCCGCGTCTTTTCGCCGCTTTCGGCGTGGCGGCCGATCGGCTGATCCTCGAGAACAAATCCCGCAACACCTACGAGAATGCTGTCTTTACCAAGGAACTGGTGACGCCGAAACCGGGCGAGACCTGGTTGCTGGTGACCTCGGCCTTCCACATGCCACGCGCCAAGGCGCTGTTCGACAAAGCCGGCTTTTCGACCGTTCCGTGGCCAGTCGACTATCGCACCTCCGGTAGGGAAGGCATCACCACGTTCCCCTATCCCGGCGACTGGCTGGAGGTCAGCACTGTTGCGATCCGCGAATGGATAGGGCTCATCGCCTATTGGCTGTCGGGCCGCATCGATCGGCCTTTTCCCGGGCCGGGCGGCTGACCGAGCACCGCCTGCCGCGCCGCCGAGAAAAATTGGCGGCGCACCAGCACCGCCAGCAGCAGCAGCGTCGATAGCACGAAAACGGCGGGATCGACGAACCAGCCAAGATAGCCAATCGAGAAGAACACGCCGCGCAGGCCCGAATTGAAATGCTTCCCGGCCAGCATGTTCATGCGCGCCGCACGCCAGACTGCCGTTTCGGTGACCGGATTGCGCGACGCCTCGCCATGCGGAATCGGCACGGCGCCGATCAGGATCGAGCAATAATTGAACAGCCGGTAAGCCCAGCCGAACTTGAAGAAGGAAAAGGCCAGGATCAGCACCAACCCGAACACCTTCGTCTGGAACGCCGCGCGTGAGGACGTAGCGCCAAACGGCAGGTCGCTCAGCACGGTCAGAACCTGATCGGAGGCGCCGAGCAGGGCAAAACAGCCGCCGATCGCAATCAGCGAACTCGAGGCAAAGAAGGCGGTTCCCTGCTGCAGGCCGCTCATGATGGCGGTGTCGACGATGCGGATCTCGCGCTCGGCCATGGTCCGCATCCAGGCCTCGCGCTGCGCGTTCATCGCCCTCGTCAGCGACACGCGGCTGACCAGCATTCCGTCTGCGGCGAGCGTATGCAGCACCCACGCGGCAAGGAAGAACCCCAGCGCCGCAGGGTCGGCCATCGATAGATGAAAGGAATCGCTCATGCGTTGCTTTTACCACAGGCGGAGGGGACGCTTCGATGGCCGAAGCTGGAATGTCGCTGCCGGAGCAAACAAGGTCGGCAGGCGCAGCGCCGCAATCTTCAAAACAGCTGAAAACATCATGGGAATTCCTATATGTAGACCTCAACAGGGTCCCAGGAGAAAACGCCCACGTGTTCCTTTCGGTTTTCGACCTGTTCAAGATCGGCATCGGCCCATCGAGTTCGCACACGATGGGGCCGATGACGGCTGCGCGGCGTTTTCTCGACGAGATTGCGGGAGACGACTGGCCGCGCCCGGCCGGCGCCAAGGTCGACCGCATCGCGGCCAGCCTGCATGGCTCGCTCGCCTATACCGGCATCGGCCATGGCTCCGATCGTGCCGTGGTGCTCGGCCTCGCCGGCCAGACGCCGCAGACGGTGGATCCCGACCAGGCGGACGGCATCATCGCTCGCATCGCCGCCGAGAAGCGGATTTCGCCGCCCGGCCATCCGTCTTATCGTTTCGACCCGGCAACGGATCTTGTGCTGGATCGCAAGACGCCGATGCCGGGTCACGCCAATGGCATGGCCTTCTCTGCCTATGATGCCGGCGACCGCTTGCTGCTGAGGCGCGTCTACTATTCGATCGGCGGCGGCTTCGTAGTGTCCGAGGAAGAACTGCAGCGGCTGAAGGCAAGGGGCTCGGCGACAACAGAGGGCAAGAAGGTTCCGTATCCGTTCAAGAACGCCGTCGAAATGCTGTCCATGGCAGCGAGAAGCGGGCTTTCCATTGCCGAGATGAAGCGCGTCAACGAGGAGACGCAGATGTCGCGCGAGGAGCTCGACGCCGGCCTCGACGGCATCTGGAGCGCCATGAAGGGGTGCATCGAGCGCGGCCTGTCGCAAGACGGCATCATGCCGGGCGGACTGAAAGTGCGCCGTCGTGCCCGCATGCTGCACGACAAGCTGCAAGAGCAATGGCAGCAGAACCGGCCCAACCCGCTGCTCGCCAATGACTGGCTGTCGATCTATGCGATGGCGGTCAACGAGGAGAACGCCGCCGGCGGCCGTGTCGTCACCGCGCCAACCAATGGGGCGGCCGGCACTCTGCCCGCGGTGCTGCGCTACTGGCTGCATTTCCATCCCGAAGCCGACCAGCCCAGCATCCGCGATTTCCTGCTGACGGCGGCGGCGGTGGGCGGCATCATCAAAACCAATGCTTCGATCTCGGGGGCGGAAGTCGGCTGCCAGGGTGAGGTCGGTTCGGCTTCGGCAATGGCTGCGGCGGGACTGTGCGCCGTGATGGGCGGCACACCCGAGCAGGTCGAGAACGCCGCCGAAATCGCGCTGGAACATCATCTCGGCATGACCTGCGATCCGGTCGGCGGCTTGGTGCAGGTGCCGTGCATCGAGCGCAACGCGCTTGGCGCCGTCAAGGCGGTGACCGCCGCTTCGCTGGCCATCAAGGGCGACGGCGTTCATTTCGTGCCGCTCGATGCCGCGATCGAGACGATGCGCCAGACCGGCCTCGACATGAACGAAAAGTACAAGGAAACCAGCCTTGGCGGATTGGCCGTCAATGTCGTGGAGTGCTGAGCGCCAATCTGGCGGCCTGGACCACCACTGTGGAGAAGTCGATCAGGCCGTTGACGCGTTCGCGTGCTGGACTAAACCTTAAACGATGTCTCTCAATCTCATAAAGCTTTGCGTCGGCTGTGACAGCGTCGAGGATCTGGAAGAGTGGATTGCGTTCCGTCTCGACGAGCGGCGCCGCGCTGGCGAACCGGCCGAGCACTACCACACCACCCGCATGGTGCCGACACGCGGCGCCGAGATTACCGACGGCGGTTCGCTCTACTGGGTGATCAAGGGCAATGTCCAATGCCGCCAGCTGATCACCGAAATCCAGACCTTCACCGATGACGAGGGCATCGGCCGTTGCCGTCTGATCCTCGATCCCGAGGTCGTGCGCACCGACTGGCAACCGCGCCGTGCATTCCAGGGGTGGCGCTACCTGAAGCCGGCGGACGCGCCGGCCGATCTCGGCAAGGGTAAAGCCGGGCTGATCGAGATGCCGCCGAAGCTCAGGCGTGAGCTTGCCGATCTCGGCCTGCTCTGACGCCGAGAACCGCGACGCCAAGACCACCAGGCGAAGCGCTTGTCCGCAGTTGCCATCATCACCGGTCCTCCAGGTCGCCTCATCTGGGCTTGCAAGCCGGGGAACAACGCCACATCTTGAATGTCATGAGCGACAAGAAGCAGCCAGTGCCTGCAAAGGCAAATCCTGCGCCGGTCGAGTCTCAATCGAGCACCGGCGAGATCGACGCGTTTCTCCGTCAGGCAAGAACGCTCGCTGCATCCGCCACCGGTTCAGGCAGGCTGATCCTGTCCCTCGACGCGACGATGAGCCGCCAGCCGACCTGGGATCTCGCCTGTGCGCTGCAGGCCGAGATGTTCGACGCCGTCGGCAAGGCCGGGGCACTCAAGGTGCAGCTGGTCTATTTTCGCGGTCTTGGCGAGTGCCGCTCATCCGCATTTGTCACCGATACCGAAGCTCTGAAACAGCTGATGACGCGGATCGAATGCCGCAGCGGCCATACCCAAATCGGCAAGGTGCTCGCTCATGCGCTGAAACAGACGGCGGCGGCCAAGGTCAACGCGCTGGTCTATATCGGCGACGCGATGGAAGAAAACATAGATGATCTGGCCGAAAAGGCCGGCAGCCTCGGCCTGCACGGCGTTCCTGTCTTCGTCTTTCAGGAGGGCCATGATGCCGCCGCGGAAAAGGCGTTCAAGGAAATTGCGCGGCTGTCGAAAGGGGCCTGGTTCCGGTTCGATCGGCGGGCTGCCGCAACCTTGGCCGGCCTGCTTTCGTCCGTCGCCGTGTTTGCGACCGGCGGGCTGAAAGCACTGGAGGCCCGGGGCAGGCCGGAGGACCGGCTGATGATCGAGCATCTGAGGGGCGGCGGAAACTGATGGGCGCAATTATCGCTTTTGTAGCATTGCTTCTGGTGTTTCTCGGCACGCTCACCATCTTCCTGCGCGCCGATCCGGCCAAGCTTGCAGGCGGCATGAGAACGCTTGGACCTGTGCTGCTCGGGCTGGTCGGCGTCGCCGTGCTGCTGGTCGGGCGCGAGGGCATCGGCGGCTTGATCCTGTCGGCTGCGCTCGCCTGGTACGGCTCCATGCGCATGAATCGGCCGGCAGCCAAACTGGCACCAGGCAAGCGGTCGACAGTTCGTACCGCGGCGCTTGAGATGGAACTCGATCACGATACCGGCGGCCTCGAAGGCCTTGTGCTGGCCGGGCGCCATGAAGGCAAGATGCTTGGTTCGATGGGGCTTGCCGAATTGCAGCAACTCTATCGCGAACTCTCCGGCGATCCGGAGAGCCGCCAATTGCTAGAGACGTATCTTGACGGCAGATTTCCCATCTGGCGCAAAGACGCTGATGCGAATGGTGGCGAAGGGCTGGGTGTTGCGCCAGGTTCTGGCGCCATGACTAAGGAGGAGGCCTACAAGATCCTTGGTCTTGAAGCGGGGGCTGCCGCGGCGGATGTCCGCAAAGCGCACCGCCGCCTGATGCAGCGCCTGCACCCCGATATCGGTGGCACGTCTTTCCTGGCGGCGCGGATCAATGAAGCCAAGGACGTCTTGCTCTCCAATCACAACTAGTCTCCTTCGACGCAGAACTTTCGGGAAAGATATCGTTTCGCGCGCCGCTTACTGCTGGACGGCGTAGCACTCGATCTTCTTCTTTTTCAAAGCGTTGCAGGCCTTCCAGGCAGAAGTCTTCGAACCGAAACCACCGAACCGGGCACGGTAGTAGGTGACACCGTCTTTATCGAAGGCGATGGTGAAACCGGAGGCATCGGCCAGAACGGAGGGCGCCTGCTTCGTCGCCTTGTCGAGGAAAGCCTTCGCTTCGGCCTGTTTTGGCGAAGAGGCGACCTGTATTGCCCAGCCGGATGGCACTGACGCCGTGCTGACCGGATCGACCTCTGCCGCCGGTTCGGCATAGGCTGCGGCGACCCGGGCTGTCGCCACGTCGTCCACCGTCGACACAGCCGTCGTCTTGACCCTCTTGGCCTGAACGACCGGAGTGGTTTCTTCAGCGATGGGCGCATTTTCCTCGACAAGGGAGGCAACGGCATCGTCGTCCGGCTTACTGTCCGGTGTCGGCGCGTCATGTTTCGGTAGAAGCACCTTGGCCAAAGCTGAAATCGGATTGCCGCCACCAGCCTCGGCAATCAGCACGCCGCCGCCGCGCGACGAGGCCTTCGGCATGTAGGCATTGATCAACCCGGCCATCTGGCTGTCGCGGCTGCCGCCGGACCTGCCGCCCATGACCACCGCTACGATGCGCCGATCGCCATCCGAGACCGAGGAGACCAGATTGTAACCGGAGGCGCGGGTGTAACCGGTCTTGATGCCGTCGACGCCCTTGATGCGTCCGAGCAGACGATTGTGGCCGTTGATACGCTGCCGCCCATAAAGAAAGGAGCGCTGCGAGAAATAGCCGTAATATTGCGGAAAATGCTCTCTCAGGGCGATGCCGAGCATCGCCATGTCGCGCGCGGTCGTGAACTGGCCGGGATCAGGCAAGCCGTTGGCGTTGCGGAAAACGGTTCCCCTCATGCCCAGCGCCCGCGCCTTGGCGGTCATCATGCGGGCGAAATTGGCTTCATTGCCGCCGAGCATCTCGCCAAGCGCCGTTGCGGAATCGTTTGCCGATTTGGTCACCATCGACAGGATCGCGGTCTCGACCGTGACCGAGCCGCCCCGCTTGACGCCGAGCTTCGTCGGCGGTTCGGCAGCGGCATTGGCCGAGAACACGACCGGGGAATTCTTGCTGATCCTGCCCTTCGCCAATGCCTCGAACGTCAGATAGAGCGTCATCATCTTGGTAAGCGACGCCGGATAGCGCCGGCCATCGGCATCCGACGAATAAAGCACCTTGCCGGTCTTGGCATCGATGACGATGGCCGCCGACTTGGCCGCCATGGATGAAGCCGCGTCCGCGACGACGAAGCTCATCGCCATAGCGAGGATCATGATCGTTTTGAGGGGGGACGCGGATTTGGAAACGAAGCCCGACAACGCCTTACGCACTGATAGTTCCTTTGAATTTCCGTTGCCTTGGAGGCGGCAAAGGGTCCTGCCTCATCTTCGGCCACGCTAACGCGGGCAGCGTTACCAATCCGTTTATGGTAACCGCCGCGTTCACCATTTTCTGCGGGATTGAGCTTCTCTTTATTCGAATCTTAGCGATTGCCGGCAGCTCACGATGCGCATTGCCGCGGGAATCTTGACTTTTTGTGCACTGCACAATATATTTACACGCATTGCACAACGCAGGCCGGACAAGGCGTCTGTCGTCCAAGGCAACCGTTCAAGGGAAAGCGTGAAATGACCCAGACTTACGAAGATTTCAGCAAATACGGCAAGGAATTTGCGGACACCGGATTAAAGAGCTTCGCCTCGCTGTCCAAGGGTGCGCAGGCTATCGCCGCCGAGGCGGGCGAGTACACCAAGAAAAGCTTCGAAGCTGGTAGCGCCGCTGTCGAGAAGCTCTTTTCCGCCAAGTCGCTGGACAAGGCGATCGAGATCCAGTCCGACTATGCCAAGCAGTCCTATGAGAGCTTCGTCACCGAGGCCACCAAGCTTGGCGATCTCTATGCCGAACTCGCCAAGGAAGCCTACAAGCCGTTCGAATCGATCGTCGCCAAGGCGAAGTGAATTCGACGAACGTTCCGAGCCGGCCCTGGGCTCGCAAAGACAGACCCGGTCGCAAACGCGCGGCCGGGTTTTTTCATGCCAGCTCGAAATCGGGGCCTGCGGTCTTCACGATTTGAAAAATCGGTCAAGTTTGGCCACCTAGCCATATTGTCAGCTAAACAGAAGGGCTTAAAATCGTCCATCGAACACCTACATGTCGAGCATGCATGAGGATTCGAAAGAGGCAGGACTACGTGACTACAGGTTTGACTGCCACGAGCTACGTGGTGCGAATGCAGAACGGCAGCAACGGCAATGAGGCCGGTCGCGGCACGGCCGTCATCACGCGCACAAAAACCAAGACCAAGAAGCCCAGTCTGTATCGGGTCCTCATTCTTAACGACGACTACACACCCATGGAATTCGTGGTCCACGTGCTGGAGCGCTTTTTCCAGAAGGACCGCGAAGCCGCCACACGCATAATGCTTCATGTTCACAATCATGGGGTGGGCGAGTGCGGGGTCTATACATTCGAGGTGGCCGAGACCAAAGTGTCTCAGGTCATGGATTTCGCCCGACAGAATCAGCATCCGCTGCAATGCGTGATGGAGAAGAAGTGAGGTAACATGCCGGCTTTCTCCCAAGGCCTGGAAAAGGCGCTTCACCAAGCGCTGACGCTCGCCAATGAGCGGCACCATGAATATGCAACCCTTGAACATTTGCTGCTCGCCCTGATCGACGACACCGAGGCGGCCGCCGTCATGCGTGCCTGCAACGTCGATCTCGACGAGTTGAAGCATACGGTCCTCACCTATATCGACACCGAGCTCGACAATCTCGTCACCGGCTACGATGAAGATTCCAAGCCGACTGCCGGTTTCCAGCGCGTCATCCAGCGCGCAGTGATCCATGTGCAGTCGTCAGGCCGCGAGGAAGTGTCCGGCGCCAACGTGCTCGTCGCCATCTTCGCTGAGCGCGAGAGCCACGCCGCTTACTTCCTGCAGGAACAGCAGATGACCCGCTACGACGCGGTCAACTACATCTCGCATGGCATCGCCAAGCGCCCCGGCGCTTCCGAGACGCGGACGCCGCGCGGCGCCGACGACGAGCAAGGCAGCCAGAGCGGGGCCGAGCCGCAAGAGGAAGGCGGCAAGAAGAAGCAGCAGCAGGACGCGCTGACTGCTTATTGCGTCAACCTGAACAACAAAGCCAAGGCCGGCAAGATCGATCCATTGATCGGTCGCGAGAGCGAGATCAACCGGACTATCCAGGTTCTGTGCCGCCGCTCCAAGAACAACCCGCTCTATGTCGGTGATCCCGGCGTCGGCAAGACGGCGATCGCCGAGGGCCTCGCCAAGCGCATCGTCGAGGGCGACGTTCCCGAAGTGCTGCACAATGCCACCATCTTCGCGCTCGACATGGGCACGCTGCTGGCCGGCACCCGCTATCGCGGCGATTTCGAGGAGCGGCTGAAGCAGGTCGTCAAGGAGCTCGAAGACTATCCCGGCGCCGTGCTGTTCATCGATGAAATCCACACCGTGATCGGGGCAGGGGCCACCTCCGGCGGCGCCATGGATGCATCGAACCTGTTGAAGCCGGCGCTGTCGTCCGGCGCCATCCGCTGTATCGGCTCGACCACCTACAAGGAGTTCCGTCAGTTCTTCGAGAAGGACCGCGCGCTGGTGCGGCGCTTCCAGAAGATCGACGTCAACGAGCCGACGGTCGAGGACGCCATCGAGATCATGAAGGGCCTCAAGCCTTATTTCGAAGAGTTCCACAAGGTCCGCTACACTAGTGAGGCGATCAAGGCTTCGGTCGAGCTCTCGGCGCGTTACATCAACGACCGCAAGCTGCCGGACAAGGCGATCGACGTGATCGACGAGACCGGCGC
This sequence comes from Mesorhizobium sp., assembly GCF_005063415.1. Taxonomy (GTDB): domain Bacteria; phylum Pseudomonadota; class Alphaproteobacteria; order Rhizobiales; family Rhizobiaceae; genus Mesorhizobium. The sequence goes on from NZ_SUEG01000001.1 coordinate 73,143, forward strand.
CTCGCAGATGCTGGTGCCGGAAGCAAAGCGCAAGAAGACGATCGGCATCAAGGAGATCGAAGCGACGATCGCCACCATGGCGCGCATCCCGCCGAAGACGGTTTCCGCCGACGACGAGAAGGTGCTGCAAGGCCTCGACATCGAATTGAAGCGCGTCGTTTACGGCCAGGACACCGCGATCACAGCGCTGACCTCGGCCATCAAGCTGGCGCGGGCCGGCCTGCGGGAACCGGAAAAGCCGATCGGCTCGTACCTGTTCTCGGGCCCGACCGGTGTCGGCAAGACGGAAGTGGCCAAGCAGCTCGCCGCCTCGCTCGGCGTGGAGCTGATCCGCTTCGACATGTCGGAATATATGGAACGCCATACCGTTTCGCGGCTGATCGGCGCGCCTCCGGGCTATGTCGGCTTCGACCAGGGCGGCCTTCTGACCGACGGCGTCGACCAGCATCCGCATTGCGTGCTGTTGCTGGACGAAGTCGAGAAGGCGCATCCGGACCTGTTCAACATCCTGTTGCAGGTCATGGATCACGGCAAGCTGACCGACCACAACGGCAAGCAGATAGACTTCCGCAATGTCATCCTGATCATGACCACCAATGCGGGTGCATCCGATGCGCAGCGCGCGGCGATCGGTTTCGGTTCGACCAAGCGCGAAGGCGACGATGTCGAGGCGATCAACCGGCTGTTCACGCCGGAGTTCCGCAACCGCCTCGATGCGATTATTCCGTTCGGCTCGCTGCCGGTGCCGGTCATCCATCAGGTGGTGCAGAAGTTCGTCATGCAGCTGGAAGCGCAGCTTTCCGAGCGTGGCGTGACTTTCGACTTGTCGCAGGATGCAATCGCATGGCTGGCCGACAAGGGCTATGACGAGCGCATGGGCGCCCGGCCGCTTGGCCGTGTCATCCAGGAGCACATCAAGAAGCCGCTGGCCGATGAGGTGCTGTTCGGCAAGCTCAAGAAGGGCGGCACGGTGCGTGTCACCGTCGAGAAGAAGGAAACCGGCGAGACAGGCCTGAAGCTCGAATCGCTCGCCGACGAGGCGCCGGTGAAGCCGAAGAAGGAAGACCCGGACGACGTGCCGAAAGCCAAGAAGGCGGTGGCGAAAAAGCCCGCCGCCAAAAAGGCGGTGGCGCAGAAGCCGGAGCCCAAAGGTAAGGACGGCGGCAAGCGCAGCCTTGTGCCGCAACTGCCGCGCAAGAGCTGACGAACCAGCCAGCAAAAAAGCCCCGGAAACGGGGCTTTTTTTTATGACACCTTCCGTTAAGCACCCGGCGCCCGCCGGAGCGGTTTGCGCCGGTTCAGCTTGCCAGCGCTATCCGTATCTTGCCGGCGTTCTCGGCCAGGACTTCAGGCTTTTCCATCTGTCCGCTGTGCGGCTTCAAGGGAATGCCGTCGAAGCGCGGAATGACATGGACATGGAGGTGGAAGACGGTCTGGCCCGAAGCTGGTTCGTTGAACTGCAAGACCGTGACGCCATCGGCATCGAAAGCCTTTTTTACGGCCCGCGCAACTTTCTGGACGTGAATGAAGAGCGGGCCAAGCACCACCGGATCCGCGTCGAGCAGGTTGCGCGACGGCGCTTTCGGCACCACCAGCGTGTGACCTTGTCCTTGCGGCATCACATCCATGAAGACGACGACCGCGTCATCCTCGTAGACGCGGTGCGAAGGGATTTCTCCGCGCAGGATTTTCGCGAAGATGTTGCTGCTGTCGTAGGTTGCTTCGGCCATGGCGCGCGCTCCGGTTCTTGGCTCGCTGTCTCGTGTAGCGAAGCTGTTCCGGGCGGGCAAGACGATCGATCGACATCGGCCATGCCGGCCCGCGCGGCTGAGCGATTGGGTCTCGCTACCCTACTCCGCCAGGTCCTTGCGGAACGGGGTGTGCTCTTCCAGATATTCGCTCATCCGCTTGACTTCGCGCCGCTCGCGTTGGAGGTAGTCGGCCACTGCATTGCGCAGACCTGGATGGGCGATGTAGTGCGCCGAATGCATTGTCACGGGCCGGTAGCCGCGCGCCAGCTTGTGCTCGCCCTGCGCACCGGCTTCAACCACCTTCAGCTTGCGCGAGATGGCGAAATCGATCGCCTGATGGTAGCAGACCTCGAAATGCAGGAATGGGTGGTCCTCGATGCAGCCCCAATTGCGGCCGTAGAGCGCGTCGGAACCGATGAAGTTGATGGCACCGGCAATGTAGCGCCCGTTGCGTTTGGCCATAATCAGCAGGATGTCGTCGGCCATGCGCTCGCCGATCAGCGAGAAGAAATCGCGGTTGAGGTAGGGCCGGCCCCATTTCCTGCTGCCGGTATCCATGTAGAACGCGAAAAAGTCGTCCCAGGCCTTTTCGGTCAGATCCTTGCCGGTCAGCCAGTCGATCGAGATGCCGTCGGCGTGCGCCTCGCGCCGCTCTTTCTTCATCGCCTTGCGCTTGCGCGAGGCTAACGTCGCGAGAAAATCGTCGTAGCTCGAAAAGCCTTCGTTGGAGAAGTGAAACTGCTGGTCGGTGCGATGCAGGAAGCCGGCCGCCGCCAATATCTGGACGTCGTCCTCCGGCGCGAAGGTAACATGCGCGGAAGACACGCCGAGCTTATCCGTCACCGCCTTCAGGCCGGCCGCAAGACCGGCCTTGACGGTCGGGCTGTCCTCGCCCTTGCCGACCAGCAGGCGAGGGCCGGTGACGGGCGTGAACGGCACCGCGCATTGCAGCTTCGGATAGTAGCGCCCGCCGGCGCGTTCGAATGCGTCCGACCAGCCATGGTCGAAGACATATTCGCCCTGGCTGTGCGACTTCAGATAGCAGGGGACCGCCCCGAGCAGCTTGCCTCGTGCGGTTTCCAGCCTGAGGTGATGGCCTTGCCAGCCGGTGCGCCGAACAGCGCAGCCGGAATCTTCCAGCGCGCTCAAAAAAGCGAATGAAACAAGCGGGTTGTAGCCGTTTTCTGCATCGCCGCGTGTAGTGCCGCCGAGGCTGTCCCATTCAGCGCTGGTAAAGGCGCCGATGCCCGCGGCGATGCGGATCGACAGCTCCGCATTCGCCGTTTGTCTTTCGCAGTCGTCCCCTTGATCCATGAGGCTTACTTAAGCTCGCTGCGGACCCATACAAGCCCGCTCAGGCAAGCCGTACCAGATCGGGCTCGAATCCTTCGAACGTCATCTGGTCGGCATATTTGAAGGTCAGATCGACGGCAGGCTGGTCATGCACGGTCCAGGTGATCACCGGCATGCCGAGTCTCTCTCGCACGAAGGAGACGAACCGGTTCGGCAGGTCGCCGGCGGCGTAGGAGGTGAAGGCGATGTCATGCGCCAGCATGGCGAAATGCGCCTCGATCAGGTGGTTGTCGTTGCCGTAGGCGGTCAACCCTCCGGGTATGCCGGGTGCATATTTCGCGAACTCGCGGATCAGCCAATGGTCGAACGACATGATCGCGGTCTTGCCCTTGTATTGCTTGAGCATCTTGCCGACGCTTTCGACCAGGCCTTCGTCGTGCCCGGCAGCTCCTTTCAGTTCGACAACCATCGGCACACGGCCGTCGACCAGATCGAGCGCCTGCTGCAGCGTCGGCAAATGGTCGGCGGTGCCGCCGACCTTCAGCGCCGTGATCTCGGCAGCCGTACGCTGCCAGACGAAGCCGTCCTTGCCGGTCAACCGCCGCAGATCGCCATCGTGGATGATGACGGGGACGCCGTCGGATGACAGGTGCACATCGCATTCGATCGCGTAGCCGCGCTCGGCTGCCGCGGCAAACGCGGAAAGCGTGTTCTCCCAGCGCGTCTTGTTCATGTCGTGGAGGCCGCGATGGGCGACGGGCCGGGCGGTCAGCCAAGAAAGATCGGTCATTGTCGCAGTCCCGGTCATTCGACTTCGAAGATCGCTTCGATTTCCACTGCGGCATTAAGCGGCAGGGAGGCGGTGCCGACGGCGGAGCGAGCGTGCTTGCCGCGATCGCCGAGCACGGCGACGAGAAAATCCGAGGCGCCGTTGGCAACCAGATGCTGTTCGACAAAATCCGGTGCCGAGGCGACGAAGACGGTGATCTTCACCAAGCGACGGATTTTCTCGAGATCGCCAAGTGCCGCCTGGGCCTGCGCCAATATGTTGATCGCACAGTATTTTGCGGCTTCCTTGCCGGTCGCGGTGTCGACATCGCGGCCAAGCAGTCCGCTCGCCTGGAGCTTGCCCTCCTTGAGCGGCAACTGCCCGGCGGTGAACAGCAGATTGCCGGTCCTGCAATATGGCACGTAATTGGCGGCGGGCGCGGCGGCGGCCGGCAGCGTCACGCCGAGTTCGCTTAGCCGCTTTTCGATTGTTTCGCTCATGCTATTTCCCTATTGCTTGAAGGCGCCGCGCAGGCCGGGCCGAAATTGCTATTTTTGCCTCGCTTCCGCCACGACTTTTTTTAAGCTGGACCATCTTTCCATGCGGCCTGCCGTTAGCCGCGATGATCGGAGCACCCCATGCGCGCAACGCGCCTCGCATTCAACGCCGTTCTCCTGACAGCGGCTTCCTGGGCGGCTCCCGCTTTTGCGGTGCCTGCGCTGCAGGCGCATCGTGCTGTTTACGACATTTCACTCGACAAGGCCTCCGATCGCTCCGGCATTACTGGCATCACCGGCCGCATGGTCTACGAGTTCAACGGCTCGCCTTGCGAGGGCTATACGGTAAAGTTCCGTTTGGTGACCCAGATCGTAACCAACGACAACACCAGGCTGACCGACCAGCAGATGACCACCTTCGAGGATGCCGAGGGCAAGACCTTCTCCTTCGTGAACAAATCCTTTGTCGACCAGAACCTCGACAAGGAGGTCAAGGGTACCGCAACGAAGGAGGCCAATGGTCTCAAGGTCGATATCGACAAGCCCGAAAAGAGCAGCCTGGAACTCGCGCCGACCCAGTTCCCGACCCAGCAAATGGTCGAAATGATCGGCAAGGCGGAAAAGGGCGAGCGGTTCTACGAAACCAACCTGTTCGACGGCTCTGAGGATGCCAACAAGGTGGTGACCACCACCGTCGTCGTCGGCAAGCAAGCCGATGCCGACAACACCGATCCGGAAGCGCCGGCGCTGGCCAAGCTCGCCACCGACAAATACTGGCCGGTCGACATCGCCTATTTCGACGATGCCGACAAAGGCGGCGAGGAGGTGCCGGAATACCGGATCAGCTTCAAGCTGCACGAGAACGGCATCACGCGCGATCTCGTCATGGACTATGGCGAGTTCTCGATGACCGGCAAACTGGTCAATCTGTCGCTGTTCGATCAGCCAAAGACCTGCCCGTCGAAATAGGCTCGAACCAACGACAAGCCGCCGGCGCTGTCCGGGACAGTAGCGCTTGATCTTGCGGGGCATGTCGCATCGACTTGAGCATGCCGCAATTGCCTATCAACGTCTTACGACGGTAAGCGCCGTGGGGGGAGCAGGTTGAGCAGGATCGACGTTTTTGTGGCGCCGCGGCCCAATGCGACGCTGATCAAGGCCATGACATTCGTCAACCGGATTGTCATGCTGCACGGCATTCCGGGGCTTCGCGACCTGTTGCCATTCAACCGTCTGGCCGGTTTGCGCGGCGTCGCCAATGTCCGCCACATCGATTTTCCGGAGGATGACCGGCAAAGGCTGAAGGTTTGTTGCGGTGCGGGCAAGGCGACGTTCATCACACCCAACCATCCCGAATTCTTTACCGACTGGATGATCGACAAGGAGGTCGTGTCGCGGGTAAGCCCGCTGGCGGCATCCTGGGCCACGCATGGCGTCGTCAATGGGCTTGGCCGGCTGACGCAGAAATTCTGGCTGGCCAACAATCTGATCGCGCAAATCCCGGGCAATAGCGCGGCGGCCAAGGAACATTCGGTGGCCTGGGCGCTGAAAGGGCACGGCGTGCTCCTGCATCCCGAAGGCGGTGTCGGCTGGCATGCCAACATCGTTGCCCCGCTGCTGCCAGGCGCGGTCGAAATGGGGTTCGAAGCGCTGAAGCGCGGCCGCCTGATGGATCCGGATTTCAAGGTTTGGATCGCGCCCGTGACCTGGAAGCTCGCTTTTACGGGGAATGTCGAGGCAGCACTGGCAAAGGAATGCGCCTATGTCGAGCACAGCCTGAAGATCGAACGCCGTGCCGCCAATACGCTGCCGGAGCGCGTCCATCACATCTATGCGACGCTGCTGTCGCGGGATGAGGCTGCAAATGGCCTGCGGCCCGATGAGCGGGCTTCATATGACACACGTCAGAAGGATCTGCTGACCGAACTCGGCCATCGGCTTGCTGAACTTGTTTCGCTCGAAGCCGGCACGCTCGACAATGCCGAGCTTTTGCGCCGGTCGCGGCGCTGGCTGCGGGAAAACACGGACGGCACCGGAAGCCAAAAGCAGGTCCGAACGCTGGCGGATACGATCCAGCGCCTGCGGCGTGTCGGGCCGTGGGCTTCGGCCAATCCGCGCATCACGCAGGAGGAGATCGCCGAACATTTGAAGCGGATCCGCAACGACTATTGCAAGGGTACGCTGCGCGATACGATCAACCGTTTCGTGCCGCAGCCGGCGGGCCCTCGCCGCGCCTATGTCCGGGTACCGGAGCCGCTGGGCTTGCACGCCTATCAAGGCTCCGTCGAGGAGGCACTCGCCGAACTGCACGACCGCATGCAGGAGACCGTCACCAGGACGATGACGCAACTCGAGGCCGGCGGCGGCTTCATTTTCTATGCCAATCCCTTCTATCATCGTTAGCGGCGTGTTGGTCGGCGCAAGATGAAGGAGTGCGGCAAGCCTCATGGCGGTCTATGTCGATGCGGCGATCTGGAAATGGGTCGGCCACCGCTGGTGTCATCTGCTGGCAGACGATACCGACGAGTTGCATCGCTTCGCCGGGCAGCTCGGCATCAAGCGCTCGTCCTACCAAGGGCCGCCGAAGACATCGGCGCCACATTATGACATAACCGGGTTCGAGCGCGACCGCGCAGTGCGGTTAGGCGCCATCGAATGCAGCCGCGAGGAGATCGTCGCCGTTTTCCGGCGTGTGCGGGTGCCGAAGGGGAAGATGCGACGATGACACCGGTGCGCTGATCGCCGCACGCTGAGCCGCACGACGCCACAGCGCTTGCGTTTGTCGCGCTTCCCCTCTATATGCGCGCTCATTCCACACACGGACTTTGGTATCTGCCCGGGAGAAATCCGGCTGAAACCTCCGGTGGCGTTCGAGGACAAAGTCCAAAAATGCCTGTGTCCGTGGAGGCTAACCGGAAAGGAAATAAGAAATGGCTCTGCCTGATTTCAGCATGCGCCAGCTATTGGAAGCTGGCATTCACTTCGGCCACCAGACCCACCGCTGGAACCCGAAAATGGCGCCCTATATCTACGGCGCCCGCAACAACATCCACATCATCGACCTCTCGCAGACGGTGCCTTTGCTGCACCAGGCGCTGAAGCAGGTTTCCGACACTGTTGCCAAGGGCGGCCGCGTGCTGTTCGTCGGCACCAAGCGCCAGGCCTCCGACATCGTCGCCGATGCCGCGCAGCGTTCGGCCCAGTACTATGTCAACTCGCGCTGGCTCGGCGGCATGCTGACCAACTGGAAGACGATCTCGAATTCCATCCAGCGCCTGCGCAAGCTCGACGAAATGCTGTCCGGCGAGGCTCAGGGCCTGACCAAGAAGGAGCGCCTCAACCTCGATCGCGAGCGTGAGAAGCTCGACAAGGCGCTGGGCGGCATCAAGGACATGGGTTCGACGCCCGATTTGATGTTCGTGATCGACACCAACAAGGAAGCGATCGCCATTCTCGAGGCCAAGCGTCTCGGCATCCCGGTCGTTGCCATCATCGATTCCAACTGCGACCCGGACAAGATCGACTTCCCGATCCCCGGCAACGACGACGCGGCCCGTGCCATCCAGCTCTATTGCGATCTGATTGCCAAGGCAGCCATCGACGGCATCGCCCGTCAGCAGGGCGCGCTCGGTGTCGATATCGGCGCATCGGTCGAGGCTCCGGTCGAGCCGGCGCTCGATCAGACCCCGGCCGCCGAGAGCCCGGCAGCCCAGACCCCGGAAGTATAATAGCGAAGGCCGGCTGCGGCCTTCATCTTTCCAATATGTTGGCGCGGTAAGCGCTACCGGCACCAGGCGCATCATCGAAAATCGATGGTGCGTCGGTGCATTTAGACAAAGAGGCGACAATGAGCATTTCGGCTGCACAGGTCAAAGAACTCCGCGACTTGACCGGCGCGGGCATGATGGACTGCAAGGCGGCGTTGAACGAGACCAACGGCAATATGGAAGAAGCCATCGACTGGCTGCGCAAGAAGGGCATTTCCAAGGCCGACAAGAAGGCTGGCCGTACCGCTGCCGAAGGCCTGATCGGCGTCGATTCCGGCGTCCGCGAGGCAGCGATCGTCGAGGTCAATTCCGAGACGGATTTCGTTGCGCGCAATGCTGCGTTCCAGGAGATCGTCGCCAATGTCGCGAAGGTTGCGCTCGCCTATGGCGGCAAGACCGAGGCCGTTGCCGCTGCTCCCTATCCGGGCTCGGGCAAGTCGGTCACTGAGACCATCAAGGACGCTGTCGGCACCATCGGCGAGAATCTGGGCTTCCGCCGCTCGGCCAAGCTCACCGTCGAGCACGGCGCTGTCGCAACCTACGTTCACAATGCGGTCGCCGACGGCCTTGGCAAGCTCGGCGTGCTGGTGGCCATCGAGACGACAGGCAACGCGCATGCCGCGAACGCCTTCGCCCGCCAGGTTGCCATGCATGTCGCTGCCACCAATCCGATGGCCTTGACCACCGAAGAGCTCGATCCGGTCGCGGTGGAGCGCGAGAAGGCGATCTTCGCCGACCAGGCGCGCCAGTCCGGCAAGCCGGAAGCGATCATCGAGAAGATGGTCGAGGGCCGTTTGCGCAAGTTCTACGAAGAGGTCGTGCTGCTCAAGCAGGCTTTCGTGCTCAATCCCGACATCACCGTCGAGAAGGCGCTGAAGGATGCCGAAAGCGAGATCGGCGCGCCAGCCAAAATCGCTGCCTATCTGCGCTTCGCGCTCGGTGAGGGCATCGAGAAGGAAGAGACCGATTTCGCGGCGGAAGTCGCGGCAGCGGTCAAGAAGTAAACTGTCCGCTCGAAAGGCTTTTTCGGCCGGGTGTCCGCGAGGATGCCCGGCCGATTTCTTGCGCGGTGTCGATGAAGGCGCGGAGCTTCGGGGCCATCGCGGCGCGGCGCGGGAAATAGAGGAACAGTCCCGGTTCCTCGATCGATGCCTCGCCAAGGACTTCGACCAGCCGGCCTGCTTCGATGTCGGGCTTGACAAGCGGCTCGAACAGATAGGCGAGGCCGATGCCGGCAAGCGCCATGTCCCTTGCCGACAGCGGATCGCTGACGACCACGCTGCCGCGTGTCTCGACGCTGATATCCTTGCCCTGGTCTGACAGATCCCAACGATAGAGCGCACGTGATCGCAACAGCCGATAGCCGATGCAGTTGCGGGTGGAGAGATCAGCAATTGTTCGCGGCTTTCCGTGGCGGCCGACATAGGCCGGAGAGGCGACAATCGTCGTCCGGAATGGCTGAGTCAGTCGCACCGTCACCATATCCTCGGCGATCATCTCGCCCAGCCGGATGCCGGCGTCGAAACCCTCGCCGACGATATCGCTCAGACGTTCGTCGGTGACGATCTCCAGCGTCACGTCAGGGTAACGTTCCGCCATCGCCGTCAGGATGGGCATCAGCGCCAAAGGCAGCGCCAAACGCGGCGCGTTGATCCTGAGCAGTCCGCTTGCCCGGCCTTTGACCGAGCGGATGCGTTCGATCCGGTCGGCAATGTCTTCCAGCGCCGGCTCCGCCGCAGCGACAAGCGCGGTGCCAGTCTCGGTCAGCGAGACGCTGCGCGTGGTGCGGGCAAACAACGGCTGGCCGATTCGCTCCTCTACCAGCCGCACCGCATGGCTGACCGCTGACGGGCTCATGCCGAGCTCGGCGGCCGCCGACGCGAAGCCGCCACGCCGCGCGACGGCAACGATTATAGGTAGGTGGCTAAGCAGATCGCGGTCCATTCATGCATGATATCGCATAGTTCATTCGGATAATGCAATCTTATCGGTGGGAAAAGGAGGGCGCATCTTTGGCTGCATCACACGGCAAGCGCCGAGCAGCCAAGGAGACGTCCAATGACCGACCTCGATTCCGAACGAACCCGTAATCTCGAGACCGTGCGTAAATTCTTTGATCTGATGCACCGCAAGGACATTGAGGCATGGGACGACCTTTGGGCTGAAGATGGCCGTATCCTTGTCTTCTACCCGCCGGCAGGATTTGGAAACAGCATCGAGGGCAAGGCCGCGATCCTGGCGGCCTTCAGAGGCCTCTTCGGCAGTTTCGAATCCTTCGATTCGCAGTTGACAGCCATCTATCCGGCAGCGGATTCGGACTCGATCGTCGTTGAGTACAAGAACCGCGCGGTGCTGATCGGCGGCACTGAATACACCAACAGCAATATCACGATCTTCCGTTTCGAGAGCGGTCTGATCAGCGCCTACCACGATTATTTCGATCCGCGCCGGTTCCAGGTGGTGGTCGATGCGCTGGCCAAAGCCTGACTGCGTATCCCAGGCAAGACCTCAATCCCGCTTTTCAAACTTCAGGAGAAAATCCATGACCATGTCCTACTACACGCTCGGCAACAGCGGGCTCCGTGTCACTCGCCTGGCGCTCGGCACCATGACATTCGGCACGGAATGGGGCTGGGGCGCGGAGAAGGAAACCGCGCGCGCCTTGGTTGATGCCTATGTCGAAGCCGGTGGCAATTTCTTCGATACCGCCGATCTCTATACCGGTGGCACGGCCGAAACCTGGCTCGGCGAATTCATCGCCGAGCGTGGGTTGCGCGACAAGGCGGTGATCAGTACCAAATTCACCTACAACGCCGAACCGGGCAACCCGAATGCCGGCGGCAACGGCCGCAAGAACATCCTGCGGGCGGTAGACGGTTCGCTGAAGCGGCTCGGCACCGACTACATCGACCTCTACATCCTCCATACCTGGGACAGGCTGACACCACCGGAGGAGGTGATGCGGACGCTGGACGATCTGGTGCGCGCCGGAAAGATCCGGCATGTCGGTCTGTCCGACGTGCCGGCCTGGTACGCAAGCCGGGCGCAGGCGGTCGCCGAGCATCGCGGCTATGAACCGGTTTCGGCGCTTCAGCTCGAATATTCGCTGGCCGAGCGCAACATCGAGCACGAATTCGTGACGTTCGGCACGCGCTATGGCGCCGGAATCATGGTCTGGAGTCCATTGGCCAGCGGCCTGCTCAGCGGAAAATACCGTTTCGATACAATCGTCAAGAATGGTGGCCGGCTGGAGACAATGCGTGGTTCGACCAATCCCGGTTTCCAGAAATTCACCGATCGCAACTGGCAAATCGTGGCCGAACTGGAGACGGTTGCCGGCCAGCTCGGCCGCAGCATGGCCCAGGTCGCCCTGAACTGGACGGCAAACAGGCCAGGCATTGCGTCCGTCATCGTCGGCGCCACCAGGCTTAACCAGCTCAAGGACAATCTCGGCGCGCTTGATTTCGACATTCCCGAAGATCTTCGGGCACGGCTCGATGAGGTGAGCCGGCCGGTCACGCCCTTTCCGTATTCGTTCTTCGGCCCTGAAATACAAGGCGGCCTGACCGGTGGGCAGGCGGTGGGCGGTAAGCCGGCAAGTTATCTGCCGGACCTGCTCATGCAAGGCACTTTTGCCGGCGTGAGCTGACGGTTATCCCGGTCGACGATCTCAACTTTCCGGCTCGGGCGCCGCGTGACATCGCGGCGCCCTTCGTGTATCGGAACGCCCAGTGTTTCGGGGCGCACCGAAACGCGTCACACGCACGATGACGAGGACCAGATGACGGTGAAGCCCCTCTACCGACGTGTCTTGCTGAAAGCATCGGGCGAAGCGTTGATGGGCGAGCAGCATTTCGGCATCGACGTATCGGTGGTCGACCGCATCGCCGCCGACATCGCCGAGGCCCGCGCACTGGGCATCGAAGTCGGTGTCGTCATCGGCGGCGGCAACATCTTCCGTGGCGTCGCGGTTGCCTCGAAGGGCGGCGACCGCGTTACCGGCGACCATATGGGCATGCTAGCCACTGTCATCAACTCGCTGGCGCTGCGCACCTCGCTCAACAAGATCGGCGTCGACGCCGTGGTGCTGTCGGCGATCGCCATGCCCGAGCTTTGCGAAAGTTTTTCGCAGCGTCAGGCGACCGCCTACATGAACCAGGGCAAGGTCGTCATCTTCGCCGGCGGCACCGGCAATCCGTTCTTCACCACCGATTCGGCTGCAGCCCTTCGCGCCGCCGAGATCGGCGCCGATGCTCTGTTCAAGGGCACCCAGGTCGATGGTGTCTATTCGGCTGATCCCAAGAAGGACCCGCACGCGACACGTTTCGAGCGGATCAGCCATGACGAAGTCATCAAACGCGGACTTTCGATCATGGATACGGCGGCGATTGCACTTGCGCGCGAAAACAACATTCCGATAATCGTTTATTCGATCCACGAGAAGGGTGGTTTCGGCGATATCCTGAGGGGCGGCGGCCGTTGCACGGTTGTCGCAGACGATTGACCGGACCCATGAACCCGAAAGGGACCGGTTGCGGATGAGGCTCGAACAGGCCTTATCCTAAGCAGTGAACCCGGGTTAACGGGTCGAGGAGACGATGATGAGTGGCGAATACGACGATCTCAAACGGCGCATGGACGGGGCGATCGCCGCGTTCAAGCATGATCTGGCTTCGCTGCGCACCGGCCGCGCGTCGAGCAACCTGCTCGATGCCGTCCAGGTGCAGGCCTATGGCACCGCCATGCCGATCAACCAGGTGGCAACAGTGTCGGTTCCGGAACCGCGCATGATTTCGGTTTCGGTCTGGGACAAGTCGATGGTGAGCGCCGTCGACCGTGCCATCCGTGAAGCCAATCTCGGCTTCAATCCTATCGTCGACGGTACCAATCTCAGGATTCCGCTGCCCGAGCTCAACGAACAGCGCCGCAAGGAGCTGGTCAAGATCTCGCACGGTTATGCCGAGAATGCCCGCGTCGCCGCACGCCACGTTCGTCGGGACGGCATGGACTTCCTGAAAAAGGCGGAAAAGGACGGCGACATCAGTGAGGACGACCATCGCAAACGGGCCGACCAGGTTCAGAAACTGACCGACGAGACAATCAGCACCATCGACCACCTGCTTTCCGACAAGGAAGCGGAAATCATGCAGGTCTAGGGTCTGGCCACGCCTGGCCCGGAAGCGAGAATATGGCAACGCCCGCGCATGTCGCGATCATCATGGACGGAAACGGACGCTGGGCCAAGGCGCGCGGCTTGCCGCGGCTGGCCGGTCACCGCGCCGGCGTCGAGGCGCTGCGCAAGACAGTGCGGGCCGCCCCCGGCCTCGGCATCTCCTTCCTGACCGTCTACGCTTTTTCGTCGGAAAACTGGTCACGGCCGAAATCCGAAGTCAGCGACCTCATGGGCCTGCTGAAGCTTTTCATCCGACGTGACCTCGCCGAGCTGCACCAGAGTGGGGTACGGATCAGGGTCATCGGTGACAGGGCAGGGCTGCAGCCCGACATAAGGGGGCTGCTCGAGGAAGCCGAAACGCTCACTCTCAGCAACGAGGCGCTGACACTGGTCATTGCCTTCAATTACGGCGGGCGCGACGAGATCGTGCGCACCGCGCGCAAGCTTGCAGCGGCGGTGGCGCGCGGTGAGATGGAGAGCGAGGCGATCACGGCCGATTCCTTTGCCAGCTCGCTCGATACAGAGGGCATTCCGGACCCGGAACTGGTCATCCGCACCAGCGGCGAGCTTCGGCTGTCCAACTTCCTGTTGTGGCAGGCCGCCTATAGCGAACTCGTTTTCCTGCCTTGCTACTGGCCCGACTTCAGTCGCGAGCACCTGTCCGATGCACTGCGCGATTTCGCCGGCCGCGAGCGCCGCTTCGGCGGACTTGCCGCCCAAGATGCCGCCTCAGGCTGAGGAATGAGCAACCTCCAACTCCGGGTCATTTCGGCGGTCGTGCTTGCCATCGTCACGCTTGCCCTGACCTGGCTCGGCGGACTGTCCTTCCGGTTGCTTTGCGCCGCCATGGCGGCCGTGATCTTCTACGAGTGGACGCGGATGAGCCGCCCCGTTGCCCCGGCAGGTGCTAGTGCTACGGCAGGTCTCGGCTTTCTGCCGGAGGCGCTGATCGTGGTCTTTATTGGTGCCCTCGTCGCCGGCCTGCCTGCATTTTTGCTGCTGCCGCTCGTCGCGGCTCTGGTGGCTATCACTGCCGTCGCTTCTTCCATGCGCAGGGCAGGACCGTGGGAAGCATCCGGCCTTGCCTATGCGGCCGTGTCCGGCTTGTCGCTGGCCTTCTTGCGTGACGGCGACCATTCAGGGCTGCTGGCCATTCTGTTCCTGTTCGCCGTGGTTTGGGCGACCGATATCTTTGCCTATTTCGTCGGCCGCTCCGTCGGCGGCCCAAGGCTGGCGCCGTCGATCTCGCCGGGCAAGACGCGGAGCGGGGCGCTCGGTGGGGTGGTCGGCGGCGTAGTTGCCGGGCTGCTTCTGGCCGCCGTAGCCGGAACGGCCAACCTCGTCGTGCTTGGCGTGGTCGCACTGGTACTTTCGATCGTCGCGCAGGCCGGCGATCTGTTCGAATCATGGGTCAAGCGACGCCACGGCCGTAAAGATTCCGGCACGCTGATACCCGGCCATGGCGGTATCATGGATCGGGTCGATGGACTTGTCGCGGCGGCTTTCGCCCTATACGTCATCGGCTGGATTTCCGCGACCGCCGATCATCCGGCACAGGGACTGTTTCCGGTTTGAGCGGCATCGTCGGTGGGCCGGCGCGGGGCTGCGCCATGGATTCGCCTGGATTGATGTCACAGTCGCGGCGTGATCTGTGCCGTGGATGAATTTGAGGGCATGAGTTGAACGAGATTCTTCACGCGGTTTTCAGCACAGAGGGCTTTGTCCTCGGCACGCTGGTGCCTTTCCTGTTCGTGCTGACCGTGGTCGTTTTCGTCCACGAAATGGGCCACTACCTCGTCGGCCGCTGGTGCGGTATCGGCGCAAAAGCCTTTTCGATCGGTTTTGGCCCTGAAATCATCGGCTTCAACGACAGCCGCGGCACGCGCTGGAAGCTTTGCGCCATACCGCTCGGCGGCTACGTCAAGTTCGTCGGCGACATGAACGCGACGTCGAGCCAGCCCAGTTCGGAGGAGATCGAGGCGCTGAGCGACGAAGAACGCAAGGTTGCCTTCCACACGCAGCCGATCTGGAAGCGCGCGGCGACAGTGGTGGCGGGGCCGCTGTTCAACTTCCTGCTGACGATCGCCGTCTTTTCCGTGCTGTTTTCCGTCCATGGCCGGCCCGTGCTGGAGCCGATGGTGGCTGAGGTCACCGTCGGCAGTCCGGCCGCCGCGGCCGGCATCATGCCCGGCGACCGATTCGTCAGCGTCGACGGCAGCAAGGTCGAGACCTTTGCCGACGTCCAGCGTCTGGTCTCTGGCCGCGCCGGCGACAGCATCACCTTCGTCATGCTACGCGGCGGCAAGGAAATCACCGTCACGGCGACGCCGCGCTTGATGGAACAACAAGATGCACTAGGCAACAAGGTCCAGGTGGCCGTGATCGGCGTCGTCAACAACAAGGAACTCGGCCAGCCACGGCTCATTACCTATAGTCCGGCCGGGGCGGTCGGGGCAGCGGTCCAGGAAACCGGACACGTCATCCAGCGTACCGGCCAGTTCCTGCAACGTTTCGTTGTCGGTCGCGAGGACAAGTGCCAGCTGGGCGGCCCCATCAAGATCGCCAAGATGTCGGGTCAGGCGGCAAGGCTCGGCTTTGAATGGCTCGTGCAGCTTGTTGCATTCCTGTCAGTCGGGATAGGGATTCTCAACCTTTTGCCGATTCCCCCCCTCGACGGAGGGCATCTTCTGTTCTACGGCGTGGAGGCTGTCATCCGGCGGCCGGTGTCCGAACGCATGATGGAAATGGCTTACCGAAGCGGCCTCATATTGGTGCTCGGGTTCATGGGCTTTGTTTTCTGGAACGATCTGTTTGGGTGCTGAAATCATGAAGGAATTTGGCTTCGGCACGAGCAATGTTGAGACGCCGTTTACCATGCGTGGGGATATGCGTGACGCGAAAGCCACGCCGCAGGGTTAAGTAAATACAAATTAACCAGAAGCCTTGCGTGTAGGGAAAATCCGGTTAATACGGTAGGGGAAATTACCGCACGTCCGGTTTTCTCGCCGTGGGGACTTCGAGAAAAGGTACAAAAGCCCGATGAAGGCAGCATCCAAGTTTCTGAGCGCCGCGTCCGCGGTGGCTATGTCCGCCGCTCTGGTTGTACCAGGCGCGCTCGCAGTGCAGTTCGTTGCCACATCGGCCGCCGAGGCGGCTGTCGTCTCCAGAGTCGAAGTCACCGGCAATCAGCGTGTCGACGCGGACACCATCCGCAATTACGTGACGATCAAGCCCGGCAAGGCGTTTTCCAGTTCGGATATCGACGATGCGGTCAAGGCGCTGTTTGGCACCGGGCTGTTTTCGGATGTGCAGATCAACCAGGTCGGATCGACGCTGGTCATCAAGGTGTCCGAATACCAGGTCGTCAACCAGGTGCTGTTCCAGGGCAACAAGAAGCTCAAGGACAACGCGCTTGAGGCCGCGGTGCAATTGAAGCCGCGCGGCACCTTCTCGCAACAGCAGCTCGATGCCGATGTCGAGGCGGTCAAGGCCGCATACCGGCGTATCGGCCGCGACGACGCCGCCGTGACCACCCAGATCATGGATCTCGGCGACAACCGCGTAAACGTGGTCTTCAACATCAATGAAGGCGGCCGCACCCAGATCGCAGCGATCAATTTCGTCGGCAACAGCGCCTATTCGAGCCGCCGGCTGTCGGACATTATCTCCACCAAGCGCTCGTCCTTCCTTTCGTTCGTGCTGCGCGACGACGTCTATGACGAAGACAAGCTGCGCGCCGACCAGGAGCTGCTGCGCCGCTTCTATTACAATCATGGCTATGCGGACTTCCAGGTCGTCTCGGCCGTCGGCGAACTCGACGACACCACCAACAAATACACCGTCACCATCACGGTGCAGGAGGGCGAGCGTTATACATTCGGGGATGTCAGCGTCGAAAGCACGATCCCCGAGGTCGACAGCAAGTCGCTTGAATCGGTGGTCGAGACCCACAAGGGCGATGTCTACAACGCCAAAAACGTCGAGGACACGATCATTGCGCTGACCGAGAAGGTGGCTGGGTCCGGCTATGCCTTCGCCCAGGTGACGCCGCGCGGCGACCGCAACTTCGAGAACCACACGATCTCGGTCGTCTATACGGTCGACCAGGGTACCAAGGCCTATATCGAGCGCATCGAGATTCGCGGCAACGATCGGACGCGCGACTACGTCATTCGCCGCGAGTTCGACGTCAGCGAAGGCGACGCTTTCAATCAGGTCCTCATCCAGCGCGCGAAGAGGCGGCTGGAAGCGCTCGATTATTTTGAGAAAGTCGAAATCTCTACCGTTCCGGGTTCTGAGCCGGACCAGGTTGTGCTGGTGGTCGAGGTGGTCGAGAAATCGACCGGTGAGTTCACGGTCGGCGCCGGTTATTCGAGCGGCGGTGAAACGTCAGGTCCGTCCGTCGAAGGCTCCATCAGTGAGCGCAACTTCCTCGGTCGCGGCCAATTCATCAAGGTGGCGGCGGGCGGTGGCAAAAACTCGCGCGACTACAGCTTCTCTTTCACCGAACCCTATTTCCTCGGACGCCGCATCGCGGCTGGCTTCGACATCTACAAGCAGAGCCGAAACTACGACCATTACGACAGCGACACGACAGGCGCGACCGTTCGCTTCGGCCTGCCGATCACCGACAATATCTCGACGCAACTCGCTTATAATATTGCGCAAGAGAAGTACGAGTTCGACGAGGGCTGCGACCCAGCGGCCGGTTGCGACGTGTCCCAGGCGATCCAAAACGGCGTTAACGAGAGCCCATGGCTCAAGTCTTCGGTCAGTCTCGGCCTGATCTACAATACGATCGACGACATGAAGAACCCGCATGACGGCATTTATGCCAATGTCGGCACGGAAGTGGCCGGCCTCGGCGGCGACGCCAAGTTCATCAAGGTTACGGCGCGCGGCAGCATTTATCAGACCCTGTCCGAACAATTGGATCTGGTGGGCCTCATTTCGGGCGGCGCCGGTCATGTCCAAGGGTATGGCAACGGCGATCTGCGCGTCTTCGACCATTTCCAGAGCAGCGACCGTATGATCCGCGGTTTCGAATATGGCGGCATCGGCCCGGTTGCTTCGGATAACAGCAATGACCATCTCGGCGGCACCACCTACTTCAATGCCTCGGCGGAAGCGCAGTTCCCGCTGCCGGTCATCCCCGAAAGCTTCGGTTTGCGTGGCGCTGTGTTCGCCGATGCGGCAACGCTCTACGGCAGCAAAATCGCAAGTGGCCTTGTCAATTCTTCGACAACCGGCATGGAATGGCGCGCTTCCGTCGGTGTCGGTTTGATGTGGGCATCGCCTTTTGGCCCGATCCGCATCGACTATGCGATCCCGGTCAAGAAGGAAAAGACCGACGACGTGCAGGAATTCAACTTCGGCATATCGACCCGCTTCTGATGCGTGGGTAACGATGCTTCCGGCTCGTTTGGATCCGGATGGCAGTGATCCGAAACTACAGCGCAGCGTGTCCTAGCGGACGCGCAAAGGACGTTGTAGCACTTTGATTTGCGCATGATCCTTTCCGAGGATCGATTTCCGATTTCGGGGTCATGCGCTAGCTGGATATTGCTTCTGGAATGACCGATCCGGTGTTCTTCGCGCCCTCACGCCGGTATACGGCCGGCGAAGTCGCGAATCTGACCGGCTCGACACTTGTCGATTCCGGCCTCTCCGATGTATCGATCGAGGCTCTGGCGCCCGCCAACGAAGGCGGCGAGAACGCGCTTGTCTTCGTCGATGGCAGGCGCAATTTCGCCCTGATGCAGGCATTGCGGGCGGCAGCGGTTCTCTGCCCGGCCGAATTTGCCGGCAAGGCGCCGGCGGGCATCGCGGTTCTGGTGCATCCGCGCCCGCAGCAGGCTTTCGCAATGGTCGGGCGCCTGCTTTTTCCGGCGGCTGCAACGCCTGGACCGATGACCGGCGAAACCGGTATCTCGCCGCACGCCCATATCGATGCGACCGCCCATGTCGAGGCCGGTGCGATCATCGAAGCGGGTGCGGTCATCGGACCGCGCGCTGCCATCGGCAGCGGGACCGTCATTGCCCCGCATGCGGTCATCGGTCCGTCCTCTCAGATCGGCCGCGACGGCTATGTCGGTCCAGGTGCCAGCGTGCAATATGCGTTGATCGGCAATCGCGTCATCATCCATGGCGGTGCCAGGATCGGCCAGGATGGCTTCGGTTTCGTAGCCGGCGCCAAGGGTCCGGAGCGGGTTCCGCAGATCGGCCGCGTCATCATCCAGGACGACGTCGAGATCGGGTCGAATACGACCGTCGATCGCGGCGCCATGTCCGACACAATCATCGGCCAGGGTACCAAGATCGACAATCTGGTACAGATCGCCCACAATGTTCGCATCGGCCGCAATTGCATAATAGCCGGGCTTTCGGGTATTTCCGGTTCCGTGACGGTAGGCGACAACGTCACCATGGGTGGCGGCGTCGGCCTTGCGGATCATTTGACCATCGGGTCCGGGGCCAAGCTTGCGGCAAGAAGCGGGTTTATGAGCAATGTGCCTGCCGGTGAGATTTGGGGAGGATATCCGGCGCAGCCGATGGCGGAAGCCATGCGCGAGATAGCGGCCTTGCGCAGACTTGCACGGACGCGCAAACAGGGTGAGGGGGGAAATGGCTGACATCGCAGCGGCGACGCTCGAAGCGGTTGACATAATGCGGCTGATGAAGCTCCTGCC
Organism: Mesorhizobium sp.; assembly: GCF_005063415.1. Classification (GTDB taxonomy): domain Bacteria; phylum Pseudomonadota; class Alphaproteobacteria; order Rhizobiales; family Rhizobiaceae; genus Mesorhizobium. The sequence continues at coordinate 93,082 of NZ_SUEG01000001.1, forward strand.
GCACCGCTATCCGTTCCTGATGATCGACCGTATCGTCGACATAGATGGCGACGAATCCGCCATCGGCATCAAGAACGTCACCATAAACGAGCCGCATTTCCAGGGTCATTTCCCCGACCAGCCGGTCATGCCCGGCGTGCTGATCATCGAGGCGATGGCGCAGACGGCCGGCGCCATCTGCATCCGCAGCCTCGGTACGGAAAAGCCGTCGCTGGTTTATTTCCTGACCATCGACAATGCCAAGTTCCGCAAGCCGGTCGTTCCAGGCGACCAGTTGAAAATTCATGTGAAGAAAATCAAGAAACGCGGCAATCTTCTCAAATTCGCTTGCGAGGCCCTCGTCGATGGCGCCAAGGCGGCGGAAGCCGAGATCTCGGCGATGATGGTCGCAAGCGGCTGACAAACGAATGCTAATGAAAATCCAGACAGTCATCCATCCATCGTCGGTCATCGAGGCAGGCGCCCAAATCGGCGAAGGCGCCCGCATCGGGCCCTTCTGTAACGTCGGTTCCGACGCCGTGATCGGCGACCGTGTCGAACTGGTCAGCCATGTCTCGGTGATTGGCGCGACCACCATCGGGGCATCGACCAAGGTCTATCCGATGGCGATACTGGGCGCGCCGCCGCAGAACACCAAGCACAAGGGCGGCCGTACCACGCTGGTGATCGGCGAGAACTGCACGATCCGCGAAGGCGTCACCATGCATGTCGGCACCGATTCCAGCCGCGGCGAGACGACGATCGGCGACAACGGGAATTTTCTTGCCTATGCCCACATTGCCCATGACTGCGTGGTCGGCAAGAACGCCACCTTCGCCAATCAAGCGACGTTAGGCGGGCATTGCGAAGTCGGTGACAATGTCTACATCGGCGGCCTTACCGCGGTTCATCAGTTTGTACGCATCGGCGATAACGCCTTTCTCGGCGGCTGCTCGGCGATCGTCGGCGACGTCATTCCCTACGCCATCGCCGTTGGCAACCGTGCCAGCCTTCGCGGCCTCAACATCATTGGCCTGAAGCGCGCCGGCTTGCCGCGTTCGGAGATCCACTTGCTGCGCAAAGCCTATAAGACGATCTTCGATCGCTCCCGGACCGTCGGCGAAAACATCGAATTCGCCAAGGCGGAGTTCGCCTCGTCGCGGACTGCCATGAAGATCGTCGATTTCATCGCCGGTCGCGGCAAGCGGCACTATGCCGTGCCGTCGCTCAAGGGTGGCGACGGCGACGATACCGATGATGAAGACTGAGGGCAGATGACGAAGATTGAGGCTGCCGGAAAGGGCCTTGATCTCGCGCCAGATGCCAAGGTCGGCATCATCGCCGGCGGCGGCAGTCTCCCGGTCGAAATTGCCCGAGCGCTCGCCCGGCAAGGCAAATCGCCCTTCGTCGTGATGGCGGCCGGCGAGGTCGATCGCATAGCCGATTTCGAGCCCTATGAGCAGGCAACCTTGAGGCTGGAAGACGTCGGCTCGCTGCTGCCGATGCTCAAGCGGCATCACGTTACGCATCTGGTGACCGCGGGTCATATCACGCGCCGCCCCAGGCTGAGCGCCATGCGCCTCAATCTCGGCCTACTCGCCTGGCTACCCAGCCTCTTCGTCGGTGTAACCCGGGGGGACGATACGGTGCTGAAACTGTTCGTGCGCAGGATCGAGCGCAGCGGCATCAAGGTCGTCGGCGCTCACGAGATCGTGCCGGAGCTGGTCGCCGCTGAAGGCCTGCTGACCAAGGCGGCGCCACGCAAATCCGACTGGCGCGACATCGAGGCGGCGCACGCTGCAGCAAAGGCAATCGGCGCGCTGGATATCGGCCAAGCGGCTGTTGCGGTCGGCGGCCGCGCTATTGCGTTGGAAGGCGTCGAAGGCACCGACGGGCTGCTCGAGCGGACAAAACAATTACGAGGGCACGGCAGGCTGGCTGGCAGGAGCCGTGGTGTTTTGGTCAAATGTGCCAAGCCCGGTCAGGAACTGCGTGCCGATCTGCCCTCCATAGGTCCTCTGACGGTCGAGGCGGCGCATGCCGCCGGACTGGCCGGCATTGCGGTCGAAGCCGGCCGCTCGCTGGTGCTCGAAGGTCCCGCCACCATCGGGCGTGCCAATGCGCTCGGCCTGTTCGTGATCGGGCTGCCTGCTGCGGAGCCGGCGCATGGCGAATGAGCGGTCGTTGAAGATAGCCGTCGTCGCCGGCGAGGAGTCCGGCGACCTGCTTGGCGCCGACCTTGTGCAGGCGCTCAAGCGCATGACCGGGCGCGAAGTCCGGCTTGTCGGCATCGGCGGCCGCCATTTGCAGGCGCTCGGCCTGGCGCCATTGTTCGACGGCAGCGAGATCGCACTAATGGGGCTTAGCGCCATCCTGCGCGACTTGCCGCGCCTGATGCGGCGGATCGGCCAGACGGCAAACGCGATTGCCGGTGAAAAGCCCGATTGCCTTATTACCATCGACAGTCCGGATTTCTCGCTGCGCGTCGCCAAGAAGGTGCGTGCTGCCGACCCGACGATCCCGATCGTCCATTATGTCTGCCCGAGCGTTTGGGCTTGGCGGCCGGGCAGGGCGCCGGCGATGATGCCATATGTCGATCACATCCTTTGCATCCTGCCGTTCGAGGTGAAGGAACTCGCTCGCCTGGGCGGGCCGCCCGGCACCTATGTCGGGCATCGCCTTGCACATGATCCGGGCATAATCAGTGCCGCCGGGGCGCAGGCGCAGCCGCGTGACCTGTCTGCAGATCACGTTAAAACGTTGCTTGTATTGCCCGGTTCGCGTCGTGGTGAGGTGCGGCGCCTGGTTGGACCGTTCGGCGAAACGGTGTCGATCCTGCGGGCGCGCGGGCACCGCTTGCGCCTGCTGTTGCCGACGGTGCCGCACGTCGCCGACCTGGTCAGGTCCTCGGTCGCGAGCTGGGACGAGAAGCCGGAGATCATCCTCGATGCCGAACGCAAATGGCAGGCCTTCGGCAAGGCCGATGCGGCGCTGATCGCGTCGGGGACTGTATCGCTGGAACTTGCATTGGCAGGTGTGCCGATGATCTCCTGCTACCGGCTCGATCCGGTCATGCGCATGGCGCAGCCGCTGATCAAAGTATGGAGCGCAGCCTTGCCCAATCTCATCGCCGACCGGCCGGTTGTGCCGGAACACTACAATCAATATGTGCGGCCGCATTATCTAGCGCGGCAACTGGAGGCGCTGTTCTTCGACACCGCCTACCGCGCTTGGCAGAAGGACGGTTTTGCCGACATTGCCGGGCATATGGCAACCGCCAAGCCGTCAGGCGAGATTGCCGCGGGGGTGGTGATGGGGATGGTGAGGAAGTGAGTGAATAGTGAATAGTAGTTTCTATAGACAGGGAGCGACGCTTTGCTACTCCCATTCACCATTCACCATTCACCATTCACCATTCACCATTCACCATTCACCATTCACTATTCACCATTCACGATCTTCACCGCTTCGCGATCGGCACATAATCCCGTTCCGGCGCGCCGGTATAAAGCTGGCGCGGGCGACCGATCTTCTGGTGCGGGTCCTCGATCATCTCCTTCCACTGCGCGATCCAGCCGACGGTGCGGGCGACCGCGAACAGCACGGTGAACATGGTGGTGGGGAAGCCCAGCGCCTTTAGCGTGATTCCGGAATAGAAATCGACGTTCGGATAGAGCTTCTTCTCAATGAAATAGGAATCGGTCAGCGCGATCTTTTCCAGCTCCATGGCGATGTCGAGCAGCGGATCGTCCTTGATGCCGAGCTCGCCCAGGACCTCGTGCGCGGTCTTCTGCATGATCTTGGCGCGCGGATCGTAGTTCTTGTAAACGCGGTGGCCAAAGCCCATCAATCGGAACGGATCGTTCTTATCCTTGGCGCGCGCAATGAATTCCGGGATGTGATCGACATGGCCGATCTCGCCCAGCATGTTCAGGGCTGCCTCATTGGCGCCGCCATGTGCGGGACCCCATAGGCAGGCGATACCGGCAGCGATACAGGCAAAGGGATTGGCGCCCGACGAGCCGGCCAGGCGGACGGTCGAAGTCGAGGCGTTCTGTTCGTGATCGGCGTGCAAGATGAAGATCCGCTCCATCGCGCGCGCCAGCACCGGATTGATCTTGTATTCCTCGCAAGGCACGGCGAAGCACATATGAAGGAAGTTGGCTGCGAAATTCAGCTCATTCTTCGGATAAATGAACGGCTGGCCGATGTGGTATTTGTACGCCATCGCCGCGATCGTCGGCATCTTGGCGATCAGCCGCATCGAGGCGACCATGCGCTGATAAGGGTCCGAGATGTCGGTGGAATCGTGATAGAAGGCCGACAGCGCGCCGACCACGCCGCACATCACCGCCATCGGATGCGCATCGCGCCGGAAGCCGGTGAAAAAGCGCGACATCTGCTCATGCACCATGGTGTGGCGCGTCACCCGGTAGTCGAAATCGTCCTTCTGCGCCTTGGTCGGTAGTTCACCATAGAGCAAGAGATAGCAGACTTCGAGGAAGTCGCCGTGCTCGGCCAATTGGTCGATCGGGTAGCCGCGGTGCAAGAGAATGCCGGCATCGCCATCGATGAAGGTGATTTCCGACTCGCAGCTCGCCGTCGACGTAAAGCCGGGATCGTAGGTAAAGACGCCGGTGGTGTTGTAGAGCGAACCGATGTCGATGACGTCAGGTCCTACCGAGCCACTTCGTATCTTGAATTCATGGGTTTTGCCGCCGAGTTCCAGCTTTGCCGTCGATGCCTGGGTTTTGCCGCCAAATTCCATTTTTGTCGCAGGTTCGGTCATAGCAAACTCCTTTTTGTTTCCTCAGGCCGGCAAAGGCAAAATATCTGAACCCAACACGTCAAAAGCATCGGAATACGCACATTTGCGCCCGCAATTGAATCTGCGCGCCAGATTAGGCCAAGACCCAATGTTGCACTGCGAAACACACCTTTCAATGCCAATCTTCTTGGGCCAGTTTGCTAATCAATTTGATCAGCGATCCGCGCCAGGCTTTCCTCGCGGCCCAGCACGGCAAGCACATCAAAGACACCTGGCGAGGTACTTTTGCCGGTGAGCGCGGCGCGCAAAGGTTGGGCCACGGCGCCGAGTTTATGGTCGCCGGCCTGCGCATAGTCGCGGATCGCGGCTTCCGCTGAGGCGGCAGACCAGTCCGAAGCCGTGGCTAGTGCCGCATGAGCGCCCCGCAGGATCGCGCGCGCCTCACCGCTGAGCAGCGCCGCCGCCTTCTCGTCGACCGGCAGCGGCCGCTCCACGAACAGGAATGCAGCCCCTTCAACAAGTTCGACCAGCGTCTTAGCTCGCTCCTTCAGGCCCGGCAAAGCGGCAAGCAGTTGCGCCTTGCGTCTGTCGTCGAGGCGCGCGGCGATTGCCGGGCCGCCTTCTAGATAGGGCAGAGTGGCGATGAAGATGTCGAGCAGCGCCGCCTCGTTCATGCGGCGCATGTGCACGCCGTTGAGCGCTTCGAGCTTGGCGAGGTCGAAACGGGCGGCGCCCTTGTTGACGTCGCCAATGTCGAACCATGCGATCATGTCGGCGATCGACATGATCTCATCGTCGCCGTGGCTCCAGCCAAGCCTCGCCAGATAGTTGAGCAGCGCCTCCGGCAGGTAACCCATGGCGCGATAGGCCTCGACGCCAAGCGCACCGTGCCGCTTCGATAGCTTGGCTCCATCGGCACCGTGGATCAGCGGGATATGCGACATCGATGGCACCTCCCAGCCCATGGCACGGTAGATTACGGTCTGGCGTGCGGCGTTGGTCAAATGATCGTCGCCGCGGATGATGTGGGTGACGCCCATGTCGTGATCGTCGACGACGACGGCATGCATGTAGGTTGGATTGCCGTCCGAGCGCAGAATAATGAAATCGTCGAGATCCTTGTTGGGAAAGCGCACGTCGCCCTGGACGCGGTCATGCACCACCGTCTCGCCGTCTGTCGGCGCCTTGATGCGGATCGCCCCCTTGGCGCCGGCCGGCGCCTCCGAGGGGTCGCGGTCGCGCCATCGTCCGTCATAGCGAGGAGGCAGCCCCTTGGCCCGTGCGCTCTCGCGCATTGCTTCCAGCTCGGCAGGCGTCGCATAACAATAATAGGCCTTGCCCATGCGAACGAGCTCCTCGGCCACCTCGCGATGGCGCGGCGCACGCTCGAACTGCGACACCGGCTCGCCGTCCCATGCCAGGCCAAGCCAGGAAAGCCCGTCGAGAATGGCCGCGGTTGCCGCATCGGTGGAGCGCTCGCGGTCGGTGTCCTCGATGCGCAGCAGCATCGTGCCGCCTGTGTGCTTGGCATACAGCCAGTTGAACAGCGCCGTGCGCGCGCCGCCAATGTGCAGATAGCCGGTGGGCGAGGGGGCAAAACGGGTGACGACCTTATCGGGCATGGAACTCTCAGGCGGGCGAAGGAAGTGGGTTTGAGGACTTTCGCGCGTTGCGCGTTCATGTAGCATAGGAGGTCGAGGGCGCAAGGGGCAGACCCGATGGCTGTGCGAGGCCGTGGTGCGGGCGAGGGCGAGGACGCTGGTAGCGGCGTCAGCGAACGCTTGCTGTTTGCCGCTCCCCTGCCTGTCCTGCCGACACCGGCATTGCTGCCCGCTCCGCGCTTCGATGCTCCGTCGCTGCCGGCCAGCGACCCAGCAACGTTTTCCGTGCCCGCGGGCGAGCCCATCGTGCGCCTACGCCGTCGTTTCCGCCTTCCGTCACCGTCCCGTATCCGCAACAGCGTAACCTCGGCGGCCGGCCTGGAACTCGACCGCGGCGTCGCCTTCCTGCTGGTGCCGGTGTTCCTCGCATGCGGGGTGGTCGTGTATTTCGCGATGGCGGCTGAGCCGGCCTTCCCACAGTCGATAGCTATCGTCGCCTTGGCAGCCCTTTGTGCCGTCGTCTCGCGGTCATGGCCCAGGACGCGCCTGTGCTTCATGGTGGCGTTGCTCTGCGCGCTTGGCGTGCTTGCCGCCAAGTTCGAGACCTGGCGTGTCGGGACGCATATGCTCGGTTCCGAAATCTCGACGCGGCTGACGGGTCGCGTCGTATCGTACGAGCCCATGGCGAGCGGCCGCATCAGGCTGACAATCGATGTGATCTCAACCGCCAGGCCGACACTGCGCTACATGCCGGAACGGGTCCGCGTTTCGGCGATGAAAATACCGGCTGAGCTGACCGCCGGTTCCGAGATCGCCGGCTATGTGCGGCTGCTGCCGCCGACCGGGCCGGTGCGGCCCGACAGCTATGATTTCTCCTTCGACAGCTATTTCGCCGGTATCGGCGGCAGCGGCTTTTTTCTCGGCAATCCGAAACTCGTGTCGTCGGGCAGCATGCCGCTTGCCGCGCGGCTTTCTTCCGCGATCGAAGACGCGCGCGAATCCATCGCCGACCATATCCGCAGCCGCATCGGCGGCGCCGAGGGCGAGATTGCCGCTGCGCTGATCGTCGGCGTGCGCGCCGGCATTCCCGAGGAGATCAACGAAGCGATGCGGCGTACAGGCATCTACCACATCATCTCCATCTCGGGGCTGCATATGGCGTTGGTCGCCGGCACCATCATGGCGCTGTTACGCGGCGCCTTTGCGCTGTTTCCCGATTTCTCATCGCGACGGCCGGTCAAGAAATATGCCGCGACCGCCGCGCTTTTTTCGATTGCGGCCTACCTCGTCTTTTCCGGCATTGTGGTAGCGGCCGAACGCAGCTTCATCATGCTGGCGGTGATGCTTATCGCCGTGCTGTTCGACCGGGCCGCGCTCACCATGCGCAACCTGGCGATCTCGGCCATCGCGGTCATTCTGGTGTCGCCGCACGAGGTGGTCGGTCCGAGCTTCCAGATGTCCTTCGCCGCGACGGCGGCCCTTGTCGGCGCCTATGCCGGCTGGTCCGACTACCGCGCCGGCAGGGCCACCACGCCGCCGCCGCGGCGGTCGCCGCTACGCTTCGCCACTCGAAAGGTCCTGCTGGGCATGGGCGGCCTGGCGATGACCTCGATCATTGCAGGGAGCGCCACGGCGCTTTTCGCCATGTGGCATTTCCAGCGCGTGGCGCCGCTCAGCCTATTCGCCAATCTGGCCATCATGCCTATCGTCTCACTGGTCGTCATGCCCTTCGCCGTCCTCAGTGCGCTGGCGATGCCGTTCGGCGCGGATGGGCCTTTCCTCTACGTGATGGGCAAGGGGCTGACGGCGATGATCGCCCTGTCCGGGTGGATCTCCGAGCGCTCGCCGATCGATGCGGTCGGGCTGATTTCGCTGAGATCTGTCCTTTTGGTGACGATCGCCCTCGTCATTGCCAGCATGGCGACGACCTGGTTGCGGCTGGCGGCACTTCCTTTTGCGCTCGCCGGCTTGCTGACGACAACGCAGACGCGCGTACCCGATGTATTGATCTCGGAGGACGCACGGCTGGTCGCGCTGCCGATCGGCAGCGGTGAACTCGCGGTCAACCGGGCACGCCCGAATGAGTTCACCATCGACAACTGGAAACGCGCGCTCACATCAGAGGCTATGTCGCGCCGGAAACACCTGGAAAGAACGATCCGCAATTCGACATTGCCGATCCGGCCGACCTACCGCCGGGCATGCCGTTCATTTGCACGGACGGCCTCTGCCTTGCCAGGCATCCATCCGGCGCGATCATCGCGCAAGCCAAGGACCGCGATACTGCACGGCCAGCCTGCGCCTTTGCCAGCTTGATCGTCATCGACGACGCCACCGCCCATAATCCCTGCTACTACGACCGGCTGGTCCTCGTCGTCACCAAACGGCAACTGGCGCGCGCGGGAAGTGCGGCCGTCTATTTCGATCCACAAGCGGCAACACGCGCCGAAATCCGTTTCGCCGTCGAAAAATCATACCGGCCCTGGCACGTGCAGCGGAAATTTTCACGCGCGGCGCGGGGCCTGCCGCCATACCGCAGGGCCGACAAACCCAAAGCCGGCGCCAAGGGCGGAGCTCAGTAGCGGCGGATCAGTCCGACGAGCTTGCCTTGCACCTTGACCCTGTCTGGTCCGAAGATGCGCGTCTCGTAGGCCGGATTGGCGGCTTCCAGGGCGATCGAAGCGCCCTTGCGGCGGAACCGCTTCAGCGTCGCTTCTTCCTCGTCGACCAGTGCCACCACGATCTCACCGGGGCTCGCCGTATCGGCATTGCGGATGATCACCGTGTCGCCGTCGAAAATGCCAGCCTCGATCATCGAATCGCCTTTGACCTCGAGCGCATAATGCTCGCCGCCCATGATCATATCCGGCGGCACCGAAATCGAATGCGTCTGGTGCTGGATGGCGTCGATCGGCACACCAGCGGCGATGCGGCCCATCACCGGAATCGAAACGGCGGCGACGACATCGTCGTCATTGCCGGCTGCAGGGACGCGCGATGATGTCGGCTTGCCCTGCCGAGGGGCGCCTTGCCCAAGACTGCCCTGGATGACACTCGGCGAGAACTTGCGTGCCGCATTGAGGCCGGGGGCGATCGAGTCAGGCAGGCGCAGCACCTCCAGCGCACGGGCCCGGTTGGGCAAACGGCGAATGAAGCCGCGCTCCTCCAGCGCTGTAATCAGCCGGTGGATTCCGGATTTGGAAGCCAGGTCGAGCGCTTCCTTCATCTCGTCGAAGGAAGGCGGGATACCGCTTTCCTTCAACCTTTCGTGGATGAACATAAGCAGTTCGTGTTGTTTGCGTGTCAGCATAGCGACCCCCAACAGAATCAGAAAAACAAACCCAGAACAAACACTATCTGTTCCAGTTGTGTTCCGCAACTGTTTAAAGTTTAATGAATGCGTTAAGGCTCGGGAAACAAACCACGCCCTTACCGGAATGCCGCATTTTCACCCGCCGCGAGCCTCATCGCCTTGATTCTGCTGTCGTTTGCGCCCTTCTGGCTTCCTAGAATGCGCCACTGGCATCCGCCGTCGGTCGGCAAAGGGCACGGAAGTGAATCCGTATCGACTGTGTGGTTCGGTCAATGCACCGTGAACGAAACGAACTCAAAACGCCAACCTCGGGTTAACTCCTGGTTTCCACCGCCTGGTCAGGCTGCTTCTCGCTGGTGGAGCCTTGCTGCGCGCTACCCGGTAATGGAAGAACAGTCGATGCGTGTCCGGCGTTGCGTCGAATCTTTGGGGGAGCAGGCAAATCATGACAGGAATTCCCGATCTCGCGGCCATAAAGGCGATGGATGCCGCAGATCCGCTGCGCGCGATGCGTGACCGCTTTGTGTTGCCGCAAGGAGTGATCTATCTCGACGGCAATTCGCTAGGGGCTGCTTCGCGTGCCGCTTTCGATGAATTGCGCAAGGCCGCGACCGAAGAATGGTCGCATGATCTCATCCGCGCATGGAACACGGCCGGCTGGTTCAACATGCCGCTTGAACTTGGCGACCAGCTCGGGCGCCTGATCGGTGCCGCGACCGGCCAGACGGTGGTCTGCGACACGACGTCGGTCAACATCTACAAGCTGCTGCACGCCGCCATGGCCATGCGGCCGCAGCGGCGGGTCATCGTCGCCGAGGGCGATAGTTTTCCGACAGACCTTTACATGGCTGAAGGTGTGGTTTCGACGCGAAAAGATACGCTGCTGCGCCTCTCGGGGGTCGACGCGCCGACCATCGAAGAGCTGATCGACGAACGCACTGCCGTGGTGCTGGTCAACCACGTCAACTACAAGTCGGGCGAACTGCGCGACATGCCGGGGCTGACGCGCAGGGCCCAGGAGGCCGGGGCGATGATCGTCTGGGATCTCTGCCACACCGCCGGTGCGATGCCAGTCGAGCTCGACAAGGCAAACGCCGATTTTGCCGTTGGCTGCACCTACAAATATCTGAATGGCGGACCGGGCGCACCTGCCTTCATCTATGCGGCTGAGCGGCATCTTGCCGACATCCAGCAGCCGCTCACCGGCTGGTGGGGCCATGCACGGCCCTTCGCCTTCGAGCCAGGCTATGCGGCCGGCACCGGCATCCGCCGGTTTCTGTGCGGCACCCAGCCGGTCCTGTCGATGCGGACGCTGAAGGGCGCGCTCGACATCTGGAACGATGTCGACATGACGGCGGTGCGCAAGAAGAGCATCGCGCTGGCCGATCTGTTCATCGAGCTTGTCGAGACAAGGTGCGGCACTTACGGGCTCACGCTCGAAAGCACGCGCGATGGGGAAAAACGCGGCAGCCAGATTTCATTCATGCACGAGCATGGCTACCAGATCATGCGCGCGCTGATCGAACGTGGCGTGATCGGCGATTTTCGCGCGCCATCGACCATGCGCTTCGGCTTCACCCCGCTCTATGTCGGCTATGCCGATGTCTGGCAGGCCGTCGAAGTGCTTGAGGACATCCTGCGCACCGGGGCGTGGAAGGATGCGCGCTTCGCCATCAAGGCGGCTGTCACTTGAGATTGATGCGAGAGCTGGAATCGTGAGGCTGGCGACGACGTGCCGCGCGATGCTTACGGCTACGTTGCAAGGCCATATTGCCAGGGGAGGGCGCAGGGTGTTCGAACGTCACATTGCCGATTGGGACAACGCCTATGCCAACGGCGCCAACATAGCCGGGAGCGATCGCTGGCCGGCGGCCTGGATCGAGCCCGCGCGGGTTTTCCGCAACGTGCTTTCGACGCAAGGCAGGGCGCAGCTCGACATGGCCTATGGCGATAACCCACGCAACCGGCTCGATCTTTTCCTGCCGGCCATCAAGCCCAAGGGACTCGTGGTGTTCGTCCATGGCGGCTACTGGATGGCTTTCGACAAGAGTTTCTGGTCGCATCTTGCCGCTGGCGCTGTTGATCGTGGCTATGCGGTTGCTATGCCGTCCTACACGCTCTGTCCGCAGATACGCATTGGCGGCATCGTCAAGGAAGTCGGCGCGGCGATCGGCAAGGCGGCGGCGATGGTCGCAGGGCCGCTGATGCTGACCGGACACTCGGCCGGCGGCCATCTTGTTAGCAGGATGGTTACGGCGACGACGCCGCTGGCGCCCGAAGTGGTCCGGCGCGTTCGTCATGTGGTGTCGATCTCAGGGGTGCACGATTTGCGCCCGATCATGCGCACCGGCATGAACGAGACGCTGGCAATCGATGAGGCCGAGGCGCAGGCCGAAAGCCCGGTGCTGCTGCGCCCTACGGACAAGACCCGCCTGACCTGCTGGGCCGGCGGCGGCGAGCGCGCCGAATTCCTGCGCCAGAGCGCGTTGCTGGCCAACATCTGGATCGGCCTGGGTGCCGCGACCAGCTCGGTGGTCGAGCCTGACCGGCATCATTTCAACATCATCGACGGTTTGGCCGATCCGGACCATCCGCTGACCCGGACCTTGATCTCGGAGTAAGGCAGGTTCAGCGTAGCATCAGCACGTCGCAGGGAGAGCCCGCCGCCGCGGCAGGCGCGAACGGCGCGCGAACGATCAGCCCGTTGGCGTCGGCCAGCATTTTCAGCATCGAGGAGTCCTGGATGCCGAACGGCGTCGCCACGAGCGTACCGGCGTCATCGCTGACAATAGCCCGCACATAATCCTGCCTGAGATCATTGGCCGGCATGGCAGCACCGAGCCGTGCCTGACGTATATCCTGCTGAAAGGCGCGGCCGCCGAGCCGCGCCAGCAGCGGCTTCAGGAAGAGCTGAGTGCAGACCAGACTCGCCACCGGATTGCCGGGCAGGCCGATGCAGCGAATGTCGCCTAGCCGCCCGAACATCAGCGGCTTGCCCGGCCGCATGGCGATCTTCCAGAAATCGAGCGTCATGCCTTGCCCGGTCAGCACGTCATGGACGAAGTCGTGGTCACCGACCGAGGCACCGCCCAGCGTGACGATGACATTCGCGCCAACCTTCACGGCCTTTTCCACCAGCGCAGCGATCGCCTCCCTGCGGTCCGGCGCGATGCCAAGGTCGAGCGCGCGCGCACCGACCGACTGTGCGGCAGCGGCGACACCATAGGCGTTGGAGGAGATGATCTGGTCGGGGCCAAGCTCGCTGCCCGGCGGCAGCAATTCGTCGCCGGTGGCGATAATGGCGACCACCGGCCGCTTGACCACGCCGACCTCGGGGTGGTTGGCCGATGCAGCCAGCGACAAGGCCGCCGGATCGAGCAGGCGGCCGTTGGGCAGCAGGACATCGCCCTTGGCGAAATCGAGCCCGAGGCGGCGGATGTTGCGCCCCTGCACCGTCGGCTCCGTCACTTCGACGCTGCCGCCGCCGAGATCGCGGACGTTCTCCTGGATGACAACGGTGTCGGCGCCTTCGGGAAGCGGCGCGCCGGTGAAGATGCGCACGGCCTGCCCCTGCTGCACCGATCCGGTAAAGCCGCGTCCCGCCGGCGCCATGCCGATCACCGAAAACCTTGCCGGTACGGACGCGATATCGGCCGCCCGCACGGCATAGCCGTCCATGGCGGAGGCGTTGAACGGCGGCTGGGTGCGGAGCGCCACAACCGGCTCCGCCAGCACGCGGTCGGCGGCATCCAGCAGTGCGACGCGTTCGCCCGGCAGCGCTGCTGCGCCGTCCAGCAGACGCTCGAGCGCCTCGGCAACCGGGACCAGCGCCATTATCGGCCCGCCTCGGTGGCCCCGTCTCCGGTGATCTTGTAGTTGCCGGATTTGCCGCCGGTCTTTTCAACCAGCCTGATGCCGGAGATGACCATGGCGCGGTCGACCGCCTTGGCCATGTCGTAGATGGTCAGGCAAGCGACCGAGACGGCGCTCAGAGCCTCCATCTCAACGCCGGTCTTGCCGGTGACGCGGGTCAATGCCGTCACTTTCAGGCCGGGCAGCGCGGCGTCCGGCTCGATATTGACAGATATCTTGGTCAGCAGCAGCGGATGGCAGAGCGGGATCAGTTCATGCGTCTTCTTGGCCGCCATGATGCCGGCAATGCGCGCGGTGCCTAGAACGTCGCCCTTCTTGGCATCGCCGGCAAGGATCATGTCCAGCGTCTCGGGCCGCATCGCGACAAAACCTTCCGCAACTGCCGTGCGCACCGTCTCAGCCTTGTCGCCGACATCGACCATATTGGCTTCGCCCTGCGCGCCAAGATGGGTGAGGGCGGCCGCCATCGTCAGATCGCCTCTGCCGGCGCCTTGCCCGTCAGAAGCAGGCGCGTTGCCGTGGCCACGTCCTGCTGGCGCATCAGGCTCTCACCGACGAGGAAAGTGGCGATGCCGCTCCGCTCCAGCCGGCGGCAATCGTCATGCGAAAAGATCCCGCTCTCACTGACCAGAAGGCGGCCGGCCGGCACCATCGCTACCAGCCGTTCCGAGGTCTCGAGCCTGGTTTCGAAGGTCCGGAGATTGCGGTTGTTAATGCCGATCAGCCGCGATGACAGCCGCAGCGCACGTTCCATTTCCGCCTCGTCATGCACTTCGACCAGCGCGTCCATGCCCAGCCCGAAAGCTGTCGCTTCGAGTTCTCTTGCCAACGCGTCGTCGACGCTGGCCATGATGATCAGGATGGCATCGGCGCCCCAGGCCCTGGCCTCGTGGACCTGATAGGGGTCGAACAGGAAATCCTTGCGCAAGGCAGGCAGCTCGACGGCAGCGCGCGCAGTGGTGAGGAATTCGGGCGCCCCCTGGAAGGAGGGTGCGTCGGTCAGCACCGAAAGACAGGCGGCACCGCCTTCCGCATAGGCCCTGGCCAGCGCCGGCGGATCGAAATCGGCGCGGATCAGGCCTTTGGACGGGCTAGCCTTCTTGATTTCGGCAATCAGCGCGAACCTGCCGGATTTGCGCTTTGCCTCAAGGGCGGAAAGAAAGCCGCGCGGCGCGTCGGCATTCATCGCGCGTGCCTTGATCTCGGCAAACGGCACTTGCGCTTTGGCCGCCGCGATCTCGTCGCGCTTGTAAGCCTCGATCTTGCGCAGGATGTCGGACATAGTTTTAACCGTTCGAAATCTCGACCAGCCTGTCGAGCACTTTTAGCGCGCGGCCGCTGTCGATGGCCTGCGTTGCCGTCACCATGCCGTCGGCAAGTGTCGTCGCCTTGCCGGCCACCACCAGCCCGGCGCCGGCATTCATCAGCACCGTATCGCGAAAGGCGCCGGCGGCGCCGCCCAGCATGTCGCGCATTGCCTGGGCATTGTGGGCGGCGTCGCCGCCGCGCAACTCGTCCTTGGTGTGACGCGTCAGCCCGACTGCTTCAGGGGTTAGCTTAAAGCTGCGTATCTCGCCGCCGGCCAATTCGGCGACCTGCGTCTCGCCAGTGGTGGTGATCTCGTCATAGCCGTCGCCATGGACCACCCAGGCATGGTCGGCACCAAGCTCCTTCAACGTTTCTGCCACCGGCATGATCCATTCGGGCAGGAACACGCCGACCATCTGCCGTCTGACACTGGCCGGATTGGAAAGCGGGCCCAGCAGGTTGAAGATGGTGCGGGTGCCGAGCTCGACCCGGGTCGGGCCGACATGCTTCATCGCCGGGTGATGCGCCGGCGCGAACATGAAGCCAACTCCGGCCTCGTGGATGCAGCGGCCGATCGTCTCCGGAGGGATGTCGATCTTGACGCCCAATGCGATCAGCACATCGGCGGCGCCAGTCAGCGAGGACAGTCCGCGATTGCCGTGCTTGGCGACGGGCACGCCGCTGCCGGCGATGACGAAAGCGGATGCGGTCGAAATGTTGACACTGTGCGAATTGTCGCCGCCGGTGCCGACAATGTCGATGGCGCCCTCGGGAGCTTCGACGCGCAGCATCTTGGCGCGCATGGTGGCGACGGCGCCGGCGATCTCGCTGACCGTCTCACCGCGCACGCGCAATGCCATCAGGAAGCCGCCGATCTGGCCGGGGGTGGCATCGCCGGACATGATGATGTCGAAGGCCTCGCGCGCCTCCTCGAACGAAAGAGCGCTGCCGGCGGCGACCTTGGCGATGTGGATCTTCAGCGCGCTCATCTGGCCAGGGCTTGGGTTACGGCGGTCTGATCGATGCGGACGTCATATTGCGTCTGCAACTGCGCCACCAACTGGTCGAGCAGGTCGTCGGACATACCGGAGGTGAAGGATTTCTGCGCGTCCTGGGGTACTGAGCTGGCATCGGCCCCGGCAGGCTCGAACACCTCGGCAACCTTGAACAGGACCTGTCCGTCGCCCGTAGGCGAGGGGATCAGCCCGGTGCCGCCTTCGCCGACGCCGAACATCGCGGCGGCCCCTTCCTTGCCGAAATCGACGTCGTCAGCATCGCGCTTGACGCCGCGCTTGGTCTGCTTTTCGAGCTTGAGCTCACCGGCGATCACCTCGATCGTGGCGCCGGCCTTGAGACGCTTCTCGAGCTCTTGTGCCTTTGCGGTGAGCCGTTTGGTGGTCTCCGCCGCGGTCCAGTCGGCCACGACCTTCTGGCGGACTTCGTCCAATGTGCGGTCGCGGGCCGGCGTGATCGCGCTCACGTCGTAGAAGACGAAGCCGTTATCGGCGGTGGTGAGACCTTCATTGTCGGTTCCGGGTTCGGATTCGAACACCGCCTTGATGAGTGCCGGCGATTCCGGCAGGTCTTTGACGATGCTTCCATCCGGCCGCTGGCCGGTGCGGTCGATGGCGTCGATGGTGACGACCTTCAGCTTCAATTTGGCGGCTGCCTCGGCGAGCGAACTGCCCGAGGCGCGCGTATCCTCGTAATTGTCGTGCACGTCCAGCAAGATGCGGCTTGCCTCGCCCAGTGCCAGATCCTTGCGGATCTGCTCGGATACTTCGGCCAGCGGCTTCACCACTTCCGGCTTGATCTCGGTTACGCGCAGCAGAACGGGACCAAATGCGCCTTGTACGACCGGGCTGACCTCATTGACGTTGAGCTTGAAGGCGGCATCGGCAACTGCCTTGTCGGCGATCTTGTCCTTGGCCAGCGTGCCGAGCAGCGTGTCGGCCGGCGCCTTGCCTTCGGCGGCGACGATCTTATCGAAGGTCGCGCCGGTCCTGAGCGAATCGAGCGCCGCCTTTGCGGCATCAGGCGTCTTGAATACAAGCTGCTCGATGGTGCGCATCTCCGGCGTGGTGTAGCGCGCCTTGTTCTTGTTGTAGTCGTCGCTGACCTGTTGGTCGGTCACCGCACTCAAATCCATGATGTCTTCCGGTTCGAGCCTGACATAGGAGAACTTACGGTATTCGGGCGCGGCGTAGGTTTTCTTGTTTTCCCCGAAATAGGCCGAAAGCACGCTGTCGGACGGCGCTTCTATCGGCTCGACAAGCGATTTCGGCAAGGTCAGGTAATCGATGGTGCGATCTTCGCCGCGATAGAGCGCGACCGCCTTGAAAAATGTATCCGGGGCCTTGAGGCCGTCCGAAACCGCCTCGACGATCTGCTGGCGGACCGCCACCTGGGCGCGGTTCTTCAAATAGTCTTCCGGCCGCATGCCGATCTGCCGAAGCAGGTACTCGAAGGTTCTCCTATCGAAGGTTCCGGCAGGCCCTTTGAACGCCGGGTCTTCACGCGTCAGTTCGGCGAGCCGGTCCTTGGACAGGCCGAGGCCGAGCTTGCGGGCCTGCTCGTCGAGGACGGCGCCCGACACGAGTTGCGCCAGCACCTGGTTGTCGATGCCGAGCGCCGTCGCCTGCTCACGACTGATGCGTTGACCGAATTGCTGCGACATGACGCTGAGCTGGCGATCGTAGGCGAGGCGGTATTCGTTAATCGAGACCTTGGTGCCTCCGGCCGTAATCACGGCGTCATGGCCGGCAAGACCGCCCATCAGCCGCCCCGAGATGCCCCAAATGGCGAAGCTCAACACCAACAATGACAGCAGCAGTTTCGCGACCCAGGTCCCCGCCGCGCTTCTCAACATACCAAGCATGAGTACTTCCGATTTTTGCGCATTTCGCATGCGCCGAGTCTGAAACAAGCGCAATAGCGCCCTTCCTGCCCACTGTCGATTGCTTTGTGGCCTGATTTTGATAGTGAGGGCCAGCTGGAAATTGCCCGGAGAAACAAATCCCATGACGCCTGGAATCCGCCCGCTCGTCGCCGGCAACTGGAAAATGAACGGTACCAGCGCCTCGCTCAACGAGCTCAGGATGATCGGCAACGGCTTCATGAGCGGGCTCGACGCCGAGACCGAAGCGGTGGTCTGCGTGCCGGCGACCTTGCTTGCGCACGCCGCCGAGATTCTGTCGCGCACGCCGGTGCGGGCCGGTGGCGAGGATTGCCACACCGAGGAAAGCGGCGCCTATACCGGCTGTATCTCGGCCGAGATGCTGAAGGATGTGGGCGCCAGCCATGTCATCGTCGGCCATTCCGAATGCCGCGCCGATCGCAAGGAAGACGATGCCATTGTGCAGGCCAAGGCCTCCGCTGCATGGCGCGCCGGGCTGGTGGCCATCATATGCATTGGTGAAACAAGAGCCGAACGCGAAGCAGGAGCCACGCTCGACGTGCTGTCGCGCCAGGTCGCTGGCTCGGTCCCGCCAAACGCCACGGCTTCCAACACCGTCATTGCCTATGAGCCAATATGGGCGATTGGCACCGGCTTGACCCCGACCGTCGCCGACGTCGCCGAGGCACATGCGCATATCCGCGAAGAACTGGGGCGGAAGCTTGGCAATACGGCGGCCAAGATGCGCATTCTCTACGGCGGTTCGGTCAAGCCGTCCAACGCCGTCGAGCTGCTCGGCGTCAGGAATGTCGACGGCGCGCTGGTCGGCGGCGCCAGCCTGAAGGCAGCGGACTTCCTCGGCATCGCGGAAGCCTATCGAAACATCGCTTGATACCGGGACAGCTTGCTGGATTTGAGCGACGGCCGGCGCCGAAATCGTTGCAAAGAACGCATTGCATCCCATATTCCGGCCACGGGCTTGGAAATGCCGTCAAAGCATTGTATTGAGCCGCCTCCAAATCAGCGGCCGCGCAAGGCCTTGCCAGGATAAATTATGGAAACCGTACTGATCGTCGTCCACCTCATGGTCGTGCTCGCGCTTGTCGGCGTGGTGCTGCTGCAGCGCTCCGAAGGCGGCGGCCTCGGCATCGGCGGCGGATCGGGCTTCATGACTGCGCGAGGCGCCGCCAATGCGCTGACGCGGGCGACGGCGATCCTGGCCGCGGCTTTCTTCGTCACTTCGCTGACATTGTCGATCGTTGCGCGCTATGGCGAGAAGCCGATCGACATTCTAGATCGCGTGCCGGCAACCTCGGACGGCAAGGGCGTACTCAACCAATTGCCCGGAACCACGACGCCGGCGCCGCCTTCGGGCACCACGGCGCCGACCCCGCCGTCCGGCAATGGTGCGGCAACGACGCCGCCGGCAACCGCTCCGGCGACGCCGCCAGCGACAAACGGCGCCACAGCGCCGGCCACGCCGCAGGTCCCCAACCAGTAATCGGGCAACTTATGCCGCGATCTGTTGTCGTTTGAACACAGTCGCGGCAAATGCCGCACGATCAAGAAGATTCGACCGCGCCTCACGCTTGAGGCGCTTCCGGCTAATCGATTATACGTTGCACGCGGCATTCTCGGCGTCCTTGGGGGGCGCCGGGCGACGCCGTGGGCAACAAGCATTGAACGATCGGATCTTCCCCATGCAGCTTCGCAGCTTCATTTTTGCCGGCCTTTGTGCCGTGCTCAGCCTAGGTGCGCCCGCTTACGCGGCCATGCCGACGGCAAATTCGGCCCATAAAGCCGCAGCAACAACCGACCTCGTCAACGTCGCTGCCAAAAGCGATGCGGCGCAATTGAAGCTTCTCAAAAAGAAGAAAGATCCGACGCCGGACGACCTTGCGCAGATTCGCAAGATCGAAGCCAAGATCGCAGCCGACAAGGAAGCCGCTCGCGCCAAGGCACTCGAAGCCAGGAAGCTGGCGATGCGCGAGGCGGCGAAAGCCAAAGCCGATGCGGAACGGCAGGCATTCCTTGCCAAGAAGGGCCAGCCGCTCGCGGCGGCCAAGGTGGCTGACGCCACGCCGGCAAAGAAGAAGACCGTTAACATCATCGAACCGATTACGCCCATTGCGCCGATCCAATCGGCCGAGCCGATCCCGGCCGAGGCCATGAACGTTGCGCTGACCGGCAACAATGGCGAGTTGCGCAGCGAACCGGTCGGGCAAAAGCCGCAGAGCGTCGGGCTGTTCGCGGGACTGTTCGGCGGCACATCGTCTTCGTCGATGTCGCTGCTTCCGGAAACACGCGCGCTCGACGCCGCGCTCGAAAGGAAGCAGGCCAAGCGGCAGTTCAAGGTCAAGCCGGAATTCGTGCCGCAGGAGGTCGAATTCACCGGCTACAACGCCGGCACCATCGTCATCGATACCAGCGCCCGTCGTCTCTACCTCGTCGAATCATCGTCAACCGCCCGCCGTTATGCCATCGCGGTCGGCCGGGAAGGCCTGCAGTTCAAGGGTACGGTTGCCGTCGGCGACAAGCAGGAATGGCCGCGCTGGATTCCGACGCTGGATATGCAAAAGCGCGAACCCAAGCACTATGGCCAGTACAAGGACGGCATGCCCGGCGGCGGCGACAATCCGCTCGGTGCGCGCGCCATCTATCTTTACGACGGCAAGAAAGATACCCATCTGCGCATCCACGGCACCATTGCGCCGCAGTCGATCGGAACCAGCGCCTCCAATGGCTGCTTCCGCATGATCAACGAGCACGTAATGGATCTTTACCGCCGGGTGAAAGTAGGCACCAAAGTCGTCATCATCTGACGCTTTGACAGATCGTGGCAAAAGGGCCGGCCTCGCCGGCCCTTTTGTTTTGATACGCCAACGACTAGAGCGCCTTCTTGGGAAAAAGCCTTCGCGGCGGTTTTTTCTCTGGCGGAATCAATTCGGCCGCGTTAAGCGATGACTCCCATGGCGCGATATGTATTCATCACAGGCGGCGTGGTTTCCTCACTTGGAAAAGGCATTGCTGCAGCGGCCCTTGGGGCTCTCTTGCAGGCGCGAGGCTATCGCGCACGCATCAAAAAGCTCGATCCCTATCTCAACGTCGATCCCGGCACGATGTCGCCCTACCAGCACGGCGAAGTCTTCGTGACCGATGACGGGGCCGAGACCGATCTCGATCTTGGCCATTATGAGCGCTTCACCGGCCGCTCGGCCAACCAGCAGGACAACATCACCACCGGCCGTATCTATAAGAACATCATCGAGCGCGAGCGGCGCGGCGACTATCTCGGCGCCACCGTGCAGGTCATTCCGCACGTCACCGACGAGATCAAGAACTTCGTCCTCAACGGCAATGACGACTACGATTTCGTGCTGTGCGAGATCGGCGGCACCGTCGGCGACATCGAAGCGATGCCGTTCCTGGAAGCGATCCGCCAGCTCGGCAACGACCTGCCGCGCAACAACGCCGTCTACGTCCACCTGACCTTGATGCCTTATATTCCGACGGCGGGCGAACTGAAGACCAAGCCGACGCAGCATTCGGTCAAGGAGTTGCGCGGCATCGGCATTGCACCCGACATACTGCTGGTCCGCGCCGACCGGCCGATCCCCAAGGAAGAGCGCAGAAAGCTGTCGCTGTTCTGCAATGTCCGCGAAAGCGCCGTCATCCAGGCGCTCGACGTGCCGCATATCTACGACGTGCCGATGGCCTATCACAACGAAGGGCTCGACTCGGAAGTTCTGGCCGCCTTCGGCATCGATCCGGCGCCGAAGCCGCGCATGGAACGGTGGCAAGCGGTGTCCAACCGCATCCACAATCCGGAAGGCGAAGTGACCATTGCCGTCGTCGGCAAATATACCGGCCTCAAGGACGCCTACAAATCGCTGATCGAGGCGCTGTCGCATGGCGGCCTCGCCAACCGGGTCAAGGTCAAGCTCGACTGGATCGAAAGCGAGATATTCGAAAAGGAAGACCCGGCGCCGTGGCTGGAGAAGGTCCATGGCATTCTCGTCCCCGGCGGTTTTGGCGAGCGCGGCTCGGAGGGCAAGATCCTGGCGGCGAAGTTCGCGCGCGAGCGCAAGGTGCCGTATTTCGGCATCTGCTTCGGCATGCAGATGGCCTGCATCGAGGCGGCGCGTTCGCTGGCTGGCGTCGAACACGCATCATCGACCGAGTTCGGCCCGACCGCGGAGCCGGTCGTCGGCTTGATGACCGAATGGCTGAAGGGCAACATGCTGGAAAAGCGCAGGGAAACCGGCGACCTCGGCGGTACCATGCGGCTCGGTGCCTACCAGGCCGACCTCGCCAAGGGATCGAAGATCGCCGAGATCTATGGCGATACGCAGATTTCCGAACGCCATCGCCACCGCTACGAGGTCAATGTCGACTACAAGGAGCGGCTCGAGGATTGCGGCCTGGTGTTTGCCGGCATGTCGCCGGACGGGGTGCTGCCGGAAACGGTCGAATATCCCGACCACCCCTGGTTCATCGGCGTGCAGTACCATCCCGAATTGAAAAGCCGGCCGCTCGATCCCCACCCGCTGTTTGCCAGCTTCATCGAGGCGGCGGTAGAGCAGTCGCGGCTGGTCTAGACTAGCCGCCCATGCAAACTTACGTCGCGCTGCTCTACAGCATTGTCCTGGGCGAGGGGCGGCGGGTCGTCATGTCCGATCTGAAGGCGATGGCCGAAAGCCTGGGTCTGAATAACCCGCGCACGCTGGTAGCGACCGGCAATCTGGTCTTCGAGGCGCAAGAAACAGAACTTGCGGCGTTGGAGCAGCGGCTGGAGGCGGCGTTCGCAAAGACTTTCGGCCGCCACGTCGACATCATCGTGCGCCGCGCCGACGGCTGGCTGAGGCTGGCGGCCGGCAATCCGTTCCCAGCCGAATCGGCTGAGACCGCGGACCAGGTGGCGGTGCGCGTGATGCGGGCGCCCGTTCCCGCCGAGACCGCCGCGGCGCTTGAGGCATATGCCGGCAAGGACGAGAAGCTGCGGATTGTCGACGGCGACATCTGGATCATCTTTTCCCGCGAGATGCCGAGTTCGCGGCTGCTTGCGGCGGTGAGCCACAAACGTCTCGGCATCGGCACCTCGCGCAACTGGAATACAGTGCGCCGCCTGGCCAAGATGGTCGCAGAATAAACGGGGCGGCTCGCGCCGCCCCGAGTCCGTTCAGGCCTTGGCTATCCTGGCTCCGGCACCGAGTGCCATCGTGCGCAGCACGTAGTAGATGACGCCGGCAATTGCCACGCCGAAGAATCAGCCATAGACGCCCCACCATGACGGCAGCAGGCTGGTGAAGTTGGGCAGGATCGAGGAGAAGACCGCGCCGATACCGGCGGCGATGAAGGCATTAACATGCCAGCCGCCCTGAAAGCGGAATTCGCCATTCTCCCTGTAGAGCGCCTCGACGTCGACCTCGCCCTTCCGGATCAGGTAGTAGTCGACCATCATCACGCCGAAGATCGGCCCCATCGTCGCGCCAATGATGTTGACGAAGGAGGCAGCACTGCCTTCCCAGGGCGCGAAAGGATAAAGCACAAGCGCGATCAGCGCCGCGATGTAGCCGCCCTTCTTGAAGTCGATCTGCCGTGGAAAGACGTTGGAGAAGTCGAAGGCCGGCGACACGAAGTTCGCCACCACATTTATGCCAAGCGTCGCCACCGCAAAGGTCAGGGCTGCGAGCGCCGCCAGGAACCAGCTGTCGAACTTCGCCGAGATCTGGTCGGGATGCAGCAGCACCTCGCCATAGACGTCGAAGGCGGCGATCGTGGTTACGCCGGCGACCAGCGAGAACAGGATAAGATTGACCGGCAGGGCCCCAGATGATGCCCTTGCGCAGCGATGCCTTGTCCGGGGCGTAGCGCGCGAAATCGCAGAAGTTGAGATAGGTGCGGAGAAATAGGTCACCCAGATCGCCGCCACCGCAAACAGCGAGGTCCAGGAGCCCGGCGTGCCCGGCACGCCTGCGTCCTTTGTCTTTTCCAGCAGCACATCCATCGGGATGTCGCTGGTGAAGGCGAAGGTGCCTGCCTTGATGCAAAGATAGATCGCCAGGATCAGCATCATCACCCACACCGCCGGTCCGCCCCAATCCTGGAAGCGGCGCACCGTTTCCATGCCCTTCTGGATGATCAGGAGCTGCAGCGCCCATATGACGACGAAGCAGATCACCTCGAGCCCAGAGTGGCCGAGGAAATGTGTGCCCTGGTTGAAGTCGGCGAACCATTGCGAGCGGATCAGCAGGGCTACGATCGCGCCGGAGGCCGCCGCCGTCTGCGCGCCGTACCAAAAGCAGGCGACGATGGCGCGCACCAGCGCCGGTATGTTGGCGCCCCAGATGCCGAAGGAAGCGCGCGCCAGGACAGGGTAGGGCACCCCGGTCTTCACGCCGGCATAGCCGACCATGTTCATCAACGCATAGATGATCAGCGAACCGATACCGATGGCGATGATGAAGTTGACGAAGCCACCGCAAAACAGGAACAGGCTGGCCGCCAGATAATAGCCCCACAGGCTGTGGACGTCCGACGTCCAGACGTTGAAGATCGAGAACGGTCCCCAGTTTCGAACCTTCGCCGGAGCGAGATCCTCATTTACAGGTCCGGTGATGCGCCTTGTATGGTCATTGCTATGTCCTCCCCTTGCAACCGCACGCGCCTCCACGCATGGCACGCAGGTTAAGCCTGACGCAGGGGAACCGGCAAGCAGACGATTTGCCGGCTTTGGGCTTAAAGTCATTCAATGAGAAACGCGCTTATCGGCCGGACGATGCCGTGGCTGCGATATTGAGCTTCGCCGCTGATTCGGTCGCTGCTTGCTTGCCGGCCGGTCGAGCACCGGCCACCGCCGACGTCTCGAAACTGGCCTCGAGCCAGGCTATTGCGCCGGTCACGTCGTCGAGGGCATAGGTTGCGGCCGTCGGTCCGTTCGGCTTCACGCGGATGGAGATGCCGCCAATTTCGTTGATCGCCTCGAAACCGTGTTCGTCCGATGTATCGTCTCCGAGGAATATCGGCCGCCGGCCGACAAAGGGCGGAATGTCCATAAAACGCCTGATGGCAGCACCTTTGACGGCTTCCAAAGGCATCAGCTCGACGCCGGCATTTCCCGGAAGCACCCGATAACCCTTCGGAAGCCGGGCCAATGCCTGTTCGACCAGCTGGATTGCAGGCGCAAGCAGTTGCGGTGCTGCTCTTGTATGAACGGCAAGGACCGGCCCCTTGCGTTCGACATAGACCTTGCCGCTGCCCAGTTCGGCCTCGATCTCGTCGGCAAGGGCGGCGATGTCGGCCGGCGCGTCGGCGGCATCGATCGGACCGCTCGGCGTCAGCCGATGCTCCAGCCCATACAGTCCGGCGATCCGCAGCTTCAGCGGATGGAACAGCTTGTCCACGGCGGGGATCGATCGGCCGGTGATGAAGGCGACCGCACCATCCAGCCGCCGCTCGATGTGTCCAAGCAGGTTGCGCAATTCCTCGCCGACGAACACCGCGTCGGGATGGGCAGCGTGTTCCAGCAGGGTTCCGTCTATGTCGAGGAAGAGCGCCCATTGTCCTTCCGGCAGGTTCAACGCCGGCGGTTGTTCAAAGCTTTTCACGATGCTGCCTTCCGTGCCCGCTCGAACATCGAGATGACGTTGTTGGTGTTCGATGGCGGGCGCTCGCCGGTTCCGGTCACCCTGTCGAGATCGCCGCGTTTGCGCAGGCGCGCGGCATCCAGCAGCATGCTGCCGGCCCAGCGGTAGACGTTGTTGTCGCGGACCATCTCGCGCATCGGCCGCAAACGCTCGCGCTGCTCATCCGGCGTCATCGTCAGCGCCTGCAACAGCGCCTCGCTCATCATGGCCGCATCGTAGGGGTTGACGATCAGTGCTTCCAGCAATTCGCGTGAGGCGCCGGCAAAGGTGCTGAGCAAAAGCACGCCCTGTTCGTCGTCGCGCGCCGCGACGAATTCCTTGGCGACAAGGTTCATGCCGTCATGCAGGCTGGTGACCATGCAGATGTCGGCGGCGCGATAGACCTCGTAGACCTGCTCCTGCCGATGATGTTCGGCGACCATCAGGATAGGGCTGTATGTCTCGCTGCCATAACGCCGGTTGAGCTCCTCGGCATAGCGACGGCATTCGTCATGGAGTTGCTGGTAGGCGGGCAATGTCCCCCGGCTCGGCGCGGCGATCTGCAGGAAAACCACCTTGCCTATCCATTCGGGATATCTCGTGAACAATTCGTCCAAGGCATGGAAGCGATCGAGAATGCCTTTCGTGTAGTCGAGGCGCTCGACGCCAACGCATAGTTTGGTATCCGTAGACAGGCCGAATCTGTCGCGTACGCTGGCGCGGCACTCCTCCACAGACGGCAGTTTTGCCAGCAATTGGGCCGGCCATTCTATGGAAATGGGATAGGCGTGGACCAACGTGGTCTGCCCACCATAGGAGATTGCCGCGTCTGCCCGTTCGATCCGGCTCTCCAGAAAGCGGTCGACACTTTCGGTGAAGTTGTTGGCATGGAATTGGGTATGAAAGCCGATGATCGAACTGCCGAGCAGTCCTTCCAGGATCCGCTCACGCCACGGACAGATGCTGAACACTTCCGAATTGGGCCACGGGATATGCCAGAAGGTGATGACTATCGCGTCCGGCAGGCGCTGGCGAATCATGCGCGGCAGCAGCGCAAAATGGTAGTCCTGCACCAGCACGATCGGCCGTTCGTTGCGGGCTTCGGCAACCACCGTATCGGCGAATTTGCGGTTGACGGCCTCGTAGGCGTCCCAGTCCGAGGCGCGAAACACGGGGCGGGTGAAGGCAATATGGCAAAGCGGCCATAGGCCCTCATTGGCGAAGCCCAGATAATAGCCCTGATATTCCTCCTCCGTCAGCCAGACCCTGCGCAGCGTGTAGGACGGATTGCCTGGCGGCACCTGCACCCGGTCGTCTTTGTCGACGGTGAGGCGGTCTGCCGTGCCGCCGCCATAGGCGATCCAGGTGCCGGCACAGGCGCGGGTGATGGGCTCGAGTGCCGAAACCAGCCCGCTGGCCGGCACCAAAAGTTGCACCCCGTCATCCTTGATGTTGTGGATGTAGGGTTCGCGGTTGGACACCACGATGACCTGTGCGTCCGGCAGGTCGTCGGCCAGGATCTTGCGCAAAGTGTCGGGCGACCACGTGACCAGTGCCGCATCGGCCGACTGGCCGTTCTTTTCGAACTCGCGCAGCACCTTGCGTGCCGCTTCCGATGCGACATCCTCGCTCGGCGTGTATGCGGCCGCCGTTGCGCGGCCGCGACGCTGGCGGGATATCGATAGGAGAATGGCAAAAGCGGAAAAGCCAAAACTTGCGATCAGCAAAACCCAGAGCAGGTTTACAGTATAATCTGACATGGAATGTGATCTCGCCTCCGGCCAGCTGATAGCCGTTTTTTATTTGTTTTCTGGTTCGCGGCCGTGTGACAACGACAGCGTTGCCCAGCCGCCCATTTTTGCAACGCACAAAGAGGCTATCGGTTCCGGACGATTGCAATGCCGCGCGTCATTTTCGATGCGCCGCAGCGCGGCGGCATCAAGTGCGCACGATGAGCGGCACCATCCCCTCATACCGATCGGCGAGAAAGGCGACGACCCGGTCGCCGACACGCTGGAATGTGAGGTCGACCACTGTCGAGCCGACACCCAGATGCCGCAATGTCAGCGTGTCGATGCCGATCGGCAGCCTTGGGCGGGTGACCCGGATTTCGCCGTTCCAGCCGTCGATTTCGAGCCCAAGGCAGGCCTGCATCAGCATGAAGGCCGATCCCGCTGACCAGGCTTGCGGCAGGCACGCGACGGGATAGGCGATCGGCGCTTCGCCTGGCGACCGGGTAAAGCCGCAGAACAGTTCCGGCAGCCGCATGTTGAAATGGACAGCCGATTCAAACGTGCCGCTCATCAGCCGGACCACGCTGTCGCGGACGCCATAACGTGCCAAGCCGGCACCGCACATGGCGGTGTCGTGCGGCCAGATCGAACCATTGTGGTAGGACATCGGGTTGAAGAATATCGCATCGTCGGCCAGCGTCCTCACTCCCCAACCAGAGTGGAACGACGCGGAGAGCAGCTGATCGGCGACCATCTGCGCCCGTTCCGGCTCGGGCAGCCCGACAAAGAGAAGATGGCCGGCATTCGACGTCCGTACCTTGCAGAGCTCGCCTGCACCATCGATCGCCAGTGCATAGAAATTGAGATCGTCCATCCAGAAATGGCGTTCCACCGCGGCGCGCATGGTTTCGGCGCGTTCCTCCCAATGATCGGCCTTGTCGTCCTCGCCGCGGCGGCGGGCGAGCGCTGCCAGCCCACGGAACGCGGCAAAGACGTAGCCTTGCACCTCGACTAGAGCGATCGGCCCCTTGGGCATGCGGCCATCGGCATGGAAGACGGAATCGAAACTGTCCTTCCAGCCCTGGTTGGCGAGGCCGGTCTCGGCGCCGCGCTGGTAGGTAACGAAGCCGGTCGCGCGGCTTGTCTCCTCCGTCCATTCGGCCGCTGCACAGAGCGATGGCCACAGACTGTCGACAAACGCCATGTCGCCGGTTCGATCCGCATAGGCGCAAGCGAGATGAATGTAGAGCGGCGTGGTATCGACACCGCCGTAATAGCGGCCGAACGGGAGCTCCCGCAGCGCCGCCATCTCGCCCTTGCGGGTCTCGTGCATGATCTTGCCCGGCTGCGAATCGCTGAACGGCGACGTTTCGGTTGCCTGATGCTGGGCGAGAAAGGCGAGTACGCCGCGCGCCAGCCCAGGATTCAACCACAGCATCTGCAGTGCGGAAATTACCCCGTCACGGCCAAATGCCGTCGAGAACCAGGGTATGCCGGCATAGGGGTAAGGTCCGGTTGCAAGCTCGGTGGTCAGCAGCGCCACGTCCGCGCGCGCGCGTTCGATCCAGTCGTTGAAGACGCGGCCGGAGCTGTGAACCGTCGCACCGTGGCGGCGTTTGGCGCGCATGCCGAAGCGAGCGCGGGCGGCGGCAGCCCGAAAACGGTCGCGGTCGGGTGTCTCCGCCACTTCCGGGCCGACCTCGATATAGAGGACCTCGCTGCTGCGCTTCGTCACCGCAACCAGGAAATCCGCACGGCTGGGGGTCAAATTGTCCGGCGCCTGCGAGAACGAGATCGCCGACAGGCGTACGAGCTGGTCCAGCCCGTCATATCGAAGCACCACGGATGTCGGGCTGGTCTCGGCGGCGTGGGCTATTCCGCGCTTGAGCCGGGTCGAACCGCGCACCTCGAACATGTCACGGAAATCTGCTGCGAAATGCAAGGAAACCCGAATGGCCGACGATTCCTGGCTGTAGTTGGAAAGGGTGATGCGCTCGAACAGCCGGTCCTGCCAAAGCAGCCTGACACGTTCTATGTGGATCGCGCCCTGCGGAATGTCGCGACCACCGACACTCTGGATTGGCAGATTGGTCAGGTTCGAGGTGAAAAGCACATTGTCCTGGCTGAGCGATGCGCCTAGCAACGACATTTGCCGGCCACCGACCGTCAGCCGGAATTCCGAAAGCACACGCGTATCGTCTCGGAAAAAACCGTCGCCGGCGCCGCGGATGTCGCCATAGGCGTCGGCCACCGCGAAGCAGTCGCCTTGCTTGAGGGCGAACAGCCGGTGCGGCTCCCGGGGCGCAACCTCGTCGAGGGAGGCAAGGGCTACGGCGGGATCAAGCTTACGCTCGTCGAGTTGATTCATACGTCACAAGCTCTGTCGTTTCGTTCCAACGTCCACAATGACGCCGATCAGGATGCTCTCGCTTCACCGGGAGCGCTGATCAGGCGCGAATAGGCAGCTACATAGTCGTGGGCCATTCTCGTGGCAGAAAAACGGTTTTCGAATACGGCTCTCACCTGTCGCCGGTCGAGGCGCAGCAATTCCGGTATCGAGGCGACCGCAGCATCGACCGTATCGACAAGGAAACCGGTCACGCCGTGGTCGATGATTTCCGGCAGGGCGCCGCATTTCCAGGCGATCACCGGCGTGCCGCAGGCCATAGCCTCTATCGCGGCAAGACCGAACGGCTCCGGCCAATCGATCGGAAACAGCAGGCCGGCCGCCTTGCCGAGGAATTCCGCTTTTCTGTCCTCTTCGATCTCGCCGATATAGTCGACGCGGTCGCCGTCGATCAGCGGCTCGACCGTATCGTGGAAAAAGGCGCGGTCGTCATCGCCGATCTTTGCCGCAAGCTTCAGTTTCAGCCCGGAGCGCAAGGCGATCTCGATGGCGCGGTCCGGGCGCTTGTCGCGCGACAGCCGGCCGAGAAAGGCCAGATACGGCTCGTCTGCATCCGTCTCGAAAGTCGGCTCGTACATATTGATCGGCAGCCCGTGATGGATGGTCGCCAGCCAATTGGCCCTGGGTAACCCGGTTCTCTGGCTGCGCGAAATGGAGATCATCGGAAAGCGCGGAAAACGCTCGTAGGCCGGGGCCAAGTCGACATAGTCGAGCCTGCCATGCGGTGTCGTCACCGTCCGGTCGGGCATGTGTTCGAAGAAAGGAAAATGCAGGAAGTGGCTGAGATGGAAATGGATAATGTCGAACTGTTGCGCTCGGTTCCTCACCTCGGCCAGCATCGCCAGATGCGCCGCGGTTTCGGA
Organism: Mesorhizobium sp.; assembly: GCF_005063415.1. Taxonomy (GTDB): domain Bacteria; phylum Pseudomonadota; class Alphaproteobacteria; order Rhizobiales; family Rhizobiaceae; genus Mesorhizobium. The sequence continues at coordinate 123,448 of NZ_SUEG01000001.1, forward strand.
TTTGTGCGGGCGCGGATCGAGACGGAGCGCCCGCTCGCGACACGCTACCAATTTCGCCGACGTCTTGGTATCGCCGCTGGCGAACAGGGTCACGTCATGGCCAAGCTCGACCAATCCCTCGGTCAGATAGGAGACGATGCGCTCCGTCCCTCCATAGAACCGGGGTGGCACGGATTCATGGAGCGGCGCCACATGGGCTATTCTCATGTTTTGGCATTTCCCTCAAAAAGACGGCTCGTGGCATCGAAATGCATCAGCCGCGCTAACGTTCCCGTACAATGGCAAGATGTCACTCAATTGGGGCTTCCTGGCGCTTCCACCGCTGCTCGTCTGATCCAGCCAACATTTTCCAGGCCAAGCCCTCTTTTGCCGGGAACCAAAGTCGGGTTCGCGAGTTTAATGGGGTTCGATCGCACGCATCCGGTCGACGGGGAGGAAATGATGGACCGCTTGCAATTCTTTTCGCCCGTGCGGATTTTGCGCGGACAGGGACAGCCCGTGGAGGAGATCGACAACGTTGCCGAAGCTATGGCATTCTTGCGAAAATGGCCGGCCGGGCGGCGCGGGCCGGTTTACCAGTGCGCCGTGAATTGCTGCGCTGCGGCCATGGCCGGCCGGATGTCGGCCGAGGAAGCGAGAAAGGCTTTTGCCGGTTTCGCCCGGATCACCCGCCTGCTCGAGGGCGATAGGCCGTTGCCGATGAGCGGCGAGGATCGGCATGGCGATCACGCGTTGAGGCGATAGGCGCCAACTGCCGCAGATCGTTAGAGCAAGCAAGGGTGGCATTCAGCCGGAGCGCCCGATCGGCGACCGTCGCGCTTTCGCTTACATTTTCGCAGGTGCACTTGCGCTGATACTTGGTGCCGAAGGCACTGCCTTCATTGCTCGCCTTCTGGCAGACCAACCTATGGCAAATCAAAGTCGCTTCGGTTGTCTCGGGGGTAAGGCCCGTGATGACTATTGCGGTTGTCGTGGCCGCCATGCCCGTGATCGCGAACCGGAGTAAATTCCGAAAATTATGCATAGATACCTCGCTTTCTGACGCCTCGCTTCTCGGGCTCGCGCCCAAGCTTCCTCATTGTCGAGTGGGTGTTTGCAACAGGGCCGCATACGGATCGCTTACGCCTCAGCCGTCGGGCTCAGGAGCGGCATAAAAAGTTGGACGAAGCGCAGACAACGGTGCCGCATTGCGGTATTTCGACCAGAAAAGGCCAGAGATGCACTTTTCGGGGAACGGATAATGTCGAAACGGCTTAGACTGGTGCTGGGAACGGCCGGCGCTATTGCCGTCGCCATCGTCTGGGGGATCATCGCCACGTCGATGGGAGTGCCGTCGATTCTGATCACTGTCGGAGCGGTCGCGATCGGCGCGGGCATCTACAGCTATCAAAACCGGAACTGATCCGGTACCCGGCGACGCGGCATAGCCCAAAACTCCCACGGTCGCAGACTGCCTGCGGCAATGCTCAGTGTACGAAAATTACCAACGACAGCGTTCTGTGGAACGAGTGGCCTGCCGACGCTATTGTGGTGGCGGTCCGAGACACCCCCGCCTCGGGCCATTGGCTCACCCAGCCGAGTGGTCCGCTGCTAGCTATGGCAGCGGACCTTCACCCGGAGGACCGACCCCGGAAGACGGACATTGTGCCGAATCGAGGGAGAACGATGGTCGTTGACGAGATTGCAGCGCGGCGCCTGAAAATTCTGATCGAGCAATATATTGAGGCCAGGAAGAGGCGCCACGGTGTGGTTTCTACCGCAGCGGCTGAGATCGCGATCAGGGCTGTCATGCAGAATTGCCCGGTCTCCGGAAAAGCCCTGGACGACATGATTGCGGCATGTGCGTTCGAACATGGGCTGGGGGTGCTGTTCGATCGACCTGACGCATGAAGGCCTAAACGCCATGAATCCCAACGCCAAAATCGCACGGTGCTGTCGTGCACAAATCCGACGCTGTTCCTGAGGCGCTCGCGACTAAAGCGCGTCGCGTCGATCGGCCTCATGCGACGCGCTTTAAGTTCTTGTTTTTATGCATGTCGCAAAACCGCTGCACATTTTTGCGCGACATGCATTAGAGAAACCGACCAACCGGAGCAGCCATGCCGAGATATTTTTTCCATTTCCGAAACAATGAGGGCCGCTTGACGGAAGATTTCGAGGGTCAGGAGTTGGACGGTTTGTCCGCGGCTCAGGATAACGCCATGGCTTCGGCCAAGGAAATCCTGGCCGAGGGCCTGCTCAGCGGCAACCCGGTCCTGACAGGCCTTTCATTCGAAATCTGCGACGAGAACCGGAAACTGCTTTTCCGATTTCCCTTCTCGGAAGCTGCCGAAAAGGCTGGCGCTCGACCGTGATTCGCCAAAAGCCCGGCAATGCGGGCGAGCTTTGATTGAGCCTGGCTGAAAAACCGCATGTCGCGGCAAGACGGTCGTTGGTGCAAATCAGCACCATGGGCAAATTAGTAGCATAGCTGCCGGCACAAAGCAAGAACAAACATGGCTTGCCTTGCCGAAGGGGTCTGCGTTTGAGGAACTCGAGGGCAGGCCCGGGTAGGGGGAGCCAAGCGACATTGCGATTTCCAATCGATGTGTCGATTTGTCGGGCCGGGTGTTCGTCAACTTCCCGAAACGTCTTCGCAGGATGCTGTGATCAGGAGTTCCTTTCTCCCGCGGTTACGTTTACAGGACGTTCTGGACAGTGTCGTTTGCGCGCCAGCAACTGGTCCGGGGCCAAGGCCCAGCGCACAGTCGTCCTCCGTCAAGGAAACCAGTCCGGCGCCGCTTTTGGAGAACAATGATTTGTGGTGGTCAAATAAACAAAAGAGATTCAAGGGAACGTGGGACGACCGGCTGGACGGGCTATTCTCCGCGGAGGTCGACTACGCCGGGAAATCCATTCTCGATGTTGGCTGCAACATGGGTGTTGTCGCCTATGAGATATCCAAGCTAGGACCGAGTTCGATCCATGGGATCGACATTCTCAAGCCGCATATCGAGACGGCCAGGATGATCTTCCTGGGTTGTCCAGTCCAAAGCCGGTTCGATTGTCTCGATCTTGGCAGCCGGAAGCTGCAAAATGTTCTCCAACCGCAGTACGACATCGTCATGCTGCTGGCGGTCTACCATCACATGCAATGGAGCCTGGGCGCGGACAAGGCGCGAAGCGTGCTGTCCGATATCGCCAGGCGTGCTCAAACGATCGTTGCCCGCGTCCCCCCTGGCAAGGATAAGGAGATGATCGCGGTGCTTTCGGATGTGGGCTTTTCGATCAAAAGCAATCACACATCGCCTCTTGGAAGCCATCTCATGGTCCTCGCAAAACACTGACCAGGCATAGCGCGGCCGACGACGAATGGCGCAAGGGCCGCATGGCTTGGCATGCGAGGAACCGACGGTCATAAGCCGATGACGTGCAAGGATCCGGTTCGGCATTGACTGCGGTCGGGAACGAAGCCACAGACAGGTGATCGAAACCGTCTCGCGCTTCAAGACATCACGAAGACCGGACGGGATCGCAACGGGCGGCGACGAGATGATTACAAAGAAACGAGTATCAACGGCCTCGGCATATCCGCTGATCAAGCGTCTGATCGGCGAAAATCTGCCGCCGCACAAGATGCTGTATGTGACAGGTTTGCTGTGCTCGATCGCCGCTGCTGCGGCGACCGGCGCAGCGGCCTGGATCATGAAAGTCATGATCAACACCATCTATGTCGAGCGAGATGCTGCCGCTGTATCGGGTATCAGCGTCGTCATCATCGGCATTTTCCTGGTCAAGGGCATAGCTGCCTACTGCCAGACCATCACGACGGGAAAGATTCGCCGGGCTATTGTTTCGGACCTGCAAAACCGTCAATTTTCCCGAATGGTGTATTTCGACATCAGCCGTTTCGCGAACCAGCATCCGGCAAAATTCATCTCCAAAATCATGTTCAACGCGCGCGCCGGGGCGACCGTTATTCTCACCCTCACGAGCAGCGCCGTCTCTGATCTGCTGACCCTGATTGCCTTGGCCAGCGTCATGGTCAAGCAGGACCCGGTAATGTCGCTGATATCCGTGGCGGTTCTGCCGATGCTGTTCCTGTCAGTCGGCGCGATAACCAGGAAGCTCAAGGCGCTGGCGAGGGGCGAGACGGAATTGGCCGCACAAGTCCAGTCGATCGGCACGGAAGCCGTCGAAGGCATCCGCACCATCAAATCCTTCCAGCTCGAGGACAAGGCGGTTGCCAGCTTTGCAAAGGCCGTCCGCAAGATGGAAAGACGTGGCATCCAGATCAACCGGACATCAGCATTGATGAGCCCATTGATGGAGACCGGCGGCGGCGTGATCATCGGGCTTTTCGTTATGTACGCCAGCTGGCAGACCCTCGGCAACGGCAAGACGCCTGGCGAATTCATGGCCTTCATTACCGCGTTCCTGCTTGCCTATGAGCCTGCCAAGCGGTTGGCCCGGGTCAACGTCGACATCCAGAAGCAAATGGTTGCCGTCGAGCAGATGTATGATTTGATCGACACGCCCGAGCAGCGGCGACTCGCAATCGCAGGCGAGCGCCTGACCGACGTCAATGGTGGTATCCGCTTTGAAGATGTGGCCTTCTCCTATGACGGCAACAGCCCTGCGCTCGAGGGTGTTTCCTTCGACGTGCGACCTCGTGAGAAGCTGGCGATCGTCGGCCGCTCCGGCGCCGGCAAGACCACCATCGTCAATCTGATCCTGCGCCTGATGGAGCCGGACAAGGGCAGGATCCTGATCGACGGAAAGGACATTTCGAAGATCAGCCTGGCCGACGTTCGCGATAACATCGCACTGGTATCCCAGGACGTCTTTCTGTTCGAAGGCTCGATCCGCGACAACATTCGCGACGGCCGCCCGAACGCCACGGATCAGGAAATCGAGTCCGCTGCGAACCTCGCCCGGGTCACCAGCTTTGCTTCGGCGCTCGAAAACGGGCTCGACACGCTTGTCGGGCCGAGCGGCACCAACCTGTCCGGCGGCCAGAAACAACGCGTTGCCATCGCGCGCGCCCTGCTCAAGAATGCTCCTGTGATTGTCTACGATGAAGCAACATCGGCGCTCGACGGCGAAAACGAACGGGCGGTCATGGAGGCAGCCTTCGACAACACATTTCAGCGCACGGTGATCTGCATTGCGCACAGGCTGTCTACAATCAAGGCGGCCGATCGTACTCTCGTGTTTGACGCCGGACAGCTTGTCGATGATGGAACGCATGACCAGCTTGCCAAACACAGCGAGATATATCGTTCGATATTCCACCTGGAGACGCCCGATCCGATGGTCGAAAGCGGCAAAAAGCTGCGGCAAAGCGTATTGCGCTGAAGGCCGATGACCAGCTTTTATCACGGTTCCTATGTCCGGTATGTGATTGGTGGACTGGGCCTTCAGCTGCGCCGGTACAAAAAGGCGGTACGCAGGTTGTTTTCCGGTCCCAAGCAGCCGCGTTCCATTCTTGAGCTGCAGGCCAAGGTTGAGGCGCTGATCGTGCGCAGGGACTGGAAAGGCCTTGAAGCCGGTACCAATGAGATGGCTGTCACGGCCGATCACAATCGCGACCCGGAGCTGATGCAGAAGGCGGGCCAGGCATTCGAACGGCTTGGCAACTTTGCGCGGGCAGCTGAGCTTCGGCTTTCCGCTCGCAGGCTGCGGAAAGGGAAAAGCGCCAACGATTGGACCGGCGAGAATCTCGGATCGGATACACTGCTGATCGATCTTGTGGAGGATGACCCGCGCAGCCTTGGCCGGGTTATCCGCCACGCGCGACTGGCCGGCGCTGCCGCTGCCTATGCGCAAAGCGCAACAATTCGGGTCGAGCCGCGCCTGGTATCAATCCTGCAACGAACGTTCTCGAAGGCGACCGTGATCCCGGCGCAGCAGGATGTGGTCGGCGACAAACGTGCGACTTTCGAAGATCTCGCCTGGGTGTTCGGACGCGATGCCGAAAAACTTGCTGCCGACTTCGTGCCGCTGCGGGCAGATCCTGAACTCGGCGAGACATTCCGCAGGCGCTATCGCTCGATGACGGATCTGCCGCTGGTCGGTCTCTCCTGGGGCAGCAAATCCCACACCAAAGACGTGCCTGATTTCCCTGAATGGGCACGGTTTATCGCCCAGACACAAGCGACATTCGTTTCGCTCCAGTACGGGCAGATCAAGCCGGCGTTGCGGCGCCTTCGCAATGGCAACGACGCGCGTCTGATCTTTGACGACAGCGTCGACCAGATGGTCGACATGGACCGTTTCGCGGCACAGGTCGCCGCACTCGATGCTGTCGTGACGATCAGCAATACGGCGGCCCATCTCGCCGGAGCCCTTGGCGTGCCGACTGTTTTCCTCATCGACGATAATTTTCAGACGGCATGGCCAGTGACCGGCGACCGGACACCCTGGTATCCGAAGGGCATTATCATTCGCAAGGAGGGGCGCCCTTGGTCGCTGGTGCTCGACGAGGCCGGCCGGCGGCTCTCGTCGATCCTGACGACGCTTTCCGACGCTCCCCGAGGACGATAGAACATCGCCGTGCAGAACAGACGAACCATCCTTCAGAAAGCAAAAACCGCCGATCTGCGCCCGCAGAGCGCCGTCGGCAAGCGGCTGCAGAAGGTTCTCGAGCGGGCAAAGGAACTTCTTAGACGTCCCTCGCGCCACGCCGACGAAAGTGCCGAAAGGCATATGAGGCTGATGGAGGAAAGCGTGCAGCGTGGTGACTGGCAAACTGCTCGCGACCATGCACTGGCGCTTGGCGTGCTTGGTGAGCAGCTTGGCGATCTCGGGCTGATCAAGAAAGCGGGGCGTGGACTGAGGCGTCTCGACGGAGGAAATCGCATCTGGCAGTTGATGGCGGCGAGCAAGCAGCTGCGCGGCAGGCCCGATTGGGATGGCAGTGATCTTGCAGGTCGCACGCTTCTCGTCGATCGTCGCGAAGGCGACCTGGCGATCTTTTTCCAGTTCGCGTCGCTGCTTGGTCCAGTCGTCGCGGCTGCCGGTCGATGCATAGTCTTCGTCGAGCCGCGACTGGCACCGCTTTATCGCAGAACATATCCTGCGCTCGATGTCAGGATTGAAGGGGAAGAGGACATGGCGGCGGTGGACGCCGATGTCGTTGCCGGTTTCGAGACACTCGCAAAGCATTTCTGGCCGGACGACCCGGCGCCACGCGCGCCCTTCGTTCCGCTGGAGCCGGACCGCCGACTGGTTGCCGAGCTGCGCGGCACCTATCTCGATGGCGGCCCAGGTCCCCTGATCGGATTTGCCTGGGGAAGCCTGAACAAGAGCAAGGATCTGCCGGCTCTGGACGATTGGCGGACGCTGTTCGGCAGCCTGCCGGGGCGCCTCGTCAGCTTGCAATATGGCGATGTCGGGCCGGCCCTCTCCGAGTTCGAGCGCCACGCGCCGGGGCGCATCATCCATGACGCTTCCGTCGACCAGTTGACGGACATGGACCGCTTTGCCGCCCAAATCGCGGCGCTCGACGCCGTGGTGACGATCAGCAATACCGGCGCCAACCTCGCCGGAGCGCTCGGCGTGCCGACGATTGTCATGCTCGACGACGGGTTTCGGCTGTCCTGGCCGGCCTTTGGCGAGACCGTCGCCGCATATCCGAGCGTTCGACTGGTCCGAAAAGGCGGCCGAGCCTGGGCGTCGGCAGTGCAGGAAGCAGGCGGACGGGTCATGCAAATCATCGGCGGAGCTGGCGATGGAGGGTAGCCAACTTCTCGGCCGGTTGCGCCGCGCTGTCGCGCTTGCAGGCTACAAATACAAGGTCTGGTTCCGACGCCACCGCCGGCAGCTCTTCCTTCGCTGGCGCGACGGCGACATTGCCGATCAGATGGCGGATTATCGGCGAAGCGTCGAGTCCCGCGATTGGCCGGCGGCACTGCCGAAAGCCCTGGCTCTTGGATCCATTGCGAAGTCGAGGGGCGAGGTCCACCTGATCGACGAGCTCAGCAAGGCGCTGATGCGGATGGGCGCCTATGGCGCAGCCGCCGAACTCAGGATCGCACGACGCCACATCGTCAACGGCCGCGTCGATGGCGAGTGGCTGGGCCAGGATATTTCTGGCCAGACACTGCTGGTCGATCTGATGGAAACCGAAAAGCAGGGTCTGGCCACCGCGATCCATCATGCGAGTTCCGTCGGCTGTGCCCTGGCGCGCGCCGCCCGCTCGATCGTCCTGGTCGAGCGCCGCCTGGTACCGCTCTTTCAGCGCACTTTTCCGACCGCCGATGTGCGGCCGGTCGGCGCTGGCGGCAAGGCCGCCTATGCCGAGGCGCAGGCCTTCGCCGGCGTCCAGCATCTGACTGCCGTTTTCGAGACCGACGAGGCGACGATCCGC
>NZ_SUEG01000001.1:131807-182277 GCF_005063415.1 Mesorhizobium sp.
CGAGCATTTCGTGCCCCTTAAGCCGGATCCGGCCCGGGTCGCTGAACTTCGCGGCCGCTACCGGAAGGAAGGGCGGTCGTTGGTCGGTATCGCGTGGGGCAGCTCCAATCCCGGCAAAGACCTGCCGCCGCTTGCCGCCTGGCGAAACCTGATCGGCCGCCCGGACCTCCGGTTCGTCTCGCTGCAGTACGGCCAGATCGAGACCGATCTGAAGATCCTGACCGACGGTGAGCCGGAGCGCATTCTTCATGACAGATCGGTCGATCAGCTCGTCGACATGGACCTTTTCGCCGCGCAGGTTGCCGCGATGGACGCCGTGGTGACCATCAGCAATACCGGAGCGCATCTGGCCGGCGCGCTCGGCATCCCCTCGGTTTTCATTCTGGGCGACGGCTTCAAGCGCTCCTGGCCGGTCGAGGGCGACCGCACGCCCTACTATCCATCGGCCGTGCTGGTCTCGAAACGGGAACGCCCCTGGTCCGTGGTGATGGACGAGGCCGAGTCCATTCTGGCGCCATGGGTCACAAAAGTGAGTGGCTAATGCATGTCGTCCAAAAGCGCGTCACTGAATAGGCTTCGACGCGATGCGCATTAAGGGGTTCGGCCGACGGACGGACCGCGGAATGGAGCGCCCGTGTCGAACAGTCGTTGCAACAGGCCAAAAAACATAAGGCATTCCGAACCGGGATATAGTAAAGGCCCAATTCGCCCCGCAGAGGATCGCAATTCTTGCTGGCATTTCTGCCTTGTGTTCGAATGAGCCGTAGGCTTAGGCGCCCAGTAATGGGGTTGGTCTGGCCGGCAGCGGTTCGGGCGCCAGCTCTGATAATCTAAAGGAGGTCTCTCCCATGTCCTTTCTAAAATTTTTCCAGGCCAAAGCGCCGCCTCTTCCTCTTATCGTATCCTTTCCAAAATCAGGGCGCACCTGGCTGCGTGTCATGTTGGACGATCTCGGCGTTGAAGTTCAATACATTCACGACGGAACCGACCACAAGTTACTTCGACCGAAATCGAGCCTCAAGGAGAATAAATCTCGATACAAGAAAAGAAGAACAATAATGCTTGTTCGCGACCCAAGAGATACGGTGGTCTCAGGGTACTTTCAGGTTCAGAAGCGCCACATGCTTCCAGCGGGATCGTTCAGCGATTTTATCAGAAGCGACAATCATGGGATTGAAAAGATCATCAGATTTAATCTGCAATGGTTCGCGGCCATGCCCCGGATGCGCGAAATCCGGTATCTTCAATATGAAGATATGCATCGGGATACGGCTGGTGTCCTTCGCGCGATCCTTGGATTCCTGAACCAGCAGGCTGACGATCGGACGCTTGTCGAGGTGGCGAACAACCGAACGTTCGACAAGATGAAAGTGAGTGAATCGACCGGTGATCTGTCCGATCGATACGGCAAGATATTACAGCCGCGCGATGCGAATGATCCCGAAAGCTTCAAGGTGCGCAAGGGCAAGATAGGCGGTTACGGCGAATATCTTTCCGATGACGACGTGGCCTATTGTGACGAGCAGTTGGCTAAGTTCGAATATTGGGAGAAGCTGGACAAGGTCTTTAGCACGAACGGCTTGTGCTACTCTCGCGTCGATAACCGCGCTCGGATCGCCTTGGGTTAGGGAGCATTGCCGACATGGTGATGCGGCCCGGATTCATTTGTGGCTGCGGCCATAGCGGGACGACGTTGATTGCGACGATCCTTGCGTCGCATCCCGACGTCTACTTGCCGCTCCAGGAAACCAACATTTTCTTCAAGTGGACGCCACTGGCCATGTTCCGCTTCTGGAACCTGAAGCGGGCGGCGCTCGATGCTGGAAAGAACGTGCTGCTTGAAAAGACACCGCGGCATATCCGCCGTGTCGCCCGCATTCGCCGGCTCGTGCCCGGCGCGCGTTTCGTCATGCCGGTGCGAGATGGGCGCGACGTCGTAGCGTCCCTGATCAAACGACTTGGCGACCCAAAGGAGGCTCTCGACCGTTGGATCAACGACAATGCGCTGGTGCTTGCGGAACAGGGAAAGCCGGATGTGCTGATCTATCGCTATGAGGACCTGGTCGAGAATCCGGCCAAAGTCGTCGAGCAGATATGCGGCTTTCTCGATGTAACCTTCAGCCCGGATCTCCTCGACTATCACAAGAACCCGCAGCAGTGGTTCAAGCCGACCGACGCCAGCGGCGAGACGCCACATGCGGTGCTCCGGAACCAACAGGTCAATCAGCCGATCTATGACGGGAGCGGAAGATGGCGCTCCGAACTTGGAAACGCCGAGTTGCAGGACCTGGTACAAGGACGAGGTGCCCAGCTTATGAAAGCATTCGGTTATGCATGATGTCGGTTCGGCATCTGCTGGAAATGCCGTCTACCAATCAATTTTGTCGATCAAACCCGTTTTGAACAGGCTGTGAACTCCCTCGTACAGCATTGACTGTTCGCTCATCGCGCTGAGAGCGGCTTTACCGCTCGATACCTCATGATACTGGCGATATTTGGAAGCGCCGTTCCAATACTGGCCTTCAGCCACCGCGACCTGCGCCTTGTCGTTGAAATCGGCGAAGAATTTGAAATGAAGCAAGCCGCCCAATCCCTTTATATAGTTTCGCCAGTAAGGCAGCGGTGAGTGAATCGACGTAAAAATCGTCTGGCGATCAACATATATCAGAGGAAACTTGGTCAACTTGTGCTGCCTGGCGAAAAGCCGGGTCCTCGGGCCGCCTGTGATCTTGAGATGCCGAGGGCTCCTCGTCACCTCATAGCCGCTGCCGTCGAAATGGTCCGCAACTTGCCATGGCGGCACGATGGGATCGAAGGGTACGTCCCAGATGTTTCCGCTCGGATACATGTCGATCATCGGCGCCAGCAGGCGTGTCATTCCGCGCCGCTTGAGCCAGTCGGCCATCGCACCGAGCGGATGCTGATCCATGCCGTCATAGACAAGATATTCGTCCGCATCGACGGTCAGATACCAGCGAGGCTGACCATAAATCTGCACAATACGCTGCCGCCAAAGGTTTCCCAGGTCCGACTGCGAATAGGTGATCGGCGAACTGAATAGATCGACATCTGGCTGCTCGGCCAGAAGCTCAGCTGTTCCGTCTGTCGAGCGATCATCGAGGACGGCGAATCTGGTGACGCCGAGTTCGCGATAGTGCTTCAGGAACGGGCGCAGCCTGTCCGCCTCGTTGCGGATGACGAGGATCAAAGGCAGGTCATTCGCTTTAAGGGGCGTTATCGGCCGCAGCGATGACACTTCTGCCCGTCTTCCGAAGGTGTGTCTCAGCCGATATATGGCGGTGTCGGTAATCGTCCGGCGGACAATGGCGGGCCAGGTTGCTTTGCTCAAGCCGTCGATTCCCCTCATGGCGGTCACCGCCCGGCTGGAGCTGGCGCTGATCCGCTGTTTGCAGTTAATTTCTACATGCAGCACCGTTAGGCAAATCGCAAGCAGTTGCGGAGTTCCGGCGGGTGAGCTTTGCAAGTGTTGCCGATGCGCGCTGGCCTCTATAGACATCGTCGGATGGCAACAGGCCGGAGCCCAGACCCCATGTACGCCGGCATTCGTGGCACCGAAATTCAATTCGACAGGCCGATCCTGTTCGTGCGCCAGCGTTATGCGCCTTTTGGTGGCGGCGAGATCATGCTGGAAAACATCATGGCCGCATTTGCCGCGCGTCAGCGGCCGGTGGCCGTGCTCTCCGGCGACTGGCCGCGAAACGAAGGCATAGAATTCATCCATTGTGCCGGCCGCCGGTTTCCGCGTTCGCTGCGGGCGACGTCCTTTGCTCAAGCCGCCTGCCGCAAGATCGCCGAGATGCCGCCGGCTCTGGTGCAGAGCAACGATCGCCTCCCGTGCTGCGACGTGTTCCGGGCCGGGGAGGGCGTTCATGCCGCCTATCTTGCCGAGCGGCGGCGTTTCGAGACGCGGCTTGGCAGGGCGGCGATGGCGCTGAGCCCCTTTCACCGCCAGACGCTGCGCCTCGAACGCGCAACCTATGCCAGCCCTCGGCTCAAAGCTGTCATTGCCATTTCGAAGATGGTGGCCGACGACATTGTCCGTCACTACGATTATCCGGCGCAAAATGTGCACCATATTCCGAACGGAGTGGACCTCGACCGCTTCAGCCCGCAGCTGCGCCAGCAGCATCGGGCCGCGGTCCGCGCGCGGCTCGACGTCGACGAAAACAGGTCGGTCGTCCTGTTTGTCGGCTCGGGCTTTGCGCGAAAGGGACTGCTTGCATTGATGAAGGCGGTCGCCAGGCTCGATGGCGAGCCTGAATTGTGGGTCATCGGCCATGATTCGCGCGCCAACGCCTTCAGGCAGGCCGGTGACAGGCTCGGTCTCGGCGCACGGCTCAAGATGCTGGGGCCGCAGAAAGACATGCTGCCGTGGTACGGCGCGGCCGATATTGCAGTGCTGCCTTCCATCTATGATCCTTTCGGCACAGTGGTCATCGAAGCGATGGCCAGCGGCTTGCCCGCCGTGGTAAGCACCGGCTGCGGAGCGCGAGAGCTTGTCGAGCGGTTCGAGCCGACGCTCGTTTGCGATGCGGCCAGCGAAAGCGACCTCGCAGCAGCGCTCGCGCACGCGCTGCAGTTGTCGTCACGACCTGAGACCGCAGCCCGGGTGAGAGCGGCGGCCGAACACTATGATTTCAATGTCATGATCAAGCGAATGATGGCGCTGTATGAAAGCCTTGATCTGAAATGATTTTCGACTTTGTTAGATCAGGTTAGTACCGTCAGTGTGCCAACAGGCCGGGAGCCGATGCTGCAGATGCATTCGAATGACAGTGGCAGCTTTGATGCCGGAACCTTCTGACCGTGCCGGCGCTCTCGGTCATTATCATCACCCGCAACGAGGAGGCGTCCATCGCGCAATGCCTTCGGTCGGTCCATTTTGCCGATGAGATCGTCGTTCTCGACAACAACAGCAGCGACAGGACCAGGGAGATTGCCGGTGATCTGGGGGCAAAGGTTCTGATGACCGTTGATTGGCCCGGTTTCGGCGCGCAAAAAAACCGTGCGCTGGCCGCGGCAACGGGGGATTGGATCCTCTCGCTGGATGCCGATGAGTGGGTGGAGGCGCCGCTCGGCGCGGAAATCAGGGCCGCAATCGCCGACCCAAAAGCCTATGACGGGTTCGAAATACCGAGAAGATCGCGCTTTTGCGGGCACATTGTCCGCCATAGCGGCTGGTCGCCCGATCTGGTGCTCAGGCTCTTCCGTCGCCGGTCCGGGCGCTTCAGCGACGACACCGTGCACGAGAAGGTATTGGTGAACGGGAAGGTCAGCCGATTGTCCCAGCCGATCGAGCACGATTCCATTACCGACCTGGCAGATGCCCACGACAAGATCGGCCGGTACGCAGAAGCGTCCGCCGCGCAGCTGCTTGCCGAGGGCAAAAAAAGCTCGATAGGCAAGGCGGTCTTGCGCTCCGTCTGGGCCTATGTGCGCAGCTATATTTTCCGGCTGGGATTTCTGGACGGTTCCATTGGTGCGATGGTGGCCGCGTATTCGGCCAGCTACACCTATCAGAAATGGGCGCGTGTCGCATTGGGAATGCGAGGCCAGGTCCACCCAAAAAAGCAAGGCTGAGGCAGGACAAATCTGTGAGAAACCGGCTTGGTTGACCGCAATTGTTGCCGAGCCATCGCCAACTAGTTAGTGTACGACCGTTAAAATCGAAAGCCAGGGTAGTGAATATGACTGATGCGTTTAGGGTATTTATCGGATGGGACAGCCGTGAGCCGATCGCGTACGACGTCGCGCGGCATTCGCTGCTCAAACAGGCGTCGGCGCCTGTTTCCGTCATTCCGATCAAGCAGGACGAGATGCGTGCCCGCGGGCTGTATTGGCGGGAAAAAGATCCGCTCGCCTCAACGGAGTTCACCTACACGCGCTTCCTCACGCCCTTTCTCGCCGACTACACGGGTTGGGCCCTGTTTTGCGATTGCGATTTCCTGTGGCTTGGTGACGTCGCGGGCCTGCTGAAACATACGGACTCGGACAAGGCGGTCTATTGCGTCCAGCATGATTATACGCCGAAGGCCACGACCAAGATGGACGGCGTGGTCCAGACATCCTATCCCCGGAAAAACTGGTCGTCGCTGATGCTGTTCAATTGCGCGCATCCTTCGGTCAAATCGCTGACGCCAGAGGTCGTGAATCAGGAAAGTGGCGCCTATCTTCACCGAATGCAGTGGGTTGCCGACAAAGATTTGGGCTCATTGCCCGTAGAGTGGAATTGGCTCGAAGGCTGGAACGAAAAGCCTGCGGTCGGCACACCCAAGGCGGTCCACTATACCAGCGGCGGCCCGTGGTTTGCCGAGTGGCAGAATGTCGACTACGCCGACTTGTGGATAGCAGAACGCGACGAGTTCTTGGCTTCCGATCAAGCAGAATCTTCTCAGAGCGCAGTTCGATAAGAGCATCGGCAGGTGACCTGAGCGCTTCCGAAGTGGCATCGATTTTCGTGTCGCCAAGGGCGCAGCAACCAGCCGTCAGGCGCTGGGCGTCGACAACAATGCGCGGTGCGCCTTTGGGCGGGACCGGGGGCAGATTGCGCCTAGGAATCTGGCAGTTTCGGCCGGGTAAGCATGCCGCACCCAGTTAAGGATCAGCTCGCGGCAATATGATCGGTTTGGGGTCCGTCAGCTCTTTCATCGGCCTAGCCGGCACGCGAAAGTCGACCATGCCGTCACTGCGAAGACGCCTCGATCGATTCCTGGAAAACCGCGGGCCTAAAATACCGCGGCTGCAGCTGAACCATGTCGAGCGCCTGGCGCTGGTTCGTCGCCATGGCGATTTTTCCCTTGCCTATTCGACCGCCGTGCAGAAGGGGCTTCATCACTTCGGCGATGCCCACGGCTACATCGCTTATGGCAGCAAAACGCGACATCATTTCGCGCTCGGTGATCCAGTGGCTGATCCGGCCGATCGGCGCGACTATATCAGACGTTTCATCGAGGTTGCCGGCAGCCCGTGGTTCGTGCAGATCGGCGAACAGACGGCGCGCGTGCTTGACGGGCTTGGCTATCAGGTCAACCGCCTCGGCGTCGACACCAGGCTTGTCCTGCCCGGACACGACTTTTCCGGAAAGCGCAATGAGACAGTGCGCTATTCCGAACGCTGGCTCTTGAGGAAAGGGTTTTCCTTCGCGGAGGACAACGGGACCGTCTTCCTCGACGAGATTGCCAGGCTCTCCCATAATTGGCGGGCCGACCGCATCGTCAAGCGCTGGGAGATGAGATTTCTCAACAGGCCCTTTGCCGATCACCTTGGCGTCGATATGCGCCGTTTCGTCCTGCACGGTCCGGATGGGGAGCTCGTGGCCTTGCTGGATTTCGATCCGCTGTTCAGCGACGGCAAGATCATCGGCTACACCACCTCGTTCAAGCGCAAGCACATCGATGCCTCGGCGCATGCCGAGATCGGCCTGACCAAATTTGCGGTCGACCGTTTTCGCGACGAAGGTGTTTCCGCCGTCACCCTCGGCCTGTCGCCGCTTGTCGAAATCGGACCTAGCGGGTTTGCCGAAAGCGATTTCTGGCGGCGCGCCTTCCAGCGTGCCTATGACTCGCCCTGGGTCAATCGCACCCGTTTCAACCTGCAGGGGCAGGCGGCCTTCAAGCGCCGGTTCCACGGTGTCGAAGAGCCGACCTATCTTGCCTTTCGCAAAGGGAGCTTTTTCGAAGCGCTTTCTCTGCTCCGGCTGATCAGGGCCGTCTAGTACCTGGTGGATGAAGGGCTCGTCGTCTCCAAGTATGATCGACCTCACACCGGCCAGGCTGGTTGTTTAGGTGGGAAAGGAATGCCGCGGCGGATGCAAAAGACCGGCTGCGAAGCACCGGACCATTCTGCGGCGTCCCCCAGTCCCGCAGGGGCACTTTGGCAGGCTGAGAACCGCTCCGCATAAGCGCCAGGGGGTCGGATTCACGGTTGCTGCTGCGTACCGCCAGGAATAACGAGGGTACCCTGGCCCGGCCTTGAGTATCTGAAGCCTATGAAGAACAAAGCAACGATGATCAAACAAATGACGATGACCGCGACGACGCTGCCAGGATGGTGTCCGGTATCTGGCGGTTGGACCATTGCCTTCCCGTATGGCTATCGCCGCTGACCTTCTTCATCTTCCAACCGAGCATGACGACTGTCAATGGACAGAGGAGTTGCACCCGCCATCCAATCAGCCGCCGGCAGCGTCGAACACGTTACGCGCTTGCCGACCGAAGCTGATGATGGACCGAACCACAACTTGTCCTAAGCACGCCTCCATCGCTGCGAAGCGTTGGATGGCGGCGATCCACCGCGGCTTAGTCAAGCCGGAAACAGGAACGCCGTCGCCGGATCGAAAAAGACCTGCCGGCTGCAGGGCGACACACCCTGCGATTGCATGGCGGCGGAGGTCGGCCTGATGTCAACCTCCTGTCCAGCGGCGATGCGCGCGACGATCCGCCGGCGCTCGCCGTAAAATGCGATGTCGACGATCTCGACATTCAGTTCCGCGCTCGCCGGGCTCCGCTCCATGCTAAAGGCTTCGGGCCGGATCATCAGCCTGGTCTTCTGGCCTTTGCCGAACGTGCCGTTGGGCCTCACTCCGGATATGACCGAACCGTCTGTCATGCGGATCGTTGCCGTGCCGTTGATGGTGTCGAGATGTTCGGCGGCGAGGAAATTCGAATTGCCGATGAAGCCGGCGACGAAGTCGGTCGCCGGCCTGAGATAGAGATCCTCGCCGGTGCCGGTCTGCTCGATGCGGCCATCCTTGAACAGGGCGATCCGGTCCGACAGATGCAGCGCCTCTTCCTGATCGTGGGTGACATAGAGGATGGTGACGCCGGTCTCGCGATGGATGCGGCGGATTTCGCCCTGGATTTCCTCGCGCAGCTTCTTGTCGAGCGCCGACAATGGCTCGTCCATCAAAAGGATCGGCGGATCGTAGGCCAGCGCCCGGGCCAGCGCGACGCGCTGCTGCTGGCCGCCCGACAGCGCGCCGGGTAAGCGCCCGGCAAAGCTTTCGAGCCGCACCAAGGCCAGCATGTCGGCGACTTTTTTCTTCACCTCGGCGTCCGAGCGGCGGCGAACCCGCAGCGGAAAAGCGACGTTTTCGGCCACCGTCAGATGCGGAAACAGCGTGTAGCGCTGGAAGACCATGCCGATGTTGCGCTTGTGCGAGGGCACTGCAAGCAGTGATTTTTCTTCCAGTAGGACGTCACCGGAACTCGGATCCTGAAAGCCGGCGATCGCATAGAGCGTCGTCGATTTTCCCGAACCAGAGGGCCCGAGGAAGGTCAGGAACTCGCCCCTGGGAATGTCCAGCGTGACGTCGTGCACGGCGACGATCGCCCCGAACGCCTTGCGCAGATTGCGGATGGAGAGGAAAGGGTGGGTCATGTCCGGAACTTTCGCTGCAGCAGCGCCGTCACCAGCATCAGGGCAAGCGTCAGCCCGACCAGCAGGCTGGAGGCGGCGGCGATCACCGGACTGAGGTCCGACCGCAGACTGCCCCAGATCTTGACGGGCAAGGTTTGCAAGCTGGGGCTGGCCATGAAGATCGCCACCACGACTTCGTCCCACGAGGCGAGGAAGGAAAAGATCGCGGCGGAGAAGATGCCGATCCGGATCGACGGCAAGGTGATCCTGAGCCTGGCCTCGAGCGGGCTTGCCCCGCAGACGATTGCCGCGTCCTCGATCGACTTGTCGAACCCTTCGAGCGCGGTGGCGATCGGAATGATGGCGAAGGGCAGCGCCAGCACGGTGTGGGCGATAACGAAGCCGATGGTGGTGCCGCCGAGGCCAAGGCGAAGGAAGAAGGCGTAGATGGCGATGGCGAAGACAACGATGGGCAGCACCATCGGCGTCAGCAGCAGGCCGCGCAGGATCTCACGTCCGGCAAACCGTCCGCGAACCAGAGCAAAGGAGGCGAGCAGGCCGATCGCCACTGCCAGGATCGCCGTCATGGTGGCGATCCGGGCGCTGGTCAGCGCCGCGTCGAGCCAGGCCGGATCGGCAAAAAGCTCCTGGTACCATTTGAGCGTCCAGCCGGGCGGCGGAAAGGCCAGCCAGCGCGACGAGCCGAAGGAGAGCAGGACGATGAAGACCACCGGCAACAGAAGAAAGCCGGCGACCAGCGCGGTGAAGCCGAGCAGGGCAACCCGCAGTCCACCCATGCGGTCATAGTCGAGCAGCATCTCAGATGCCTCCGCTCATGCGCCTGGCACCGGCAAGGCGCAGCTGCAGCGCGTAGAGGGCCATGGTGACGACAAGCAGGATGAAGGCTGCGGCGCTGCCGAGCCCCCAGTTAAGCAGCGACTGGACCATCTGCGCGATCATTTCGGCAAGCATCATGTTCGACGTGCCGCCGAGCAGTGCCGGCGTGACGAAGTAGCCGAGCGACATGACGAAGACCATCAGGCCACCGGCGGCGACGCCGGGCAGCGACAGCGGCAGGAGGATGCGGCGGAACGCCTGGAAAGGGCTTGCGCCGCACAGCGACGCCGCACGCAGCGTCATCGGATCGATCGCCCGCAACGTGCCGACCAGCGGCAGGATCATGAAGGGCAGCATGATATAGACCATGCCGATGGTGACGCCGGTGAGATTGTTGATGAGCGGCAGCGGCTGGTCGATGACGCCGATGGTCATCAGCGTCCGGTTGATGACGCCGGTACGCTGCAAGAGCACCATCCAGGCATAGGTGCGGGTGAGCAGGTTCGTCCACATCGACAGAATGATGATGCCGAAGATGATCGAGGCCAGTCCCGAAGGCATGATCGCCAGCATCCAGGCGACCGGAAAGGCGACAAGGACCGTGACGATGGTGACCAACGCCGCGACCAGGAATGTGTTGAAGAACACCCGCGCATAGGTGCCGTCACCAAGCAGGGCAGCATAGTTCTGCAGGCCTGGCTCGGGCTCCGTGACACTGCGCAAAAGCAGCGCCAGCACGGGGACAACGAAGAACAGCATAATCAGAATCAGGGCCGGCAGCAGGCCATTGAGACCTGCCGGCACCCGCACCGTTCCAAAGTTCCGGCGTGTTTCGACCGACATGACAGCGACCCGGCTACGGGACGAGACGGCGCGAACCCGTCTCGTCCATTGCGGTTCAAGGGCGGGCTTATTTCGCCTGCCAGGCATACCAGCGCGCGGCGATGGTGTCGCGATTGGCGGCCCAGTAGTTCATGTCGAGATTGATCTGTCCGTCGACATGAGCGTCCGGCAGCGATTTCACGGCATCGGCCGGCATTTCTGCCTTGGCCTTGGTGTTGATCGGCGCATAACCGCTGGCTTCGGCAAATTTGGCCTGGCCGGCGGGGCTGCTCGCCGCGGCGAGGAATTTCATCGCCGTATCCTTGTTCTTGGCACCCTTCGGTACCACCAGAACGTCGGCTGCGGTCAGGTTCTGGTTCCAGGAGATGCCGACATCGGCGCCATCCTTGTCCAGTGCGAAGACGCGGCCGTTCCACAGCTGGCCGAACGTTGCTTCGCCGGATGCGATCAATTGCTGCGACTCCGCCCCGCCACCCCACCAGACGATGTCCGACTTGATGGTGTCGAGTTTCTTGAAGGCGCGATCGAGATCCAGCGGATAGAGCTTGTCCGCCGGAACACCATCGGCCAGCAGCGCGATCTCGATGACGCCGGGCGCCGACCATTTGTAGAAGGTCCGCTTGCCCGGGAACTTCGTCAGGTCGAACATGTCGGCCCAGCCGGCCGGTTCACCCGAAACGGCGCCCTTGTTCCAGGCGAGCACGAAGGAATAGTAGAAACTGCCGACGGCGTGATCGGTGGTGAAGCGCGGATCGAGGTCGGCCTTCGGCACGGTCTTGAAGTCGATCGGCTCGAGCAGACCGTCCTTGGCCGCCTTGATGGCGAAATCCATTTCGACGTCGACGACGTCCCAGTTGACGCTGCCGCTATCGACCATCGCCTTCAGCTTGCCGTAGTCGGTCGGGCCGTCCTGCATGACCTTGATGCCGGATGCAGCGGTGAACGGCTCGGCCCAGGATTTGGTCTGCGCTTCCTGGGTCGTCCCGCCCCAGCTGGTGAACACCATGTCCTCGGCCTTTGCGGCCGTCGTTGCCAGAACTGTCGTTGCAATAAATCCGGCAAGGATGCCGGTGATGATCAGTTTCATGTCGTTCTCCTCTGTTGTTTTCGTTGTTGTCTGTTCGCGATCGGTCGTTTTCGCCTTGATCGCGCATCTCCGGCCAGCGGCGCTACCGCATGACAAAAGGATCGGGAATCGGGTCGTCGGAGGTGCGTATCCACACCGATTTCGAACGCGTGTAGTCGCGGATCGCATCGAGGCCGCCCTCGCGGCCGAGCCCGGATTGGCCGTAGCCGCCAAACGGAGCCAGCGGCGAGACCGCCCGATAGGTGTTGATCCAGACCACGCCGGCATGGATGCCGCGCGCCATGCGGTGGGCTTTTGCCAGATTGGTGGTGAACACGCCGGACGCCAGGCCGAACTTAGTGTCGTTGGCGAGCGAGAGCGCTTCCGCTTCGCTGTCGAAGGCAAGCACCGAGAGCACCGGGCCGAAGAGCTCTTCGCGCACGCAGGCAAGGGCCTGATCAGGCGCGTCGATAATCGTCGGCGCGTAGTAGAAGCCATCCGCCATGCCCGTGGGGCGGATGCCGCCGGTGACCAGTTGCCCGCCGGCGGCCAGGCTTTCAGCAACGATCTTCTCTATCCATTCGCGCTGGCGCGAGGTGGCGAGCGGTCCCATTTCGGTCGCGTGATCCTGCGGATCGCCAATCCTGATTGCCTCGGCCTTGCGCTTGAGCCGGGCGAGGAATTCGTCCTTCACGGAGCGCTGGACCAGCAGCCGCGAGCCGGCGACGCAGCTCTGGCCGGTGGCAGCGAAGATGCCGGCAACGACCGCGTTGGCGGCGCTGTCCAGATCGGCATCGGCGAACACCACGACCGGGCTGTTGCCGCCGAGCTCGAGCGTCGTGAAGGCGAGGTTTTCCGCCGTATTCCTGACGATCTGCCGAGCGGTCGAGGGACCGCCGGTGAAGGCGACGCGGGCGACGAGTGGATGACTGGTCAGCCGGTGACCGCAATCGTGGCCGAAGCCGGTCAGGATGTTGACGGTCCCGGCGGGAAATCCCGCCTCATGGACGAGTTCGGCGAAGGCCAGCAACGGGGCAGGGCCGTCTTCCGATGCTTTCAGAACGATGGTGCAGCCGGCCGCCAGCGCCGGCCCGAGCTTGACGGCGGACAGGAAGAGCTGCGAATTCCACGGCACAATGGCGGCGACGACGCCAATTGGCTCCGGCCGGATGGTTACTTCCATGTCGGCCTTATCGATGGGGACGAATGAGCCCTCGTGCTTGTCGGCCAGCCCGCCATAATAGCGGTAGTAGTCGCCGACATAGGCGATCTGGGCGCGGGTCTCGCGGATGATCTTGCCGGTGTCGCGCGTCTCGAGTTCAGCCAGCCGGTCGGCATTGGCGACCATCAGATCGCCGAGCCGCACCAGAAGCTTGCCGCGTGCCGTTGCCGTCATGGCCGGCCACGTGCCGGAGCCAAGCGCCCGGTGAGCGGCTTCGACGGCGCGGTCGACGTCATCCGACGATGCAGCGGGCATCTTCGCCCATGGTGCGCCCGTCGAGGGATCGATGCTGTCGAAGGTCGCCGCCACTTCGACGAAGCTGCCGTCAATATAGTTCCTGAATTGAGTGGTGCTCATCGCAATCCAACTTTCGGCCCGGAAAAGGCCGGCATCACCCTGTCGATGAAGAGCTGCAGCGATTTCTTCTTGCGCTGATGGGAAAGGCCGCTGTCGATCCAGATCGAATACTGATCGTAGCCGAGCGCTTCGTAGGCCTTGAGCCTGGCGATCACCTCGTCGGCTTCGCCAATGACCAGGTTCTGCTTGATCTTGTCAGGCGCATATTGCGGCAACGCCACGATCTCGTCCTCGGTCAGCGCTTCCATTATGCCCTGGTGCACCGGCTTCTTGTTCTGGAACCAGGCGCCGAACTGGCAGTAGAACTGCGACAGATCCTGCGCGAGCCGGTCAGCATCCGCGGCGTCCTCGGCGACGAAAGTATGCATAAGCAGCATGATCTCCGGCCTTGGTACGTCGGGATGGGCATTGCACGCCGCGTTGAAACGCTCCATCAGGCTGGCCACTTCGTCATCGCCCGAGGCAAGCGGCGTAACCTGGACGTTGCATTTGCTGGAAACCGCAAAGTCGTGCGAGTTCGGATCGCGTGCGGCCACCCAGATCGGCGGATAAGGCTTTTGCAACGGCTTGGGCGACGAGGTGGTTGAGGGAAACGACCAGAACTCGCCGGCGAGTTCGAAATCACCATCCCAAAGGCCCCGGATCGCCGGCACCATCTCGCGCATACGCTGGCCGGCGCCCCAGGCCTCGAGGCCTGGGAAAAGTCGCTGGTATTCATAAGCGTAGGCGCCGCGCGCAATGCCGATGTCGAGACGGCCTCCGGTGATGACGTCGGCCATCGCCGCTTCGCCGGCAAGCTTGATCGGGTGCCAGAACGGCGCGACGATGGTTCCTGTTCCGAGCCGGATGCGCCTGGTTTTGGCGGCGAGCCAGGCGATGTTGATGAACGGGTTCGGCGAGATGGTGAATTCCATCCCGTGATGCTCGCCGATCCAGGCGGTCTCGAAACCTGCCTCTTCAGCCTGCACAACCAGGTCTTCCAGCTCGCCGACAAGCTCGGAATGCGGCTTGGCCAGATCCGATCGCTCCATGTGCACGAAAAGCGAAAACTTCATCGGTTTCACCCGCGGCCGGAAAGAGGAATTCGAGAAGGCGAGGGCTTGGCGAGCGGCCGGACTTCGCCTTCGACCTCGTTGCCGACATAGACGCCGAATGCATCTTCCGTACGTTCGCGTGCATAGCGGGCAAGCATCGAACGCACTGCGGGATCGGCGATCTTCAGATCCGCGATCTTCTCGATGTCGACAAGCTGCATCTGGCGATCGTCGCAACAGGGGTCGTCGACCGTTCCGCGATAATAAACATGCGTGCGCCAGGGTTCGGCGGCATCGTCCCACACCGCGAACAGGAAGCCGAGCTGGGCGTCTATTGCCCTGGCGGCAAGGCACCCCTTGAGGCTGCGCGCTTCGTTGGGCGTGCCCAGTCCGCGTCCGGCAGGCAATTCATGAAACCCGTCGGCCGTTTCGACGAACAGCACACGGCCATCGTTCTCGAGAATGGCGCCGACCTCCGTATCGGGGGGCGCTGCCGCCAGCGCCTCCTGGCTGAGGCCGGGCGTGACGTAGGTGCCTCTGCAATAACCGAGGGGCTGGGCTCCGTTGTGACTGAAGTCACGGACGCGGCCGATGAGGATCGAGTGATCGCCAGCATCGACCAGCTGCTCCATGCCGCAATCGAACACCGCAACGCAGCCGTCGATCAGCGGATTGCCGGTGCGGCCCGGTTGCCAGGCCACGGCCGCGAACTTTTCCGCTGCTTTGGAAGCGAAGATGCCGGAATGGGCCTTCTGGTCCTCTGACAGGATGTTGATGGCGAAACCTCTCGATGTCGAAAAAGCACTGTGCCCCAGCGCCCTCTTGGCGATGCAGACAAGCACCAGCGGCGGCTCGAGCGAGACCGAGGTGAAGGAGTTGGCGGTGAAGCCGCGCGGTTCGCCTTCCGCTCCGATCGTTGTGACGATGGTGACACCGGTCAGGAAGGAGCCGAGCGCGCGCCGGAATTCGCCGCTGTCAAAGACTGCATCCGTCTCCGGCTTCACGCCAGCGTCTCCTGCCGTGTCGAGAAATTCCATGATGTGTTTGGTCACTTTTTCAGGTGAAGCCATTGCCATCATGTGCCTTTCTCCATTGAGCACGAGGCATTGACCGTGCGGCGCTAGCCTCGCCATCGCCGCCGACATGGCCGGGGTCGAATTGCTGTCTTGCGACCCGGTCATGAACAGGGCCGGTGCGGCAAGACCGGGGAGAGCATCGGCGTGCTCAGCATCGGCATGGGCAAAGAGGCGATAGGTGCGCGCATAGCCTTCGGGGTCGACCCTTTCAAGGGCGGCGCGCGCGGTGGTGGCCGCCCCGATAAGGTTCGCCGGCAGCGGGTCGCCGAACCAGCGGGCAAGCGTAGCCGCAATGGCGGAAGGGTTGCCATGGGTGCCAAGCGCGGCCGCACGCTCGCGCACGGCCTGCGCCAAGGCCGTGGGGCGGCGGAATACCGCGTTAAGACAGACGATGGAGCGAACGCGCGAAGGGGTGCGAAGGGCGATCTCCAGAGCGACCAGCGCGCCCATCGAATGGCCGACGATCGACACCGACGCCACGCCAAGATGGTCGAGCAGGCGAACCGCCTGATCGGCGAAATCCGACAGGCTGGCTTCTTCCGGCGGCAGCGGTGAAACGCCGTGGCCGAGCATGTCGATGGCGATCAGGTCATGATGGTCTTTCATCGCCGCGATCTGATCGTGCCAGATCGCGGCGTTCATGCCGACACCGTGAATGAGCAGAACCGGCGCGCCGGAGCCGGCGCGGATGAAGCCGGTGCCGTCCGGAGCCGTGTCCCGGACCCATGCGGTGGCAGCGACGTCAGCCATGCAGGTCTCCGACCTCCTTGAGGTCCTGATAGCGGTCGCCGATACGATGGTGCGGGCGGCCGCCAATTGAAGCGCCAAGCGCCACCACCAGTTCGTCGGGCGCGGGCGCGTCGCCGATTTGGAAATGTAGGGTCAGATAGTGGGAGCGGCGGCCTTCGTCGTTCTTGTCCATCAGCGGGATCATGATCGGGGTGTTCGGCCCTCCGCGCAGATTGGTGAAGGCGAGATAGGTCTTGGCGCCGACCGCGCGACGGTAATGGTTGCCGAAATGCAGCGTATGGATCAGCGCCGATGCGTGCTCGATCTCGCCCGCCGTGCCGCAGACCGCGGCCTTGCCATAACCCTCTATTGCCTCGCCGGAACCGGCAACGGCGATAATCTCGCGGGTCAGCAGTTCGCCGAGGACGGGAGCAATGACGCGGATCTCCGGCGACAGGTCGTCGGTGAAACCGCGGCCCGCCCAAGGGTTTGTCAGCACGGCGGCGACGCTGATCAGGCGCAACGGTTTTGGGACTTCCTTGCCGCCCTCGATTAACGTGTTCTCGATGTAGGTGACGATCTTTCGAATGGCTGGTTTCATGAAAGTCCTCGGGCGCCATGGCGCCGTGCAACGCCGAAATCTTTACACCATCTTATGGTATACCATACTATGGAGCACCAGAAGCCTTGTCAATCGGCTATGGAATCTGTTTTGTGGCCGGATCGGATAGGGAGGGAAAATGTCAGGCGATACGCTGCGGATCGACCGCTCTGCCAAGACGCTGAGGACGCTGGCGCTGGAGCGCATGCGTGAAGCGATCATGGACTTCCATTTCCAGCCTGGTGAAAGGCTGGTCGAGCGGCCGCTATGCGATCAGCTCGGGGTGAGCCGTTCCGTCGTGCGCGAGGTGCTGCGGCAGCTCGAGGCGGAAGGCCTGGTGCAGATGGTCCCCGGCCATGGGCCCGCCGTGGCCAAGCCGGATCTCGGCCGCACCGACGAAATCTATGAATTGCGGGCGTTGCTCGAGGGCATCGCGGCGCGGGCTTGCGCCCTGACGGCCACGGACGCGCAGATCGCCTCGCTCGATGCCGCCTTGACGAACCTGCTTGACGCGTGGGCGTCCCGCGCGCCGGTCGAAGTGATGCGGGCAACGACCAAGTTCTACGAAACGCTGTTCGAGGCGGCCGACAAGCGCATTGCCTGGGAAATCGTGACGGGGCTGAATGTCCGGATCAATCAGCTCCGCTCAATGACGATCGCATCGGAGAACCGCCGCGAGCCGGCGATCGCCGAAATGACCGAAATCATGGATGCAATCCGGTCGCGCAAGCCGGACGAGGCGGAGGCGGCGGCGCGGCGGCACGTCGAATCCGCGTGGCAGATCGCCCGCAACACGCTTCGCCTTGGCTGACTGGTATACCGCCAACGCGGTTCATCGTTCCATGGCAGGCGTCTAATTGGTGCGTGCAGCGAGGTGTGCGACGTGACCAAATTGCTTTCAGTTGCGGCGACAAAATCGTATATCGGGTTTAGTCGGGTGTGCATCTCTTGCCAAATTGCTCTGTCATTAGAACGGAGTATCGGACGGACTGAGACAGAGAAAATAGTAAAATGAATATGTTACGCCACAAAGTTGCCGTGGCGCCGATGATGGATTGGACGGATAGACATTGCCGGTTCTTCCATCGCCAGCTGACGCGCGAGGCGCTGCTCTACACCGAGATGGTGGTGGCCGATGCGGTCATCCACGGCGCACGCGAGCGGCTGCTCGGCTTCGACGACAGCGAACATCCGGTGGCGCTGCAGCTCGGCGGCGCCGATCCTGGAAAGCTGGCCGAGGCGGCGCGCATCGGCGAAGCCTTCGGCTATGATGAAATCAACCTCAATGTCGGCTGCCCGTCCGACCGCGTCCAGTCGGGCACCTTCGGCGCCTGCCTGATGAAGACGCCCGTGCTCGTCGCAGATTGCATCGCGGCGATGAAGGCGGCGGTGAAAATACCGGTTACCGTCAAGTGCCGCATCGGCGTCGATGAGCAGGATCCGGAACCGGCACTTGATGCGTTGGCCGACGGTGTTTTCGCGGCCGGCGCCGACGCCCTGTGGGTGCACGCCCGCAAGGCCTGGCTGGAAGGTCTGAGCCCAAAGGAAAATCGCGATATCCCGCCGCTCGACTATGGCCGCGTCTATCGGCTGAAAGCCAGAAAACAAAACAAATTCATTGGCATCAATGGCGGCATTCAATCTCTCGCAGAGGCACTGACGCATCTCGACCATGTCGATGGCGCCATGCTCGGCCGCGCCGCCTATCACACGCCAGGGATACTGACCGGCATCGATACCGCGTTTTACGGCGGCACAGCTGGGCCGTTCGATTTTGCCGCACTGATCGATGCGATGGCGGACTACGCGGCACGCCATATCGAGCAGGGCGGCCGGCTGGGGCATGTAACCCGGCACATGGTCGGGCTGTTTCACGGCCTGCCCGGTGCACGCCGCTACCGCCAGGTCCTTTCCACCGAGGCGACAAAGCCGGGTGCGGGACCGGAGGTGCTCAAGACGGCTTTCGCAGAGGTCGATTTCGGCAGGACCGCAGAGGCGGCCTGAGGAGAAAACTTAATCCCGCAAAATCATGCGATCACCGCGGACGTCGAAACCCGATAGCGAGCCGATGAAATTCATGCCGAGCAGGCTCTGACCGAGCGTGCCGGGTGCGGCGATCATGATGGGCATGTCCCTGCGCACGATGCCGCCTATCGACAGTTCATCGGTTCTTACGGCGGCGGCGCGTGTCATGCCATTGGCGGTAGAGATCGGTATGGTGAAGCGGAGAGCCGCCGAATTGAACCCCGCGGCCAGTGCGTCCTCGGCGGTCAGCACGGTGCTGGTCGCGCCGGTATCGACAACCGTCAGGATCGGCGTGCCGTTGATCGTGACGCGCGCTTCGAAATGGCCGCTGCCGGCCTTGTCCAGGGTGACGGTGGCATGGCCTTCTTCCACGCCCAGCGCCAGCGGACTGCCGGGAACAAGGCCGGCGGTGATGCGGCTGGCGAAATCCTGCAACTCATAGCGGTACTGATAGCCGGCTATCAGCACCAGCACGATGGCGCCCCAGGCGCCGAGGCTGCGGACCATGGTGCCCAACGGCCTGCCCGATCTGAGCAGGCCGGCGCCGACCAGCGCCGCTAAAGCGCCAAGCCAGATCAGCTGGCTGAAATCGTAATTCTCAATGCCGAATGTACTGCCGGCGGAATCGTTGAGCATGAGCAGGAGTACACCCGCCCCGATCGCGACGATCAGAATCCACAACAGTCGGTTCATCTCTGCGGCCGGTTCACGAGAGGGCGTCGCGTTCGCGTGCCATGCGGCTGCGACGGGTTTCCCGGCGGGGGCGTCGCTCGACCGTTTCCAGCCTTGCCGGCAGCTCGGCCATGACGCTGCGGCGGGTTTGTGGGGTCATATCGATCCAGGCGGCGATTTCCTCGCGCGTGCGCCCGCAACCGAAACAGAAGCCGGTTTTCATGTCGATCGAGCAGACCAGGATGCACGGAGATTCAATGGCCGTCATCGGGATTTCCTTGGCTAGCCTCCACATGGTGCAACGACAAAGTCAATGCAAGCCCTCCGGGATGCGCCGCCAACGGGTGCTTTCGCGTCAATACCGCCAAGTTGTACCGGGCCTGGAGGTTGTGCCGGCTTGAGGTTGTGCCGGCTGGCCAAGGCGGCTATGCCGCTCACCAATTCACAGGGACGATCGCCATCGACATGACCAGCGCGCTGCCTTTCGACGATTTTCGCGAACTCCTGATGAGCCTGCCACCGGCAGATATGGTGGCCGAGGCCCGC
The DNA here is from genome assembly GCF_005063415.1 of Mesorhizobium sp. Lineage (GTDB taxonomy): Bacteria > Pseudomonadota > Alphaproteobacteria > Rhizobiales > Rhizobiaceae > Mesorhizobium. The sequence goes on from NZ_SUEG01000001.1 coordinate 152,194, forward strand.
GTGCGCCAATTGTTTGCCAAAGCAGACAAGCCCAAAGGCTCGCTTGGCCGCATCGAGGACATCGCCGTCTGGCTCGCCGGCTGGAGCGGTCGCGCGCCGCCGGCGGTGACACGGCCATTGGTGGCGATCTTTGCCGGCAATCATGGCGTCACCCGCCACGGCATTTCGCCGCGCCCCGCCGCCGCCACGGCAAATGCAGTCGACCTCTGCGCCGCCGGCGGTGCAGCGATCAACCAGATCTGCATCGCTCACGATCTCGGCTTGAAGGTGTTCGATCTGGCTCTGCACATCCCGACAGCCGACATCACCGAGGATGCGGCACTGGACGAGCGCGGTTGCGCCGCCACCATGGCCTTCGGCATGGAAGCGATTGCCGGCGGCACCGACCTGCTTTGCCTTGGCGACCTCGGCGTCGGCAATTCGACTGTCGCCGCAGCCCTTTGCACGGCACTGTTCGGCGGCACCGGCGCCGACTGGGTTGGCCCTGGATCGGGGGCGGACGCGGCGATGCAGAGGCGCAAGGCGGAGGTGGTCGATACCGCGGTCGCGTTTCACCGCGCGAGCCTCAAGGACCCGCTGGAAGCGCTGCGCCGGGTCGGCGGGCGGGAATTCGCCGCGATCTGCGGCGCCATTCTGGCGGCGCGGATGCAGAAGATCCCGGTGCTGCTCGATGGGTTTGCGGCGACTGCGGCCGCTGCTGTCCTACATACCGCCAACCCCGCCGCGCTCGATCATTGTCTTCTCGCAAGCCTGTCGCCGGAGCCTGGCCATGCCAAGGCCGCCGAGCGCCTTGGCCTTCGCCCGCTGCTCGATCTGGGCGTCAGTCAAGGCGAGGGGGTAGGGGCGGCTCTTGCCGCCGGTCTGGTCAAGGCGGCCGCGCTGACCAGTTCAGGCATGGCAGCCGCGGTCCGCGGTTAAGCACTCAGCGCCGGCGCGAAGCAACCGCCTTGGTCGGTAGCGCCGGCAGTTCCTCCATCACCCGGCTCAGCGGGAAGATGGCGATCGCCTCGGTGCCTTCGCGCAGCCTGGAATGGAGCTGGAATTCGCCGCCATGCATGGCCAGCAGGCCTTGCACGATCGGCAGGCCAAGCCCGGTGCCTTGTTCGGCGCTCTTGATAGCGATCGAACCCTGGCCGAAGGCCGAGAGCACGATCGGAATCTCGTCTTCCGGTATGCCCGGCCCATTGTCCTTGACGGAGAGATATTGCCCGCCGCCCGCCGTCCAGCCGACGCGCACGCGGATTTCGCCGCCGGTCGCGGTGAACTTGATGGCATTGGACAAGAGGTTGAGCGCAATCTGCCGCACCGCGCGTTCGTCGGCGAACAGGCGCGGCAAGGCGTTTTCGAAATCCTGGACGATGCGGATGTCCTTGTTGCGCGCCTTCAGCTCCATCATGTGGCAGCAATCCTCGACGACGGAGAGCAGCATCATCGGCTCCTCATTGAGCTGGTAGCGGCCCGCTTCGATGCGCGACAAATCGAGAATTTCGTTGATAAGGTCGAGCAGATGCTGTCCGGAGTCATGCACGTCACGGGCATAGTCGCGATAGGTCGGGTTGCTCATCGGGCCGAGCACCTCGTTGGCCATCACTTCGGAAAAGCCGAGAATGGCGTTGAGCGGCGTGCGCAGTTCGTGGCTCATCGAGGCCAGGAAACGCGATTTCGCCAGATTGGCGTCTTCCGCCCGCCGCCGTGCCTCGTCCGACATCGATTTCGCCGTCTCCACTTCGGCGATCAGCGCATCCTTTTCGGAGCGGAACGAAAGCAGCATCAGCGAGGAACGGTTGAGCTGGCGCGCCACATAGGCGAAGAAAGGCAGCGACGCGATCAGCAAACCGGCCATGATCACTTCGATCGGCATCCATAATTTCGCACTGGCATAAGCATAGATCCCGACCGGGAGGGCGAAGGTCGCCAACAGCGCGCCGCGCAGGGACGATGCCAGGATCGCGGTTGCCGACATGGCGAGCAGCAGCACCACCGCCTTGGCGACCTGGAACTGATCGATTTGGCAAGTTTCGCAGCCGAGCCATGCGAACCAGGCCCAACCAAGCCCGCAAAGAAAATGGCCGATCAGGAAATCCCTATGCGTCTCCAGCGGGTTGAGCTCGGACGCTTGAGTGACGCGTCTCGCCATGAATGCAACGATGGTATAGCAGATGAATGTGAACAGCGCCCAGACGCCGATCTCCTTGCCGACGCCCGCGAGCAAGCCTGCCGCGGCCGTTGCCAGAACGAGCAGCGGGATGACGATCACGCCGCCGGTCATCGAAAGCGCGTGGAGCTTCAACAGCTCGCGGTCGAAGTCGGGATTTCCGGCTTGCTGCGAAAGACGGTCGCGCGTCTTGCGGACCGCGCGCGCGACATCGCTGTTGCGATGGCGTTTCCTGCGGTCCACAATAAACTTGTCCGCCGTGGTCGAGCGTTGCAGGGGCATGAAGTCTTCAATTTACGCGGGCAGCAATTTCAAATCGTTAAGCTACGTTCGAATGATTAACCAACGGTTTGCCATATGAGCCGTTCGTGGTCGCGATGGCCGCGCCAGCGATACTATGCGCCGCGTCCGCGAAGCCTGTGGCGCAGGCTGATGGACTATGGGCTGACACTCATCGTGCTCGGCCTGCTGATCCTCCTGGCGGCGCGCCTCGACCGGGTGGAGACGCGCAAGACGGAGGGCGCGGCCATTGTCAATGACGGCGATAGCATCACCCTCGGCAGCGAGCGCATCCGCATGCGTGGCATCGACGCCCCGGAATATTCGCAGATCTGCCGCAAGGACGGTGCCGATTATCCCTGCGGCAAGCTGGCGCGGCAGTCCCTGGTGCGGTTGATAGCCGGCAAAGCCGTCTCCTGCAGCGGCTGGCAGCGCGACCGCTACGGCAGGCTGCTCGGCGACTGCAAGGCCGGCGGCAAGGATCTCAACCGCGCGCAGGTCGAGGCCGGCTGGGCGGTCGCCTTTGGCGATTTCGAGACCGAGGAAGCTGCTGCGCGCGCGGGAAAAGCCGGCATTTGGGCCGGAACTTTCGACGAGCCGAAGAACTGGCGCGAGAGCCACGGCCACGAGCTGGTCGAAAGCCACGAGCTGGTCGAAAGAAAGCACGGCACCTTTGCGTCGATCGGCGATGCCTTGCGCGAAATTTTTCGCTTCTGGTGAGCTGTGCCTATAGTTCGTCGAGACGGACGAGGAGGATAGAGATGAAGCTGTTCGACGGCGGGCGCGCGCCCAATCCACGTCGGGTTCGGACTTTTCTGGCCGAAAAGGGACTTCAGGTTCCGCTGGTGCCCGTCGACATGGGCGCGCTAGAGCACAAAGAGCAGCCGGTCAGCTCGCGCAATCCGCTGAAGCGTCTGCCGGTGCTCGAGCTCGACGATGGCACCATCATCACCGAGTCCGTCGCAATCTGCCGTTACTTCGAGGAACTGCACCCCGAGCCGGCTTTGTTCGGGCGTGGTGCGCTGGGCAAGGCAATCGTCGAGATGTGGCAAAGGCGCGTGGAGTTCAATCTGTTCGGCTGCGTCGCCGCGGCGTTCCGGCATATCCATCCCGCGATGAAGGAATGGGAGATCCCGCAAATCCCCGAATGGGGCGAGGCCAACAAGCCGAAGGCGATCGAATTCCTGAGGTTTCTGGACGCTGAGCTCGCCGGCAGGGAATTCGTCGCCGGCGATGCCTATTCGATCGCCGACATCACCGGGCTGGTCGCCATCGACTTCATGAAGCCGGCTCGCATCAAGGTACCCGAAGAGTGCACCAACGTGCTGCGCTGGTATCGAGAAATCTCCAGCCGGCCAAGTGCCGCCGCCTGACAACGAGTCCCCAATGAGCGAAGAATTGGAAGCTCTGACGGCGAGGGTGCGTGCCTGTCGCATCTGCGTCGACAAGCCGGCTGGCGGCCCGCTGCCGCACCAACCGCGGCCGGTGCTCAGGCCATCTTCGAGCGCGCGTATCCTGATCGCCAGCCAGGCGCCGGGTACCAAAGTCCACTTGTCAGGCATGCCGTTCACCGACGCCTCCGGCGACCGGCTGCGAAGCTGGCTGGGCGTCGACAGCGAGGAATTCTATGACACGGACAAGTTTGCCATCGTGCCGATGGGCTTTTGCTTTCCGGGTCAGGACGCCAAGGGCGCCGACCTGCCGCCGCGCCGCGAATGTGCGCCGGCATGGCGCGCATCGCTGATGGCGCTGATGCCGCAAGTCGATCTGGTGCTGACCATCGGCATCTACGCGCAAAGCTGGCATATGGGCGCGGCGCGCCGTCCCTCGCTGACGCAAACAGTCATGGACTGGCGCGCCATCTGGGCAGCGCCGACCGACCCGAAAGTCCTGCCGTTGCCGCACCCGTCCTGGCGCAACACTGGCTGGCTGAAGCGCAATCCATGGTTTGAAATGGATTTGCTGCCATTTCTGAGATCGGAAATCCGCTATCGTCTCGCCTAGGCTTTCAGCAAGAAATCACTCGCTTTTGCGCTATCCAACAGAATTTCTTTCTTGTAAGTGGCCACGACAAGAGGGAATATGGTAATCCATTCCTCGAAGTGCATCGCGCATGAGGGGACGCGCGTTAAATTTTCGTTTTTATGCATGTTGTTGTGCCAAAGCCGCTGCGCACTTTGGACGACTTGCATCAGGGGAGCACCCAATGGACCGCCTCGATAGAAAAATCCTCCGCCTCCTACAGGAGGATGCGACGCTTGCGGTCGCCGACGTCGCCAAGAAGGTGGGCCTGTCGACGACGCCGTGCTGGCGGCGCATCCAGAAGCTCGAGGAAGAGGGCGTCATCAAGCGGCGCGTTGCCATCCTCGACCATGAAAAGGTCAATGTGCGGGTCACGGTGTTCGTCTCGATCCGCACCAATTCGCACAGCCATGAATGGCTGCGGCGCTTTTCGGAGGTCATCCAGGAATTCCCGGAAGTGGTCGAATTCTATCGCATGAGCGGCGACGTCGACTATCTCTTGCGGGTCGTGGTGCCCGACATCGCCGCCTACGACGCCTTCTACAAGCGGCTGATCGCCAAGATCGAGATCCGCGACGTGTCGTCTTCCTTCGCCATGGAGCAGATCAAATACACCACCGAGATGCCGCTGGATTACATGGTGCTCGACAAGGAGTCCGGCGCCAACGCCGCCTGAGATTCTTCCGCTTAGTTCTTCTTTTTGTTGAGGAAAGTCCAGGGCGAGTTGACCGGCAGCGTGATCGTATCCGGCACGGTGTCGACGTCGACCACCTCGGCCTTGCGCACGGTGTAGCCCGACTGGATGACGCTTACACCGTCAAGGATAAAAAGCTGACTCTTCTCCATGCCCGGCTGCAATGCGCCGGTTACCGAAACCGGCTGGTAGGCCTCAGACATCCGGTAGGGTTGGGCAGGCGTAACGAGGACGATCTGGTTGGGCGGCGGCGTCGGCATATGGCTGCAGGCTCCCGTCCAGGGCACCAGCAGGAATTGATAGACGAGATCACCGTCGCGATCGACCGGCAGTGCATAGCCTGCGAGTTGTACGGTCTTGTCCTGCAAGTTGAGTGACAGCGTCTCGCCATGATCCGGCATTTTGGCCGCGATCATTGGCAGCCCGACGCTTTCGGCGGCTGCCTGGCTCGCCGGGCGCAGATCCTTCCAGAAAATATGCATCGTCCCGGCGCAAGCGTTGCCTGCGACAACAGACGCGAACACTGCGGCTGCAAGCGTCGCGCCTGACTTGAGACGGTTTTTCATTCCTGCTCCACTGCTGAGCCTTGATCTGCGGCCTATGCCAGCAAGTAAAGCTGCCGCTGTCGCCAAGGTCAACGTTCAAGCCGCATCAGATGCCGGCGCGAGCCGGTCATGCCGATCTCGCGAAAGCCGCGGGCGACGAACATGTCGCGAAAACCCATGAAGCTGTAGCTCGGTGAGGCCTGGTCGACCGGATAGGCTTCGATCGTCCTTGCGCCTTTGGCAATGGCGTGATCGATGGCCGCGTCGAGCAATGCGCTTGCCAGCCCGTCGCCGCGCAACGCTCTCGGCACAAAGAAGCAGACGATCGACCAGATGCCCATCTCGCGGTCGTCCTGCTGCGGTGACAGCCTGCGGTAGGTCTCGCGCGGCGCGACCGAGCACCAGCCGACGGTCCGGCCATCGATCTGGGCGACAATGCCGACCGGCGTGCCGGCGTCGATCATCGCCATCATCGCGCGTTTCTTCTCGTCGTTCTCGACATGCTCGCGGCGGCCGAGATTGCGCCAAGCCATACACCAGCAGTATTTCGGCCCGCCGGGTTGGTCGAACAGGTTTTCGAAATCGGCGCGCGTCGATTGCGTAACCTCCGTGAAGCGCACTTCGCTCAGGTCAAGCTTTTCTGGCGGCGAGCCGTTCGAGCGTCTTGGCATCAGAAAGTTCCTTTACGGCATCCTTGCCGATCCAGCGCGCAGTCTTGTCCGTCGAGGCTGCCAGTTTTTGCGCCAGGGCAAGGGCAGGGCCGTGCAAATTCATCGATCGCTTGCCGACCAAACGAAGCGCCCAGTTCACAGCCTTCTTCACAAAGTTGCGGCCGTCGGTCGCATGCGCTTCGATGATCGACAGAAATTCGAGGAAGGTCGTCTCGGGTTCCTTCTTCCGGTGAACCACCGACCAGGCCATCATCGCAAAAGCCGTGCGTCGAACGAATTCCCGTTCGTCGACCGCGAATTCAGCGATCAATTCCCTCCAGCAATCCGTATCGACAAAGAGATCGGAGACCCCGTCGACGATATCCCACGAGTCGAAAGTCGCCGCCCATCGTCTTGCATCCGCGGCGGAGAACCGCTCCGGATCGGCTGTCACGGAAGCGATGAACTGCGCCTCCATGATGCCTGTCTGCCAAAGCTCGAAGGCACGCTCATGGTTGCGCTTGATTTTCTTGGCAATCTGCCGCTGCACGCCATGCGAGATACCGAGCGCACGTTCGATCTTGATGCCGTAGCGCAGCATGCCAAGGCGATTTTCCTCCGAGCCAATCGAGCGCAGATGAGCGACGATTTCGTCGGCGCTGGATCGAGGCGAAAGCTCGGCCACGGTGAACCTACTTCTCCAGCCTTGCCAGCAGCGAGGACGTGTCCCAGCGCTTGCCGCCCATCGCCTGCACGTCCTTGTAGAACTGGTCGACAAGTGCCGTCACCGGTAGTTTGGCGCCGTTGCGGTCGGCCTCGGCGAGGCAGATGCCAAGATCCTTGCGCATCCAGTCGACGGCGAAGCCGAAATCATATTTGCCGGCATTCATCGTCTTGTGGCGGTTCTCCATCTGCCAGGAACCGGCGGCGCCCTTGGAAATCACTTCGATGACCTTTTCGATGTCGAGCCCGGCCTGCTTGCCGAAATGGATGCCCTCGGCCAGGCCCTGAACGAGGCCGGCGATGCAGATCTGGTTGATCATCTTGGTGAGCTGGCCAGCCCCGGCCGATCCCATCAATCCGACCATGCGGGCAAAAGCATCTATGACCGGTTTGGCCCTGTCGAAGGCGTCGGGCTCGCCGCCGACCATCACGGTCAGCATGCCGTTCTCGGCGCCTGCCTGACCGCCGGAGACCGGGGCGTCGAGAAACGCAAACCCGAGCGCTTGCGCCTGCTGCGCCAGTTCGCCCGCGACCTCGGCCGATGCCGTGGTGTTGTCGATGAAGATGGCGCCTTTCTTCATGGAATTGAAGGCGCCTCCGGCGCCGGTCGTTACCGAGCGCAGATCGTCGTCATTGCCGACGCAGGAAAAGACGAAGTCCTTGCCCTCGGCCGCCTCCGCTGGCGTCGCGGCGAAGCAGCCGCCATGCTGGGCAACCCACTGCTCGGCCTTGGCCCTGGTGCGGTTGTAGACGGTGACGTTGTGACCACCTTTGTTCTTGAGATGCCCGGCCATCGGATAGCCCATGATGCCAAGACCAAGAAATGCCACCGAAGCCATGTTTTCGAATCCCTTAAAAGCCTGCTTTGCGGCCTTCTTACCGGATCAGGCAAGGCGATGGGAGTCAGCGGTGCAGATGGATGGTGATGCGCCGTTCGATCCATTCGACTGCGTGGCGCAACATCTCGACAATGATCAGGTAGACGATCGCCGCCCAGATAAAGGACTGGAAGTCGAAAGTGCGCGCATAGGTGAGCTTCGTCACGCCCATCAGATCGTAGACGGTGATGATGGCGACGATCGCCGAGCCCTTGATCATCAGGATGATCTCGTTGCCGTAGGGTCGCAGCGCGACTATCAGCGCCTGCGGCAGGACGATTTTCCACATCGTCTGCAGTTTGTGCAGGCCGAGCGAGGCGGCACCTTCCCACTGGCCTCTCGGCACGCTCTCGATCGCGCCACGCAAAATCTCGGCCTGGTACGCGGCCGTATTCAGTGAAAAGGCGAAGATCGCGCAGTTGAACGCTTCGCGGAAGAAGCCCCACAGGCCGACCATCTCGAGCTCCGGCCGGAAGGAGCCCAACCCGTAGTAGACCAGGAAGGTCTGCGCCAACAGCGGCGTGCCGCGAAAGAAATAGACATAGGCATACGCGAATCCCGAAAGGATCGGGTTGTTCGACATGCGTGCATAGGCAATCGGCACTGACAGGATCGCACCAAGCACAATCGAGATGGCAACCAGCAACAGGGTGATGCCGAGGCCGGATATGTAACCGGGTGCATATTTCTGGAAGAACTCCGGGTTCCACGCAGCGACCAGGTAGACGACCATGCCAATGCCGAGAGCGATCCACAGGCCGACCAGGACATGGCCGAGGATGCGTTGGCGCGACCAGCCGCGGGCGGGCGGCGGCGGCCGGTCGACCTTCAGCGTATCGGTGGCCAGGCTCATCGCTTGACCTCTCTGCCGCCGACCGCTCGTTCGATCGCATTGATAGCGAAGGAGGAGACGATCGCCAGCAGGAGATAAATCAGGCTGGCAAAACCATAAAACAGGAAGGCATGCTTGGTGACGCGCGCGGCAACCCCGCTCTGCCGGAGGATCTCGTTCAGGCCAACGGCCGATACGAGGGCGGTGTCCTTGAGCAGGATAAGCCAGAGATTGGCAAGTCCGGGCAATGCGATGCGGATCAACTGCGGCAGCACGATCAGCCGCATCGTCTGGCCGCTGGACAGGCCAACCGAGTAGCCTCCCTCATATTGCCCTTTTGGAATCGCGCGGAAGGCGGATAAAAACACCTCGCTGGAATAAGAGGAGAAAATGAAGCAGAGCGCGATCATGCCGGCGACGAAGCTGTTGACGTCGGCGGACGTTCCGGGGCTCACCAGGCGGACAATGTACTGCAGGATCAATGGGATGCCGAAGAAGATCAGAAACAGCGTGAGCAGCTCGGGTATTCCGCGAAAAATCGTGGTGTAGATGTTCCCGGCCAGTCTCAGCGAGGGCTCTTCCGACTGTTTGGCCAGCGCCACGAAAAAGCCGAGCGTCAGCCCGAAGGGCAGAGTGGCCAGCGCAAGACATACCGTGACAAACACACCCGCGGCGATGTCGTCGAGCCAGCCTTCGGGTCCCCAACTGAGAAGCGTCAGTGCGCTCTGCATCCGCCTGCCCTGTTCTCCTTGAGGCTCTGAGACCTGTGCCGCGTCACCCCTCGTGCGCGGCATCCTTATAAGAACGGCGGGAATCTCCCGCCGTTCACGTCGTCCAATGTCGGTCGATCAGGACTCGCCGCCATAGACGTCGAATTTGAAGTACTTGTCGTTGATTTCCTTGTACTTTCCGTTCGCGCGGATGGCGTCGATCGCCGCATTGAACTGGTTGACCAGATCGGTCTCGCCCTTGCGCACGGCAATGCCGGCGCCCGGACCGTGGATTTCGATAACCGGCTGGATTGTGCCGACCAGCTTGCAGCAGGCGCCGTCAGGCGAATCCAGCCATTGCTGCAGCACGACGACGTCGTCATTGGCGGCATCGAGCCGGCCATTGGCCAGATCGAGCTGGTATTCCTGCGCGGTCGGATACGGCTTGACGGTGCTGTCGGTATAAGTCTTGGTCGAATAGTTGAAATGCGTGGTGGACGCCTGCACGCCGATCGTCTTGCCGGCCAAATCTTCCTTGGTTACACCCTTGATGTCAGTGTCCTTGGGGGCGGCGATCGCCGGCGGCGTATTGTAATATTTGTGGGTGAAGTCGACCTTCTCGGCGCGTTCCGGCGTGATCGACATCGACGCGACGATGGCGTCGAACTTGCCTGCCTGAAGGGCTGGAATGATGCCGTCCCAGTCCTGCGCGACAAAGGTGCACTTCACCTTCATCTCGTCGCACAGTGCTTTGGCGATATCGATATCGAAGCCCACGAGCTGGCCGTCGGCGGTGAGGTTGTTGAATGGCGGATACGCTCCTTCGGTGCCGATCCGCAAGGTTTTTTCCTGGGCCTGGGCAACGCCAAGCGTCAGCAGCGCAGCCGATGCGGCGAGCGCGATACGCAGTGCAATACGCATAATGGTCCTCTCTGTTGGTCCCGGCCGTCGTTCCCGAACGGCTCTGTGGGCGGTGCTTTTGACCGCCCGCTGATGCGATACTCCCATTCTTTCCCAAGAAAAAGCAACTGCAAAACCGTCGCTTGAGGGACGGTCATGTTCAGAAAGCGATGACGCTGGGTCAGACGCCTAAATTGGAAAGTGAGGGGGCGGAAACTGTCTTCTGCCGCATCTTCAGCGCGACAGGCCGGTGGCGCGCTCGATGAAGTCGGCTATCGAATTCGTGTCGTCGAGATCGAAGACCGGCAGGTCTTCGCCGGCAATGGGGAAGTCGGAGGCGATGGCGACAATGTGTGGATCGCCTGCCGAGAGTGGTGTCAGGTCCTTGGCCTCGAGCCGTCGCGTCTCGATTTTCTTGTGCGCCTCGCGTTTGTAACCCTCGACCAGCACGATATCGGAGGGTGCCAGGCGTGACAGGATCGCGTCTAGCGTCGGCTCGTCCTCGCCGCGCAATTCGTGCATCAGCGCCCAGCGCCTGCCCGACACGACCGCGACCTCCATCGCTCCCGCCTGCCGGTGGCGAAAGCTGTCCGCTCCTGGTTTGTCGATGTCGAAATCATGATGGGCGTGTTTTACCGTCGACACTTTCCAGCCGCGCCGGACGAGTTCGGCTACCAGCTTTTCGGTCAATGTCGTCTTGCCGGAGTTCTTCCAGCCGGTGATGCCGAAGATACATCTTTTCATGGCCCGATGCTCTGCAATAGATGCGCGGCCTGGGCAAGGTCGTCGGGAGTGTTGATGTTGAAGAACGGATCGATCTCGGCCCCGCCGGATTTCAGGATGGGAAATTCCACTTCGACAAAACCGTGCCGGTCGATGAACGCCGCAACGCGTCGGTTGTCTTCCTCGACGAGAAATTGTCGCAAGGCCTGATCTAACCCTAGCGGCCAGAGTGCAAAGGTCGGATGCCGTTTGCCGCCGGAACAGGCGACCGCGATAGAGCCCGGGCGCGCATAGGCTGCTGCGAGCAGCCGCTCGACCATGTCCTTGGGCAGGAACGGCGTATCGCCGGCAGCCGTGACCAGCGCCTGGCAAGTCGTGTCGGAAGCCCATTCGAGGCCAGTCAGGATCCCGGCAAGCGGCCCGGCATAACCCTTGACGGTGTCGGCAAGCACCGGAAGCCCGGTCGCGGCAAACCGTGCTGGATCGCCATTGGCGCTAAGCGCAAGCGGCCCGACCTGCGGGCCAAGGCGCGAAACGATACGGTCGAGCAGGGTACCGTCGCCAAGCGCAAGCAGGGTCTTGTCGCCGCCGCCCATCCGGCTCGACCGGCCGCCGGCCAGAATGATCCCTGCGATATGTCGGCCCATCGTTTGCTGCCTAGACCCAATGACCAAAATCCAGTTTCAAATCAGACGGTCGTCGACGGTCACGCCTATATGCCGTCCGGCGCCATGTCCGGTCCAGCGCTTTCGGCAGCCGTCTTTTGCCGGCCGACGATCCGTTCGCGGTAGAGTGCATAGAGGCCTGACGCGATGATGATCGTGGCACCGAGGATCATCGGCAGATCGGGGACATCGCCGAAGACTGTGAAGCCAAGCAGGATCGACCAGAGCAGGGCGGTGTAGCGGAACGGCGCGATGAAGGAGATATCGCCCACCCGCATGGCCGTGATGATGAACTGGTAGCCGATGAGCACAAGCACCGCCGCCAGCGCCAGGAACGCCGTGCTTTTTCCTGTCATCGGCGTCCAGCCGCCCATCGGCGAAAGCAGTGCCGCGCCCAGAACTGTCATGGCAAGTGCGGTAGCGGTCGACACCAGCAATGTCGGAATTGCCTGCGGTATCCGCTTGGTGGCGAGATCGCGCACCGCACAGCATGCGACGCTGGCCAGCGCCAGCAGAGAAAAGACGCTGAACCCTTCGAAGCCCGGCCGCACGATGATCAGCATGCCGGCAAAACCGACGGCAATAGCCAGCCAGCGCCGCCAGCCGACGCCCTCGTTGAACACAAGCGCGGCGCCCATCGTCACCGCCAGCGGCAGCGCCTGCAGCACGGCGGAGACATTGGCGATGGGAAGATGTGCCAGAGCAACCAGGAACGACACGGTGGCGCCGGCCTCGCCGGCGACGCGGAGCGCAACTGTCGGCTGCAGCATCGAACCTGGCAAGGCAAGCGCGCCGCGTTGCCACGCAAGCAGGCCAACGAAAAGCGAAGCGAAGGCGCCGCGGATCAGCATGACCTGCGCCATGTTCATCGATTCCGACGAGAATTTGGTGATAGCGTCGTTGAGGGTGAAACCAGCCATGGCCACCATCATGAACAACGCGCCGCGCAGATTTGGCGAAAGAGACAAGGCGATTACCGGGTGAGTCCTGCAGCAAGCGTCTAGCAGGCACCCGCAAAACAGCAACCTCAAAGGGCTGGGCCACAGCCTTTCTGTGGCCCGTGACATCTGCCGCGCAAGAGCGGCAGGACTTATTTGGGCGTCAGTACCTCGGTGCCGTTGCCTTCCTTGCCGGCAATCGTCCACAGGCCATGCAGCGAGCCGTCTTCCTGCACTTTGTAGACGACAAGGCCAACCGCCTTGCCCATGACATAGCCGGCGGAGAAGGCATCGTCGTTGCGCATGCAGATACCGTCCGAGGACGAGCCGCCTGTCTCCCAATGGATCGTGCAGGTCGTCTCGCTGGTCAGCGTGATCGTCGCGTCGCCGCCATAGGACGACCCATCGAAGTTGGTGCCGGCCACGGCATAGGTGCCGCCGATCGACTGGGCCGCCGCGGGCAGGGCCGCGAGGTTGAGCAATGCAAGAGAAAGAATGAGTTTGCGCATATCGTATTCCCCCACTGGGCGAAGAACCGCTCCAGAGCAGAGGCTAAGCCCGAATGGGCTTGCGGTAAATCCGGTGACCGTTTGCGGACAAGACCTTTTCTGGGTGTGATCCCGAAAGGTGCCGTTCTAAAGGATGGGTTCGCAGGGCAAATCGATCACACTGCGGCTCGAGGAAAAACCTTTCGACGAGATCAAATTTGCTCGGCAAGATTCACCAAATTGGTCATTGTAGGCTTCTGATCTTGTCTGGGGAGGTGGTCCATGATGAATGCACGAGGCAATGCGGACAGGCTTGGCACAGGCAGCAGGCGGCACGTTTCGTCGGCTTTCCGGTTCTCTTCTGCACTGGCGGTTATGCTCATGGCGATAGCGCCTGCGTTCGCCGAGAACGACGCTTCGGCGTCGGCAGTCGAACGGATGTCCACGCCGGGTCACGAAGCGGATGAGCTCGCTCGCCGCGTCGGGAAATGGAATGTCGTCAACACGATCTGGCCAACGCCCGGCGCCCAGCCGATCGTGATGACCGGGCTGGTGGCCGAGCGCACGATGATCGGCCCCTTCATGCAGGAGGTGATGCGCCCGGCGCCCGGGTCGAAAATCCCAGACTTCCAGCGGATAGCCTATTTGAGCTATGACCGGGTGGAGGGCCGCTGGAAGTATGTTTCCATGGACACCCGTTTCCCGGCAGGGATCATGCCCGCCTGGAGTTTTGGTGGCGGAGAGGACGGCAAGATTTCACTGCTGTTCGAGCCGCTTGGTTTCGTCGGGTTCGGTCCCGAGGTCGAAGGGCGGTTCACGGCCTCCGATTTCATCATTTCCAGGGACGGCGACAATCACGAAGTGGCCGAGCAGCATTTCCTCCAGGCCAATGGCAGCGGCAAGAAATGGCTTGCCGTACGATACGACTACAAGCGTCAACAACCGTGACTCGCTAGCAAAAACAATAGGCTGCGAATAAGTTCTGACGTCGCCTGATGCTCACGGTCCCCTGAGGCTGCCGGCGATGGCTCCGACGAGCGGGTCGTATTTCGATTTCAAGGCTGGCGGGTAGTCGATCCAGACCGTGCGGATGACACCGTCTTTTCCGAACAGGCGGCGTTCGTAGAAGATGTTCCCGCCTTTGATGCCCGACAGCACCGCCCAGTCCTTGCCGGTCTTGCTGTAGGTGATCTTGTAGCCAGGTTCCTTGCTGGCCCTCTCGGCGGAGACGAAGGCTTTCGGAGTGTCATCATCGATATTGAGGATACCTGAACAGATCAGGCTGGCGCCATCGGCAGTGAGCCATTGTTGTCCATCGCCATTGTCCGGCTCAGGCTGGCGAAGAGTGAAGATTTCATCCGGAAAGGTGCAGACGGTACCGAAGCGCTCGTTCGTATAGGTAAATGGCGCGGCGACTGCCGTGGTCCCCGCCATCACTCCGAAAAACGTCAGGACTGCAAGAAACCGCTGCACGCCTTGCCTCGCGCCGATACCAAGGCGATTATTCTTGCACGAAATCGGCGAAAAATCAGCCGCCGGTGACGCTCATATGCCGCGACACCGACGGACGGTTGGTGCGGCGATCGATGATGAAGTCATGGCCTTTCGGCTTGCGGCCGATTGCTTCGTCGATGGCATCGGCGACCAGCTCGTTGCCTTCCGACGCACGCAGCGGCGCGCGCAGGTCGGCCGCATCTTCCTGGCCGAGGCACATGTAAAGAGTGCCGGTGCAGGTCAGCCGGACCCGGTTGCAGCTTTCGCAGAAATTATGCGTCATCGGCGTGATGAAGCCGAGCCGCCCGCCGGTCTCGGCGACATGGACATAGCGGGCCGGGCCACCGGTCTTGTAAGGGATGTCGCTTAGGGTGAACTGGCGCTCGAGTGCCGCGCGCAGCAGCGACAACGGCAAATACTGGTCGGTGCGGTCAGCGTCGATCTCGCCCATCGGCATGGTTTCGATGACCGTCAGATCCATGCCGCGGCCATGCGCCCAGCGTAGCATGTCCGGCAATTCGGCGTCATTGAAGTCCTTCAACGCCACGGCGTTGAGCTTTACCTTCAGCCCGGCCGCCTGCGCGGCGTCGATGCCGTCCATGACCTTGTCCAGATTGCCCCAGCGGGTGATCTGGTGGAATTTGTCGGCATTGAGCGTATCGAGCGAGACGTTAATGCGCTTGACGCCGCAGTCGGCGAGCTCGGCGGCAAAGCGGGAAAGCTGCGATCCGTTGGTGGTCAGCGTCAGCTCTTCCAGCGCACCGCTCTCGAGATGCCGCGAAAGCTGGCGCACCAGGTGCATGATGTTCTTGCGCACCAGCGGCTCACCGCCGGTGAGGCGGAGCTTGCGCACGCCCTTTTCGATAAAGACCGTGCAGAGCCGGTCGAGTTCTTCCAGCGACAGCAGGTCTTTCTTGGGCAGGAACGTCATGTCCTCGGCCATGCAATAGGTGCAGCGGAAATCGCAGCGGTCGGTGACCGACACGCGCAGGTAGGTGATCGTGCGACCGAAAGGATCGATCATATCCATGCTTATGCGCTTCCCGTGGCCGTGAACGGCTTCGTTATATATGGCTATGTGATACGAGCCAACTTGCCATTCAAGATAGAAGCTCGCGATCTTCGGTAACATTCCGACGCCGACAGATCATGTCGGAACTTTCCATGCGGCCTTTTCCCTCGACACGAAGCGGCGTAGGGAAGGGCAGCTCTCCGCAGGATCCACCACCATGACAGCGCCGAAGGAACTCAGGGTCTCGAAAGATCGCAAGCTGCTTTCCGTGACCTTTCCAGGCCATCAGCCGTTCGAATTGCCGGCCGAGTTGCTGCGCGTCGCCTCGCCGTCGGCCGAGGTGCAGGGCCATTCGCCCGAACAGCGCGTCACCGTTCCCGGCAAGCGCAATGTAGCGATCCTGAAGATCGAGCCGGTCGGCAATTATGCCGTGCGCATCACCTTCGACGATTTCCACGACACCGGCATCTTCACCTGGAATTACCTGCATACGCTGGGTCATGAGAAGGATGCACGCTGGGCCGCCTATCTCGCCGAGTTGGAAGAGAAGGGGCTGAGCCGCGACCGCTGAATGGATCCTGCAGGACTCTCCGGTCAACGCAGGATCGCCAGTATCTCGCTGGTGTCGTAATAAAACGGCGTGCCTTCGATCAGCCGGTCATCCTCGAAGCGCAAGACTTCGGCAAACGGCTGTTTGATGGTTGCACCAGTGGCTCGCGATGTCAGCGAAAGCGTGCAGCTCATGAACACCACGTCATCGTTTTGGGCGGTTTGAAGGTTCTCCACCGCCACGTCGCTCCAGATTTCCCGCATCTTGCGGAAAAGGGCGCCAACGCCGTCGAGGCCGTTCCAGTCACCGGCATAGGGCAGGGACTGCGGCTCATGCACGACAATCTCGGCGTGAAATGCGCTGGCAAGCATATCGAGGCTCTCCGACCCTGATTGCAGGAAACGCATTTCAACATTGAACATGTTTTCAATAAGTTCCATGGCGGTGCGTCGCCGGCCGAGCTGTTTATCCATTTTTGACCTCCGAATCTGTCAGCACGAAAGCGGTTTGCGCTTGTTCGCGGTCCCTCGACACCCGTTTCCTGATGAACGACAAACGGCATCGTGTCGTGAAAACGTCATGCGTCTAGAGTAGCGCCGGCAAAGGTTTGGAGACGAAAACATGTCCATGATCACCAGCGTCGAACAGCTCGAAGCTCTCTATGGCCTGCCCGGCGAGGCGTCCATGGTCAAGGAACTCGACCACCTGATTCCTGAATACGCTGCTTTCATCGAATCTTCGCCGTTTGCTGCGCTCGCAACCTGCGGGCCGGAAGGGCTGGACTGCTCGCCGCGCGGCGATCTCGCTGGCTTCGTCCGCATCCACGATCCGAAAACGCTGATGATGCCGGACCGGCGCGGCAACAACCGTGCCGATTCGCTAAGGAACATCCTTCGCGATCCGCACGTCGCGCTCCTGTTCCTGGTGCCGGGTTCCGGCACGACGCTGCGCGTCAACGGCCGCGCCCACATCACCACCGACCCCGAGCTCTGCGTCTCGTTCGCAGTCGAGGGCAAGCCAGCGCGCTCGCTGACGATCGTCGAGGTCGATGCGGTCTATTTCCAGTGCGCCCGCGCCATCCACCGGTCGGAACTGTGGAATCCGGCAAGGCATGTCGACCCGAGATCGCTGCCGACCCCCGGACAGATCCTGGAGATCACTAGCCGCAAGAACATCGACGGCGAGGTCTACGACAGGGAATGGCCGGAGCGCGCGAAAAAATCGATGTGGTGAAGAAATTTGGTGGTGAGTGAATTTGGTGGTGAAGCCGTCAGGCGGTCTTCAACACCTCGGCAACCTTGCGCATCTGTTCGCCGATCATGTCGCATTGTTCCGGCGTCGACTGGCTCATCGCCTTTTCGATCAGCGTCATGTGGACCTTCAGCGCCTGCATCAGCAGTGCCTCGCCGGCCTCGGTCAACGTCAGCCGCAGCACGCGCTTGTCCTTCTCGTCGCTCTCGCGGCGCAGCAGGCCGCGGGTCTCCAGCTGCGGCAAAAGCATGGTGATGTTGGAGCGACCGACCAGCAGGCGGCGAGCGAGGTCGTGCTGCGACATGCTGGGATGGCGGTAGAGGTTCATCAGCACGTCGAGCTGCGCCGGCTTCAAGTCGAGCGGCGCCAGCTTCACCGCCAAGGTGCGTTCCACCACGTGGCAGGCGCGCGCCACCGCGACCCAGTTGCGAAAGCGCGGGTTGTCCCAGGGCAGGTCTTGCTTAATGTTCATGTTTGAACTATTATGTTCATGCTTGAACCAATGGATGGATCGCCACTATGGCATCATTTGGACTGAAGGTCATCCGCGGCACGTTCGGCGTGGCCGAGCATGTGGCGCCGCGACTCACCGGGCGCGCCGCATTCGAGCTGTTCTGCCGCACGCCGCGCGAAAAGCGCTTGAGCGAAGGCGAGCGCCGCGCAATCGATCGCGCCGCCGATTTCATGACCGAAGCGCGCCATCACCGGCTAAAGACCAGAACCGGCTGCGTCATGGTGCATGAATTCCGGCCCGAGCCGGGCAGGGCGTCTGCCCGCACTGTGCTCGTCATCCATGGCTGGCGTTCGCGCACCGAATACATGCGCACGCTGATCAAAGCCTATCGCCATGAAGGCTACAAGGTGGTCTCACTCGACCTGCCGGGCCACGGCCAGTCGCAGGGCCGCCGGCTTACCTTGGTCAGTGCAGTCGATGCGGCACGGGTTGCCGGCGAATGGTTCGGCCCGTTTGCCGCTATTATCGGCCATTCCTTTGGTGGTGCCGTCGCCGCCAATGCCGTCGCCGGTTCAATCAGAAATATCCCGCCGTTGGCGGCCGGGCGGCTGGTGCTTATCGCTGCGCCGAGCTCCCTGCCTGCGATCTTTGCCGATTTCAGCCGCATGCTGAATGTCGGCTCGCGCTCGCAGGTCGCCATGGCCGACCGGGTCGAGCGCATCGCCGGCCGGCCGTTGCACGAGTTCACCGGCGACCGCCAACTGGCAAGCACGCCGCTGCCGACGCTGGTGATCCACGCGCCGGACGACCGCGAAGTGTCCGCCGATCATGCAAGGCTCTATGCGCGCGCCGGAGACCATGTGCGGCTGTACTGGGCCGACGGGCTCGGCCACCGCCGCATTCTCGCCGACAAGGGTGTGGTGGAGCGTGCCGTTGGCTTCGTCGCGGGCAGGCTGGAGCCGTCTCTGTAGTGATCTGAATGTCTGTTCTTGTCTGCCGGGGATCGTCACGCCGCCCCGGTGCCGGCCATCGCTATCCAAGCCGCCATTGCCCCGGCCACCGTCTCCAGAAGAGCCGAGCGCGACGCGCCGTCGCGCGCCTGGATCGACATGCCGTGCTGCACCGTCGCATAGAAGGTCGCGGCCGTGCCGCAGTCGAAATCGGCCGGCAACTCTCCCTCGGCCACGCCACGCTCGAGCCGTCTCAGCAAGGCTTCGCGGTTTTCGGCGCGGCGACGGCGCAGATCATCGCAGATGGCACCACAGCTTGAATCCTGGTGCAAAGCGCCGAGCGCGATCAGGCAGCCTTGCGGGCGACCGGTCTGCGAATACGCCTTGGCTGTCTGCCGCAGGAACCACTCGATCGCCTGGCGCGCAGTCGGCGCCTTTTCCAGCGCGGACCAGATCTCGGTTCCCTCGACCCGCGTGTAAAGCTCGGTTGCCTCGAGAAACAGTGCTTCCTTGCTGCCGAAGGCGGCATAGAGGCTGGGTGAGTTGATGCCCATTGCAGCGGTCAGGTCGCTTAGCGACGCACCCTCATAACCCTTGGCCCAAAACACTTCCATTGCGCGCCGCAAGGCGGCGGCTCGATCGAAGGTGCGGGGGCGGCCTCGTTCCGGCATGGCATCCTTTCTGTATTGATCGATACATAATTCAGTTGACGTGGTTCAGCAAGGCTGGCAGATATTTATATATCAATCACTACAAAATGGAGAAGCAGATGTCATTCAGAGGCTTGAACGGCAAGGCCGCCCTCGTCACCGGCGGCAGCCGCGGCATTGGTGCGGCGATCGCAAGAAGGCTCGCGGCCGACGGCGCAGGCGTGGCGATCACCTATGTGAATGGCGAGGAAGGGGCGCGCGCGGTGGTCAGGGAAATCGAGGCGGCTGGCGGTCGGGGCTTTGCCATCAAGGCCGACAATCGCGATGCTGCGGCGATCGAGGCAGCAGTCGATGAGGCAGTAAAGGCCTTCGGACGGCTCGACATCCTTGTCAATAGCGCCGGCGTCTGGCGCGCTGCGCCGATCGATGCCCTGTCGCTTGCCGACTTCGACGAGACGATGGAGGTCAACCTCAGAGCCCCGTTCGTCGCCACCAAGGCGGCAGCAGCGCATATGGGCGAGGGTGGCCGGATCATCTCGATCGGCAGCAATCTGGCCGAGCGTGCCACCGACACCGGCCTGAGCGCCTATTCGGCCAGCAAGGCTGCCTTGGTTGGCCTGACCAAGGCCTTTGCACGCGATCTCGGTCCGCGCGGCATCACCGCCAATGTCGTCCATCCGGGATCGACCGATACCGACATGAATCCGGCAGCCGGCCCGCACGCCGAGCATCAGCGCCAGAAGATGGCGATGCCTCGCTTCGGCACGGCCGACGAGATCGCCGGCATGGTCGCCTAGCTTGCCGGTCCCGAAGGACGCTTCGTGACAGGCACGGCATTGACCATCGACGGCGGCGCCAACGCTTGAGGCTTGGCTCACGGGCACTACCATTGATCGGAGCGATGGCGGATCGGCTCGACCCGTCACGATCTTGTGAAACCGTTCTGCAACAGACGTTCCGAAATTTATGGAAGCTTAACGAAATCAGTATGAATCAGTGTAGTCGCGCCTTACATCCGCCATGCGGTGGGCGAGACCGTGAAAGCGGTGCGGAACGGGATCCGGTTCAACCGGAGCGGGTGATCCATGAAACTCCTTGGAAACAAAGCAACCGTGCTGCCGTTTGCGGTGGCCGCGGCAATGCTGGCCTTCGGGGCGCCGAAGGCTGAAGCGCAAGGGTTCTTCGATATGCTTTTCGGCGGCGGCGTCAAACACGCACCGCCGAAAGGTGACTTTCCACCGCCACCGTCAAAATACAAGCCGAAGCCCAAGGCGCCGGCCGCTTCCGGCGGTGGTGCGCAAATCAGCAGCCCGTCCTATTACACCTACAAAAGCGATCCGCTGGTGCGCGTCGATTTTTCGGCACTGTCGGCAGCGCCTGAACCGGCAACGCCTCAGGATGCTGCATTCGAGCCGGCGGCCACCGGGGCTGCATTCCGCGAAGCCATTGCCGGGCTCGACGGCTATGACCTCTACGCCGAGAAGGACATCGCCAAGGCGCTGATCGCCTACTACTCAGCCAATCCGGATTTCATCTGGGTGACGGGAACCAGTCCCAACAGCCGTGCCGAGGATGCGGTGCGGGTGCTGGGCGAGGCCGCGAGCTACGGCCTGACGCCCGCCGACTACACCGTCGAAGTTCCGGCAGCAGGCGAATCGGCGGGCAATGCCGATGAACGCCTGAAAGAGCTGGTCCGCTTCGAGATGGCGCTGTCGGCGCGTGTCCTGCGCTACGCCCGTGACGCACAAAGCGGCCGCGTCGATCCCAACCGCATGACCGGCTACTACGATTTTCCGCCGAAGCCGCTCGACATGGAAGGCGTGCTGAAGACGCTGGCCCACACCCAGCAAGTGCGTACTTATCTCGAATCGCGGCATCCACAGAATTCCGAGTATCAGGCGCTGCGCGTCGAACTGGAAGCGCTCCAGGCCAGCGCCGAAGACGAAATCACCATCGATCCCAATCTGCTGTTGAAGCCGGGGCAGACCAGCCCTGAACTGCCGAAGCTTTTGACAAAGATCGCGCGCAATCTCGATGACGAGATGGGCGGCGCCTATGGCGAGGTCCTGGCGAGGCTCGCCACCAGCCAGGTCTACGATCCGGAGCTGGTGCCGGTGATCAAGGCGGTGCAGAAACGGGCAGGCATGAAAGGCGACGGCGTCATCGGCCCGCGTACCGTTGCATCGTTGGCCGGAACGTCCAAGGCCGACAAAATTCAGAAGGTTCGGGTTGCGCTCGAAGAGTTGCGCTGGTTGCCTTCTGATCTCGGCAGTCCGCGCGTCTTTATCAACCAGCCGGCTTTCACCGCGAGCTACATCGACGACGGCGAGGAGAAGCTGAAGACCCGCGCCGTCGTTGGCAGGCCCACCAACCAGACTGCTTTCTTCTATGACCAGATCGAGCAGATCGACTTCCATCCCTATTGGGGCGTGCCGCAGTCGATCCTGGTCAACGAGATGTTGCCGCGGCTGCGCCGGGATCCGGGCTATCTCGACCGCGCCGGCTATGAGGTGGTCAATGCCCGCGGCAAGCGCATTCCCTCCTCCTCGGTCAATTGGGGCGCCTACGGCGCAAAGATACCTTACGGCGTGCGCCAGCTGCCGAGCGAGGCCAATGCGCTGGGCGAGCTGAAGATACTGTTCCCCAACAAGCATGCCATCTACATGCACGATACGCCGCAGAAGTCGTTTTTCCAGCGCGACATGCGCGCGCTCAGCCATGGCTGCGTTCGCTTGCAGGATCCGCGCGGCATGGCGGCTGCCGTTCTCGGCACCTCGGTCGACTACATCGAGGACAGACTGAAACACGGACATTCGACCGAAGACGTGACACGCAAGATCCCGGTCTATGTCGCCTATTTCACCGCATGGCCGGACCTGTCCGGCACCGTCGAATATTTCAACGACGTCTACGGCCGCGACACACGGCTGCAGCAGGCGCTCGACAGCACCGAAGCGGTGCGTTCGCCGGCTAGCTGAGATACGGTTCTAGCGCTGAAACAGCGGACGCCGGAAGCCGGCGTCGCGCCCGGCGATCAGCCAATAGACCAGGCCGGCAACAATGCCTGCCGCGGCAATGATACCGATATCGGCCCAACGCTCCGGGTTCGTGTCGTCTGGTACACTGGGCCAGATCAAGGCGAAGCCGCCAACCGCGGCCGCGGCGCCGAAGATCATATGCAGCCAAAAACTGCGCAGCGAGAAAAACTCGGCAATCAGTGCGAAGATCAGTGTCTGCAGGGCGGTCAGCACGATCGTCAGAAAATAGATGAACATACCAAGCGGCGGCACCAGAAGCACCGCGACGGGTGTGACACCCATGACGTCGAAATAGTTCGGCGCATTTGGCAGCGAGCTCAGCCCGCCATAGATCGCCGCCACCGCGATCAAGCCCACCAATACCGCAACGAAATAACCGGCGAGCATCATCAGAACGCGCTTCAATACGTGCTTCGCCGTCGCCATGCCCACCCCCGCGCGCAATGATAGCACCCAGTCAGCCATCAAAGTCATATCTACGCAAGGGTGTGCCGAAGGCCGGGGGCCTCCGAGGTGCGCCACTTTTTAGAATCTGGACCGTTGGCGGACAGCTTCATTTCGGCGCGGTTGTCACCGGATCATAGGTGATTTCGACTTTGGCCTTGTCGTTCGTGTAATAAATGACGGTGTAGGCGCCGCTGTCCCAATCGATTTCCTTGATGTAGCGGAAGTCGTCGCGCTGCTCGACTTTAGCAATGATTTCCGACAGCTTCTTGGCATTCTGCGGCGGCACCGGATTTTCGTCCGCGGCAAAAGCCGATCCGCCGACAAGCAGCACGGCGGCCGCCAAAACAAGTCTGGACATGGCTTTCCCTCACATTTCGATCAGCAGAAACTCGTTTCTAGGCAGGTTTGTTCCGGGATCGCCGGGCATTGCGCTACAAGGAGGCGCCGGCCGTGCCTGACTTATGGCCGCCGAAAGAACACGGCGACTGCTTAAAATCATGATGCGTCGCCTCAACATCGCGGCCACAATAGTGCCGGTGGTTATTCGGGGGTCTACATGCAAACGCGTCATGCCATCATATTTGCACTTTCCATACTTTCCATCCTGGCCATTTCGATGCCTGTGCAGAAAGCCGCAGCGCTGGAACCTGAACGCTATAGGGTCTATTGCGCCGACGACCGCATCGAGGTTTCGTTCTGGGATATCGAGCAGATGAAGGTGCGGGCCGGCTCCAACGTTTGCCAGTTCCAAAGCTATACGAGCTACAGCAACGCCTTGAATTTCGCCCAAAAGAATTTTGGCGGCGAGGGGGCGACCTGCAGCTGCTAGTGGTAAAAATCTGACGCTTGGTGCCCAATGCGGATTATCTGTTCCGACCCTTTCCGGTCGTACAGACGTGGCAATGCTACGGCGTCAGTCGACCCGTTCCGATCATTGGCCATCTTGCAACCCTTTGAAATCTGGCGCTAGATGGGACATGGGACCATTACTGCGCGAGGTCTCTATGGCAAACACAGAAGAAGGAACGCGCGTAGCAGGAGTTTGGCTTGCGATCGCCTCTATCCTGCTGGCAGGCGCGCTGGTCGGCCATGGGCCGATCGATCCCGATATGGGTCGCCAGATGGGAGTCATCACCGACGACCCTGTCCGATGGGCGATCATCCATTGGGTTTCCGCGGTAGCGCTATCACTGTTCGTCCTGACAGGTCTGATCGTGCTGGCGGCCAGATCGCGCCTCACCGAGGCGTGGTGGACGTTGTCTGCCTGGGGTGTGCTGACTGTCGGCGCCCTCTGGACCATGACGACCGCGGTGGCCGAGGCCACCGTGGTCTCCGCCGCTGCTGCCGCCGGGGACACGGCAACTTTCGAGGCCTGGTGGGCATTTTCCGAAGGAAAGGCCAACGGCTTCATGTTTTTGGCGTTGGCCGTTGCCGTGATCGCTGGCAACGAGGCGCAGACCACTCACCGAGCCACGCCGGTCTGGGCATCGTACATCGCAGTCGTGGCCGGAATTGGAGCCTTCCTCGGTTGGCCCCTGGGCATGTGGCTCGGAGTCACCCTGGGCAGCTTCGTCTGGGTCGTGGCATCACTGGTGATGTCCCTGTGGACACTTTGGTTCGGGTTGGGTTTAGCGCGGACCGTGATCGGGGTGCGGCCTCGCAATGGGTGACATCGAGTCCATAGCGGGAGCGTAGCGAGCGACCCGCTTGATGACCGCGACGGGCGCTCCAGCCGCTCCGAGGCGGCGGGAATTGCTTCGAGCCGCTGAAAACGGCCTCGACGCGCGAGTTTGCCGAATGGGCGATATGCTTGCAGTAGGCGCGATAAAGCCGCTTCAGCAGCCGGAGCGAAAGGCAGGTTTACCCAGAGCGGGCCTACTGCTTCGGCACCAAGCGTCAGATTTTGACCACTAGCCGCTCTGACTTGGAATTGATTCAGGAAAGCAGATGGTGGGCGATGCAGGGATTGAACCTGCGACCCCACCCGTGTGAAGGGTGTGCTCTCCCGCTGAGCTAATCGCCCGCTCATTGCCCGAAGGCCAAGCGCGCCGCGATATAAGGGAGGCCGGCCTGCGAAGTCAACCACTTGTCGGTCGGCATCTGCGGTCCGCCTGATGCCCGGCTTCAGCCTTCTGCCGAGGCCATCAGTCCTTGTACCAGGTCGAGCGTCAGAGAATCGAAATGCGAGATTACCGCCGACGGTTCGAACTCTCGCACATGGCGGTCGGTGTAGCCGAAATCGACTGCCACCACCGGAATCCCGGCGGCTTTCGCCGTGTCGATGTCGGTCTGCGAATCACCGACCATCAGTGCACGGTACGGGTCGCCGCCGGCGCGCGCGATGGTTTGCGTGAGATGGCGCGGGTCTGGCTTGCGGAACGGAAAGCTGTCCTGGCCGCAGATCGCCGCGAAATGCCTGGTCATACCGAGCGCTTCGATCAATGCCACCGAATTGGCCTCGTATTTGTTGGTGCAGATGGCCAGCAGGTAACCGGCTGCCTCGAACCGTGCGATCGCCTCGGGGACGCCGGGGTAGGGCCGCGATTTGCCAGGGATGTTAACGGTGTAATGGTCCAGAAACAGCTTTAGCAGGCGGTCGTGCTCCTCCACTGCCAGCGACCTGTGCTGCGCTGCGTGAGCGCGCTCGATCATCACGCGGCCGCCATGGCCGACGAAGCGCTTGAAGCCGGCTTCGTCGACGGCCGCGAGCTGGCTGGCGGCAAGACTGTGGTTGAGACTGTCGAGCAGGTCCGGCGCCGTGTCGATCAGCGTCCCGTCGAGGTCGAACACGATGATCGGTCGGGTCATGGCCTGTCCTGTGACGATTTGATTGCCGGCAGGCGATAACCGCTGCGGCCCGTTCAGGCAAGCCGGCTTATCCACCGCGGGCAAGGTCCTTTGACCAGCCCGGCAAAAATGCTACGAGCGCCGAAACAAATCTCGGAACCCGGCATGGATGCGAGGCAATTGAAGGTTGAGGCGGCGCGGGCAGCGCTTGCCCATGTCACGGATGGCATGCGGCTCGGCATCGGCACCGGCACGACAGCGGACGAGTTCGTGCGGCTGCTCGCCGACAAGGTCGCCACCGGCCTGACTGTCATCGGCGTGCCGACCTCGGAACGCACTGCCGTCCTTTGCACCGAGCTTGGTGTGCCGCTGTCCACCCTCGAGGAAACGCCCGAGCTCGACCTCACCATCGACGGCGCCGACGAGATCGATCCGGCGCTGACGTTGGTCAAGGGCGGCGGCGGCGCGCTGCTGCGCGAAAAGATCGTCGCGGCGGCCTCCGCCCGCATGATCGTCATCGCCGACAGCTCCAAGATGGTCGAAATGATCGGCCGTTTTCCGCTGCCCATCGAAGTCAACCGGTTTGGCCTGCGCGCCACCGAAATTGCGGTTGGCGCGGCGGCTGCAAACCTTGGCCTTTCCGGCCCTGTTACATTGAGGATGACGGGGAGCCAGCCATTTGTTACAGACGGCGGCCATTTTATCCTCGATGCATCTTTTGGCCGCATTCCGGATACAAGAGCGCTTTCGAATGCTCTCCACGCCATTCCGGGCGTGGTCGAGCATGGTCTTTTCATCGGGCTGGCATCAACGGCCATCATAGCCGGCGGCGACGGCATCCAAACCGTCCATGCCGCCCGAAAATCAGGGAGTTTTAGCGATCATGATGTTGCATAACCGGGTTGGCCGCTTTTTTGCCATTCTGGCGGCCTCGGCCGTTTTCGCGTTTTCGTCGCCTGCGTTTTCGCAGGATGTCACCGATGCGCATTTGAAGGCGGCGCGCGCCGCCGTCGCGGCGATCCATGCGACGGATACGTTCGACAGCATCCTGCCGCAAGCGGCCGCGGCACTGGAGCAGCAGCTGATCCAGAAGAACCCGGACATGCAGGAATTGATCGCCAAGACGATCAACGAGAAGGCGATGGCCCTGGCATCGCGCCGCGCCGACCTGGAAAAGGAAGCGGCGCTCGCCTATGCAAAGGTGTTCTCGGAAAAGGAACTCAATGAAATTGCCGCCTTCTACAATTCCGATTCCGG
Source organism: Mesorhizobium sp. (assembly GCF_005063415.1). Taxonomy (GTDB): domain Bacteria; phylum Pseudomonadota; class Alphaproteobacteria; order Rhizobiales; family Rhizobiaceae; genus Mesorhizobium. The sequence continues at coordinate 179,286 of NZ_SUEG01000001.1, forward strand.
CAAGAAGCTGCTCGACAACGGCCCGATCGTGACGCGCGAACTGGTGAAGGCTGCCGAGATCTGGCAGAACGGCCTGGCTCGCGATCTCGCCCAGCAGGTCGGCGAGACCCTGGGTGCAGCGGCGAATGCCAAGGCGCCGGCCGCACCCGCAGACGGCGCCGCCCCGGCAGATGGCGCTGCTCCCGCGGACGCCACACCGAATTGATTGCGGACTTCCGAGCGGCCTGACCGCCACTGGACCAGAAAGCCCGGCAAGTCCGGGCTTTTCTTTTGATAGTCGGCAGCCTACCTGTCTCGGTGTTTGAGGGGCAAGGAGTTCAGCCATGGCCGGTTACGACTACGATCTTTTCGTCATCGGCGGCGGCTCCGGCGGGGTGAGGGCGGCGCGCGTTGCGGCCGCACTCGGCAAGCGTGTCGGCATTGCCGAGGAATATCGCTACGGCGGCACATGCGTGATCCGTGGCTGCGTGCCGAAGAAGCTCTATGTCTACGCCTCGCAATTCCCCGAGCATTTCGCCGACGCCGCCGGTTACGGCTGGACGGTGCCTGAGGCGCGTTTCGACTGGCAGACGCTGGTCGCCAACAAGGACCGGGAAATCAGCCGGCTGGAGGCCATCTACAAAAAAAACGTGCAGGGCGCCGGCGGCGAGGTCTTTCATTCGCGCGCCACCCTGGTCGATCCGCATGTGGTGCATCTTCTCGGTGAGGATCGCACCGTTACCGCCGACCAGATCCTGATCGCTACCGGCGGGCGACCGGCGCCGCATCCGGCATTGCCCGGCCATGAGCACTGCATCTTTTCCAACGAAGCCTTCGATTTAAAGGAGTTGCCGAAGGCAATCATGATCGAGGGTGGCGGCTATATCGCAGTCGAATTCGCCAACATCTTTCACGGCCTTGGCGTCGACACGACGCTGGTCTACCGCGGCAAGGAGATCCTCAGCCGTTTCGACATGGACCTCAGACGCATGCTGCACGACACGATGGAAAAGAAGGGGATAAAAATCCTCTGCCACGCCGTGTCCGAGTGGGTCAGGAAGCGCCCTGACGGCCGGCTCGACGCCCTTGTCACCGGCGGCACGGTGCTGACGGTCGACCAGGTCATGCTCGCCATCGGCCGCATTCCCAATACCGAGAACATGGGCCTGGAGGGCATCGGCATCGAAATGACCAAGACCGGGGCAATCCAAGTCGACGGATACTCCCGCACCAATATCGACAACATCTGGGCAATCGGTGACGTCACCCACCGCGTGCAATTGACGCCGGTGGCAATCCACGAGGCGATGTGCTTCGTCGAGACCGCCTTCAAGGACAATCCGACGGCGCCCGACCACGACACGATCGCTACCGCAGTCTTTTCGCAGCCCGAGATCGGCACTGTCGGCCTGTCGGAGGATGAGGCGGCAAAGCGCTTTTTGGACCTTGAAATCTACCGCGCGACCTTCCGGCCGATGCGGCACACACTTTCCGGCCGCGACGAAAAGATGCTGATGAAGCTGGTCGTCGACGGCGCCTCGAAAAGAGTCCTCGGCGCCCACATCCTCGGGCCGGATGCCGGCGAAATGGCGCAGCTTCTCGGCATACCGCTGAAGGCGGGGCTGACCAAGGATGATTTCGATCGTACCATGGCGGTGCATCCGACCGCGGCGGAAGAACTCGTCACCATGTACAAGCCGACTTACCGGGTGAGAGATGGTGAGCGCGTCTGACGCGACGAGAACCCATCGCGGCAACGAAATTGCCGCGATGGAGGTGCGTGAGCTTTTTACAGCAGCGTTCCGCGCAGGATTACCAGCGCAACCGAAAAATAAATCACCAGCCCGGTGACGTCGACCAGCGTGGCGACGAACGGAGCCGATGCGCTGGCCGGGTCGAAGCCGATGCGCTTCAGGGCGAACGGCAGCATCGATCCAGACAGCGAGCCGAAGGTGACGATGCCAACCAGCGTGGCGCCGATCGTCAATTGCGATCAGCGGCCAATGGGGGCCGTAGTCGTAGAAGCCGAGATACTGCCAGAGCGCGATGCGGCAGACGCCGACCACGCCAAGGATCGAGCCAAGCACCAGGCCGGTGGGCAGCTCGCGCAATGCCACCCGCCACCAGTCGCCGAGGCCGATTTCGCGCAGCGCCAGCGCCCGGATGACGAGCGAGGTCGCCTGCGAGCCGGAATTGCCGCCGGAGCTCATGACCAATGGAATGAACAGGGTCAGCACGATCGCCTTTTCCAGCTCGCCCTCGTAGCTCTGCATCGCGTTGGCGGTCAGCATCTCGCTGATAAACAGCGCGCACAGCCAGCCGGCGCGCTTCTGGATCATCGCCAGAAAACCCATCTTCATATAGGGCTCGTCGAGAGCTTCCATGCCGCCGAAACGATGCACGTCCTCGGTCGTTTCCGAGATCATCGTGTCGATGATGTCGTCGATGGTGACGATGCCGAGGAGCTTGCCGTTGTCCACGACCGGGACGGCGAGCAGATCATATTTCGAGATCAACTGAGCAACCTTTTCACGATCGGTCAGCGGTGAAACGGTGATAGGCGCGCGATCCGGCGCTATTGCCATGATCAGCTCGTCGGGCTCGCCAGCGATCAGTCGACGCAGGCTGGTCGAGCGCAACAGAACATGCGTTTGTGGATCGACGATGTAGATCGCGTAGACGGTTTCGCGCGTCCGCTCCACCTTGCGGATATAATCCAGCGTGCGGGCCAAGCTCCAGTCCGGCGGCGCGCTGACATATTCGGTCGTCATGAGCGAGGCGGCGCTGCCCTCGGGATAGCCGAGAATGGCAAGCAGCGTCGCGCGCAGCGGTGGCGCTAGGCCACCAAGCAGTTCGGAACGAGCCGGCTCGTTCAGATCGCGCAATATGTCGGCGGCGCGGTCGACCGACATGGCCGCAAGCAGTCTGCCTGCTTTGATGCGGGGCAGCGCCTCGACGAGTTCGGATGCGCCGTCGAGCTTCGGCTGGTCGAAGATCTCGACCAGCCGCTCGA